>JAGLTQ010000016.1 GCA_023135195.1 Gammaproteobacteria bacterium | reverse complement strand
CTCCTGCGTCCATGCAGTCGTAACCATCAACAATTGCTCCTGCATTGTTCTCGGCAACTGCGTCCTGCGTTGCTCTAGCTCCTCCATCCATGGAGTCGTACCTTCGCCCGTCCATGGGCTCGTCCCCTTACTAGGGAGGGAACTATTCAGAAAAGTTTCTGATTTTATTCCCTCTCTCAGGGAGGGGCTAGAAAGTTTCTGATTTTATTCCCTCTCTCAGGGAGGGGGCTAGAAAGTTTCTAATTTTATTCCCCCTCCCTCAGGGAGGGGGCTAGGGGGAGGGGATCTTATATATCTCCCCACCCTCGGCAACTGCTCCATGCGTTGCCCTACCTCCTGCGTCCATGCAGTCGTAACCCGCCCCTTGCTGGGCAGGGAACTGTTCATTAAAAGGTACAAATAATATTATTAGTTTAAGCCGTTAATAATGGTATTTAACGTTTTACTAGCACGCATTACATGTGCAACCAGTTCTTTATTCGGGCAATAGTAACCACCAAGGTCAACGGGCTTCCCTTGAACACTATTTAGCTCATCAACGATTCTTGTTTCATTATTAGTGAGTATTGCTGCTACAGGTTTGAAATAGGCTTTTAATTGACTATCATCATTCTGTTCAGCCAAAGCTTGCGCCCAATACATAGCAAGATAAAAATGACTACCACGTGTATCTAATTCACCCACCTTACGTGATGGCGACTTATCGTTATTTAAAAAATTGCTATTGGCTTTATTTAAGGCTTCAGCTAATACTTTTATTTTTGAGCTATTTGTTTTTTGAGCCAAATCTTCTAACGAAACAGCCAGCGCTAAAAACTCTCCGAGAGAGTCCCAGCGTAAATGATTTTCTGTTAATAATTGTTCTACATGTTTTGGAGCCGAACCACCTGCCCCTGTTTCAAACAAACCACCACCAGCAAGTAGAGGCACGATTGATAACATTTTGGCACTGGTGCCTAACTCTAAGATAGGAAATAAATCGGTTAAATAATCACGTAAGACATTGCCGGAGACAGAGATGGTATCTTCACCCGCCTTAACACGTTCTAAGGTATATAAAGTTGCATCAAACGGCGACATTATTCTAATGTCTAATCCATCTGTATTATGATCTTTTAAATATGTTTCAACTTTGGTGATTAACTTTGCATCATGCGCACGTTTATCATCTAACCAGAAAATAGCTGGTTGCCCGGTTAAACACGCACGATTAACAGCAAGCTTTACCCAGTCCTGAATGGGTAAATCTTTAGTCTGACACATGCGCCAGATATCACCTTGTTCAACACTGTGTTCTAATAATATTGATCCTGATGCATCTGTTACACGAACAGTACCATTAGCACCAATTTCAAATGTCTTATCATGCGAGCCGTACTCTTCTGCTTTTTGTGCCATTAGGCCTACGTTACTGACATTACCCATGGTGGTAACGTCAAACGCGCCATGCTCAATACAAAAATCAATCGTTGCCTGATAAATACCTGCGTAGTTACGATCAGGAATCATGGCTTTAGTATCATGTAACTTGCCATCTTTACCCCACATCTTGCCTGACGAACGAATCGCCGCCGGCATTGAGGCATCAATGATCACATCACTGGGTACATGTAAGTTGGTTATGCCTTTATCTGAATTTACCATTGCTAATTCAGGACGTGTTTTATATACCGCTTCGATATCGGCTTCGATTGCTTTGCGTTCTGCTTCTGGCAGCTCACTAATTTTTGTGTAGACATCACCCAGACCATTACGGGTATCAACTCCTAACTTTTCAAAAGTGGCCGCATGTTTATCAAAGACATCGCTGTAATACACATTAACAGCATGACCAAAGATGATTGGATCGGATACTTTCATCATGGTTGCTTTCATGTGCAATGAAAGTAAGACACCTTCATCTTTTGCATCTTGCATAGCGGCTTCAAAGAAATCACACAATGCATTCACACTCATTACTGAGGCATCAATTATTTCACCAGCTAAAACAGGCGTTTTTTCTTTTAATACCTGAACAAATCCATCATCACCAATCAATTCAATTTTCACATCACCCACTGTTTCAATAACGGCAGATTTTTCACTCGAATAAAAATCACCATCAGGCATTGAAGCTACGTGTGATTTTGAATCGCTTGACCAGGCACCCATCGAATGCGGATGTTTTTTCGCATATTCTTTAACAGGTCCCGCGACACGACGATCTGAGTTACCTTCACGCAGTACCGGGTTTACCGCACTGCCAAGCACCTTGGCATAACGCGCTTTAATTTCCTTATCTTCATCTGATGTCACCTCTTCAGGATAGTCTGGAATGTCATAACCTAATGACTGAAGTTCTTTAATTGCCGCTTTCAATTGAGGCTGAGAAGCGCTGATATTGGGAAGTTTAATGATATTCGCATCGGGTGTTTTTGCCAGTTCACCAAGCTCAGTAAGAGCATCAGCCTGCTTTTGATCATCCCTCAGATTATCCGGGAAATTAGCTAATATACGTGATGCCAGCGAGATATCCCGTGTTTCTACGTGAACACCTGCGACTTTGCTAAAAGCCTTAACAATGGGTAAAAAGGAATATGTAGCTAAAGCCGGGGCTTCATCGGTTTCAGTATAGTAGATTTTAGAACTGGACATTGTGACTATCTCTAATATGGTTAATAACGGGGAAAGCCCGTAAAACCAGTATTATATTTCAGATTGGAGATAGGTTCACGTCAAATAAGAAGGTAATTTAGGCCACAAATATGGCTGTAACTTAATGCCGATCAGTTAAAAAATAAAATTTAGCTCTTAAGTGAACGGCATTAGGCTATAACTAGCTTTTTACTGAAAGGCAAAAAGGGATAGTAGCTCATCCCTCATTTACTGTTACTAGTTTTTAATTATTTCTAAGCTTCCGATCGAGGAAGAAACAAGCAAAAGGAATAACAGAAGCAAAAAGGACTAAAAGCCAAAACGTGATCGACCATTTCTGCTGATGACTGACGACTAGCGATGCCATAAGATATGCCAACCAAAGCAGACCATGAGTCATTCCAACTACCCAGACAATATCGAAATATCCAAAGTGATATTTCGCTGGCATAGCAATAAAGAAAAGAACAATAAGTGAAAAGCCTTCAATTAGGCTTAATTTTCTGAAAAAGGACAACATAAAAAACCTTCTAATTTTATTTTAATAAAGTCTAACGATATTTACGCAAATACATCCATTCAAAGAATCGTTTAGCCCAATGCAGAACAACCGTACCCGGTAACATAATGTTTCGTTTTTCAGTACGCGAAACCATGATGCCTTTGTCGTTACTATCAACAATACAAATTAGTTCTACTTTAAATCCAGCATCGGCAGTTTGGCCGTTTAATTCTGCATGTAAATTTTTTGCTGCCGCTTCTGCCTGTAAGTCTGCCATGTGTGCTTGCTTAGGCATCCAGTCTGGTCCAGGGAAACTACCCGAATCACCAGCTACATAAACCGCATCCATAGTTCCGACCTTACAGTGTGCATCAGCTTTGATCAGACCACCTTCTGAACGAGGTAGTTCACTGTTATCAAACCATGTATTACCCGTCATGCCTGGCATAAAGATAATCAGATCAGCATCAAACTCTGCACCTTCGGTGATAACCTTGTTACTCTCAAAGGCTTTCATTTTTTCACCCAGGTACGTTTTAACACCACGCTTTTTCATCTCACCAAGTAATTTACCCACTGCCTTTGGCCCTAAGCGGTTACCTGGTTTAGGTGCAGGGCTAAAAAATACCAGCTCAAACTTATCGCGTCGTCCCTGCTTTTTTAATAACGTATCTGTACCAAACAAAAATTCAAACATTGGACCACCACGCATGGCCGATGGTTCTTTAGGATTACCAGCAAAACCAAACGCAATAGTGCCGCCTTTCATATCAGCAATACGATCTCGAATTTGCTCAGCAGCATCAATACCTTCACAAGGTGTAATGGCATTCTCGATACCCTTCAGTTTTTTAATAAAACGTCCACCAGAGGCAATAATTAAACCATCATTACTCACATCACCATTATCTGTTTCAACTGTTCGTCCAGCATCACGCAACCCCGTCACGCTACCCTGGTGAAACGTTACATTCATACGACGGAAGAAGTTATCTAAAGGCACAATGATATCTTCACGCTTACGTAAACCACTGGGAACCCAGATCAAACTCGGCAAATAATGTAACTCTGCTTTAGGTGCTATCAGTGTAATCTCACAATTTTTATCCTGTTTGCGTAATTGTCTAACGGCACTTAAGCCCGCAAAACCTGCACCTACAATTGTAATTTTTTTCATTTCAAGCGACCTATATTGAGCAATTTGAGAGAGTAATATTCAAAAAGGGAAAGTAACAGGACAACTGCCTTTCGTCTATGAAATTATGTTAATACTTAGTTAAAAATATTCCTTATTGCGTGTGCTAAGCTGATGTATATAAGCATAATAAGGACGCTGGAATGAGCAATGTAAACAACGACAATCCCATCGCACGCTTACAGCGATTATGGCAGCGTTTACACAAACTACCAGGTGGTCGTTGGTTATTTAGCCGAATACTTGGATGGATTGTGCCATACAGTGGATCAATTGGCGCCAAAGTCATCACACTTAATTTCGGTTACGCAAAACTACAATTACGTGATCATCGACGCATCCGCAATCATTTAAATTCTGTACACGCAATAGCATTAACCAACCTCGGGGAATATACCAGCGGCTTAGCCATGCTCGGAACCTTGTCTGAGTCAACTCGTGGTATTCCAATCAAAATATCCATTGAGTTTTATAAAAAAGCACGTGGCGTTTTAATTGCAGAAAGTTCCTGCACCCCGCCAATTATCACTGAAGATACTGATTTTGAAATTTATACTGATATCAAGGATAGCGAAGGTGATGTTGTCGCACGTACGACGGTGAACTGGCGACTTTCTCCATTACCAAGTGAATCAATAGAATAATGACAAAGTCCTTCGAAAATATATTTACCCAACAAGCAAATATTGAGCTACCTATAATCGGTGGCCCCATGTATCCCTGTAGTAATCCTGAACTGGTCGCCGCTGTTTCAGATGCAGGAGGAATCGGTATCGTACAACCGATATCATTAAGTTATGTTCATGGTTATGAATTTCGAGAAGGCTTACAGTATATTCGTTCATTAACCTCTAAACCCATCGGAATGAATGCACTCATCGAACAAAGTAACAAACGTTATCATGAACGTATGGTGCAATGGATTGATATTGCCCTGGAAGAAGGTGTCCGTTTTTTTATTACTTCATTAGGTAAACCTGACTGGGTGGTTAAACGTGTGCATGAATGTGGTGGTATTGTGTATCACGATGTCACCGAAAAAAAATGGGCACATAAAGCGATTGATGGCGGTGTCGATGGACTCATTAGTGTCAACAATCGTGCGGGTGGTCACGCCGGACAACAAACATCCGAACAACTTTATCAGGATTTAGAATCATTTAACTTACCTATCATCTGCGCAGGTGGTATTAGTACCCCGGACGATTTTAGACGAGCCCTTGATACAGGTTATGTCGGTGTACAAATGGGTACTCGTTTTATTGCCACCACAGAATGTAATGCGCCCCTTCCTTATAAAGAAGCCATCGTTAAAGCAAATGAAACAGATATTGTATTAAGCGAACGTGTTAGTGGCATACCGGTATCTTTAATCAATACACCTTACGTTAACCGGTTAGGCTTAAAAACCAATAAGTTTGAAAAATGGTTATTGAGAAGTTCAAAAAGCAAATACCTCATGCGGACTTTTTATATGTTGCGCTCCCTCTGGTCATTAAAAAAAGCCGTGCTGGATAAAACAGGAAAACGAGATTACTGGCAAGCAGGGAAAAGTGTGAAAGGAATTACTAAAATTGAATCTGTAAAAGATATAATCGAACGATTTTCGAATAGTTAATTTTTAGTCTATGAATTTATAGTACTAAAGACTTATTAATTAGCAAGTTGTCTGTCACGAATATATTTCTGAATAGCATCATGCGCAAGTATTCTACTTGTGAAAGGTCCTTCATTAGTACCTTCACGAGTACTGAAATACCAGCTATCCCCTGTCGAATAAAAACGATTACTACGAATAACCGATACATCATGCTCACCTGCACGACAAGTAATATTATTATCAAAGCCATCAATATTCATAACGAACCTCGTTGCTCAATTCTTTATTAGCAGTCCCTGCTAACGTAAAAAAACAGATTTCATATAAGCTTTAAGACTACTTATCATCTAAACCAACAACAACAAAATAGAACACCTGTCGCTCATATATGTAAGCTAGATCACAAAAATATCTCAGAATATGAGAGTTTCAGAGGGACAAGGCCAAAGCGTATTAATGTTAAACCCTACTATTCATACGGCTAGTAAAGTTAACTACCTATTATCTAAGCAACCAGTTCTGTATATTATTATATTATTATTCAAAGGCTTACCTTAAAAAGATTGTTAAGTAAGAATCAATGCCCAAGCATAAACTCAAGGTATATTAGCGTTTGCTTATTTTGTAATAAAGAGTATTATGCGCGCATAAATTTAACTTGGGGTATAGAATCAATGAAAAAAAGTATGCGTATAACCACATTTGCAGTCCTATTACTATCTTCTTCACTTGTTCTCTTTACAGCAACAACACAACGAGCCAATGCTTCATTACTGTTTGAGCCAATAGTACTGGCCGCACTTGAAACAATTGAATCGGTAGTGACCAGTTTATCGAGTGATATTGGCGTGATGGCTGATAGAATTTTACTAATGGCTGATGAGATTGGTGAAATGAGTGATCGTATTGTTCACACAGAAGAACTTATGATCGCAGCTTCATCGGAAAGTACAGCATCAAGCTTAATCCTTTCACCTGTTGAAGGCACTGTAGTATACAGTTCAATCCCTGTTCAGATTTTACTCTCAACTGAAAAGTCTGAGTATCTATTGTACATATCTAACCAGGCTGATATGTCAGGTGCAACAAATGCATTGGTACAAAATAATGATACATCTACAGCATGGAGTCGTGTTGCAGACTTCGCAACTGGAAATAAATTATATATTGCAGTTAAGACTATTGGGACGACGAGTAATAGTGAATTTTCAAATACCGTGATGTTGAACTTAAACTAGTTAGAAATTTAAGTTAATAAATAGACAGTTCACAATAGAACGACATAGTTCTATTGTGACTGCCCTATTATTATTCCTGTAATGTTATCCAAGCTACTTCACACTCACCTTGTTCGGCTGCAATATAAGCTGAATCACCGGTAATGCTGACAGAAACATCCATTGTTCGTTGTACCAGGGCTGCGAGTGCCTTAATACTTTCCCATTCAAATTTAAAGACAGATGCCTTTAACTGACTAATTTTATTCTGGGACTGACTCCACCACACATCCGACTTTGAATTAAAACTATAGACCTTAACCTCATCAGCAAGTCGAGTTGCTTTTTTTATTCTATCTACATTCGGTTCACCCACTTCAATCCATAATGTTGTTTGCTCATCATAAGTACGCACCCATAAATCAGGCTCATCAATGTCACTAAGTCCTTTGGTAAAAGTAAGGTGTTCCTGCGCGTTAATACAATAAGCCAAAACCCGAACCATCATACGTTCTATTGTTTCAGATGGATGTTGTGCAAGAGTTAAGTTAAGCGTGTCGTAATAGTCTCGATTTAAATCAGATAATGAAATTCTAAATTTATAAATGGTTGGTTTTATTGCCACTGAATAGTTACGCCTTATAATTTTTTTATTTTAAATTTTATACATTACTAACAATCTACCACATTCACTGAAAATTATTACTTTTTTCACAGTTTTGTGCGGCCACATCAGAAACTGCTCCAATCTTTCCAATTTTAGTATATTATAAATTATACTTCGAATAACGGTAATTTTTTCCAAGAAACATAATAGGTACTTCAATATGAAAAAATCAATAACAGCTTTAAGCCTTGCCAGCTTAATCATGCTTAGTGGCTGCACGACATTCGATGCCTATACCGGTGAACAAAAAACCTCTAGTACTGCAAAAGGAGCAGGCATTGGTGCAGGTACAGCCATGTTGGTTTCCTTCCTGGCAAACAGAAATAAAAGTAGTAAGGAGCGTAATACACGCATGTTGCAAGCAGCAGGAATTGGCGCAATCGTTGGTGGTGGTGTCGGTTATTATATGGATACTCAGGAAGCCAAATTAAGAAAACAATTGCGGGGAACAGGTGTTAGCGTTCAACGAGATGGGAATAATATTAACCTGATTATGCCGGGGAATATCACCTTCGCAACCAATAGACGCAATCTAAGATCTGATTTTTATGACGTACTCGGCTCAGTTGCTCTGGTGGTTAAAGAGTACAACAAGACCACTGTCGTCGTATCAGGACATACTGATAGTGTAGGATCAAATACTCATAATCAAAAATTATCTGAAGACCGCGCCAGATCTGTCGCCGACTTTTTAGTGAATAAAAAAGTTAATCCAGCACGAATTGAATTAATTGGTCTTGGTGAGAAAAACCCGATAGCCAGTAACAAAACCGAAAAAGGCCGTAGTTTGAATCGTCGAGTTGAAATAACGTTGTTTCCGATTACTGAACAGCCTTAGAGCTAAAGGAAGTACCAGGGGGCAGAGTGATTAAATAATAATCACTCTGCTCCCTTTATTTGCTGCCTCATTTCGATGTCACCAACATAAACAGGGTGATAATAGGCTAAATTTGATAAGTCACTGACAAGGTATAACTTTCACCTGCTTTGATATTAACAACATCGTCAACCGCGTTCGCAGATTCAACACATAACATGTTGCGGTAACCCTCTTTACCCAGGTCACCCATCTTTTCTGCCACGTCTATCCACGGGTTCCAAACAACTGTTGAATGACTGCCTTGTTTTTTAATACTGATTTTTCTTTTCTTGTTATCAATAATAACGTCATCTGCTGTATCTAAATAGACACGATCAACTTCCGAGTTAATGGTAACAGGGCCTTCCTGAACTTTTGAAATGAAACCTTCTGTTTTATCAAGATAGGTTTTTCCTTCTAATCCATAGACAACTGTGTTGCTGATATCTTCAATATTAAAGTAAGTATGAAGTGCCTGACCGATGGTAATAGTTTGATCGCTCTGGTTAAAGGTAGTCAGTTCCATCGTTAATTTTTCAGCAATCGTTAAGCGGTATTCCGCTACTGTTGGCTGTGGCCACATCTGTTGAAAGTTTTCCTCCAGCTCATCCGTAACCAGTCGAAAAGTAATTTGTGTTTCACCTGCTGATATAACACGTGTATCAGTAACCTGCCATAACACGGTACGAGCAAAGCCATGAGCCGGAAAGGTGGAGTTACTTTCATGCGCACCAAACCAGGGCCAACAAAGAGGTATACCACCGCGAACTGATTTACCCGTTGCAAACATCGCATCGTCAGATAACCAAATCACTTCATCTTCATTAACCGGTTTCCAGCTAAGAATATGTGCACCTTGCAGACTAATAGTTGCACTGGCTTGTTCGTTCTGAATTTCAACTAACGGAATATTACCCTTGCCGATTTTAAAACGAAGGATATTATTGTCACCAGATAAGGAAAAGTTTTTATTTAAGTCTTCTACATTCGTTATGTTCAATTTAATTTTCCCAAAAAAGTTGTATAAATGACTGTTTAAATATTTAACACAAAACTCAAATATTACTGACTGCGCATTTTACTAATAATCTCAGCCGTTTTATTACCAATCTCTTTGCCGTTTGGGTAGCGCCGAATATAATCAAACACATCCTGTTGATTAACCTTTACCATCTGCCCTGCATGCAGAGTAGGTATATTGAAAGGCTCATTTTTTAACAAACCTTCAATTGCATTCCCTTTCCATTTGCTCACCTCAACCCACATCCATTCACTCCCTCCGCCAGGAACAGGGAAAGGTGCTTTGACCTGAATGAATTCACCTGGTTGCAGCCCTGCATTAAAATCTTTTCGCAAAGCTGGTAACCTGGCTTTTGCCTTTTCACTTTCTATTTCCAAGTCAGCATTGTGTTTAATATATTTAATCGAGTCCTCTGAACCAAAAAGTGAAGATATCATTGAGTCAAGTTTTGCATGCACATCACGGCCTTTATACCGATCAAACTTAAGCTGAATCAAACGATTACGAGGATCACCCTCTTCCCAAATACCTTGTCGAAGTGAAAGACGGGCAACTGCTTTTGCATTTTTCATAAGTGATTTTAATTGTGGCTCGCGAACACCAGGATGTTTGATAGATTTGATATTTAAATCAAACTCACCAGCTTTAGTAACAACCGCCCCTTCTGCCATGACCTGACTAAACAGATTCATCACACTGCCGACACTGCTGTTTGAAGACCAGGCAAAGTTATCAACCACCACATCAGGCAAACCGAACTTTTCCATTCCCAGTGTAATTGCCCTGATAAACTCGCCACTCTTATAGGCATGAATGGTGATATGTTTTGAAATATCAGGTACTCCATTCTTCCAATTAGCTAGACGTCTATCTTTCCACGCAGCTAACGAAAATGTCTCACGTGTCGTCTCATCCCACAATAATCCATTTGTCTTGTGGGCAAGGGCTTCCATTAATTCAGTTGCCGCATGTAAACCGTTCCAAACATCTTTTGATGGATAAGCAAAGTTAACAATCAAAGCCTGTTGTGACTGTTGTAAAGCTCGCGCCTGTTTTTTACTTAAGCCACGTCCGG
>JAGLTQ010000159.1 GCA_023135195.1 Gammaproteobacteria bacterium | reverse complement strand
GAAAGTGAATGTATAAGGCTAATGGAGGAAGTGTAGTGAAGTTGAACATGATGATAATAGGTGCTTAAATATATAGTGTAACAAATACTGTAGATAAAATTAAAATAATGAAAGAATATTTAGAAGTTTCTGAGTATATTGATTGGGATAATCCTGCAATTCTTGAGCTGGCGAAAAAACTTGCTGCGGATAAAAAAAAGGATATAGACGTAGCTAAAAGTTGTTTTGAATGGGTGCGTGACGAAATTAAACATAGCTGGGATTACAAAATGAATCCTGTTACCTGTAAAGCTTCTGAGGTTTTGAAGCATGGCACAGGTTATTGTTTTGCAAAAAGTCATTTGCTGGCTGCATTATTACGGGCAAACAATATTCCGGCCGGCCTGTGTTATCAGCGATTAAGCATTAACGATGATGGTGCGCCTTATAGCTTGCATGGATTTAATGCTGTTTTTTTGCAAGATATTGGCTGGTATCGGGTTGATCCGAGAGGAAATAAAGAGGGTGTTGATGCACAGTTTATCCCACCAAAAGAACAGCTGGCCTTTCCCATAAATGAAAATAATGAAAAAGATTTTCCCGATATTTTAGTGAAACCTCATAACAGTGTGGTTGAAGCATTAAATAAATATGAGACAGTAAAAGAAGTTTTTGAACACCTGCCTGATACGGAAGAATTATAAATTTATTGTAAAGCCGCTAATAATTTTTTTAACGCCTGACCACGATGACTTAGTTTATTTTTTTCTTCAGCGTTAAGTTGCGCTGAACTACATTTATGCGTAGGTACATAAAAAATCGGATCATATCCAAAACCATTCTCGCCTTGTGGTTCGGTTAAGATCACTCCTTCCCAGGTACCCTGGCAAATTATGGGGGTGGGATCATTTTCATGTTGCATATAAACCAGTACACATTGAAAACGAGCGGTGCGTTTTTCTTCAGGTACATCTTTTAATGCATCTAAAAGTTTAAGTAAGTTTTTTTCGTCAGTTGCACCTTTACCGGAATAACGTGCTGAATAAATTCCGGGTGCGCCTTTTAAAAAATCTACTTCTAAACCAGAGTCATCCGCAATGGCAGGTAATCCTGCTATAGCAGATGCATGACGTGCTTTTATGATTGCGTTTTCAACAAAGGTGAGACCTGTCTCATCAGCATCTTCAATATTAAAAGTCGCTTGTGGCAATACTTCCATATTGATAGTTGAAAGCATTTCTCCGAATTCTCGGACTTTGCCTTTGTTGTTACTTGCTAATACGATTTTTTTCATAATTGTGAACCTATAAATAATTACAACAGGTCATTGCGAGAAAGAACTTGAAAATGGTAGTTTTCAGTTCTGACGCGGCAATCTTATAGTTATTCTTTTTTATCCTGAGATTGCTTCGGTCATTTTATTCCCTCGCAATGACAGTTGTTTTATTCGCCTAAAGCTTCACGTTGTTTTTCGATTAAATGTTCAATGGAGTTTTTTGCTAAACCCAGCATTTCAGTTAACTGAGTACTGGTGAAAGGATCATCACCTTCTGCTGTGCCCTGAATTTCAATGAAGCCACCGTTGTCATCCATGATTATATTCATGTCGGTGTCACAATCAGAATCTTCGATGTAATCTAAATCTGAAACCGGTGTGCCTTTATAAACACCGACGGATACAGATGCGATATGCCTGGTTAATGGATTCTTTTTAATCATTTTTTCTGCCAGCATATAATTAATGGCATCGGCTAAAGCAACATAACCACCGGTGATTGAAGCTGTACGTGTGCCACCATCGGCCTGGATAACATCGCAATCAATCGTAATTGAATTTTCGCCGAGTGCTTTTAAATCAATCGCGGCGCGCAATGAACGACCGATCAGGCGTTGGATTTCCATGGTGCGACCACCTTGCTTACCACGGGCGGCTTCACGTCCCATCCGGCTACCGGTTGAGCGGGGCAACATACCATATTCAGCTGTGACCCAACCTTGTCCCTGTCCACGTAAAAATCCGGGAACGCGTGATTCAACAGAAGCAGTACAAATAACTTTAGTGTCACCAAACTCAACGAGCACAGAGCCTTCGGCATGTTTGGTGTAATTACGGGTGATGCGAATTTCACGCATTTGTTCGGGAGGTCGGCCACTTGGTCGCATGATTGTTCCTTAAATGGGAGTTAGATAAAAAAGTATTATACCGAAAAAAAGTTACAAGTCAGAAGTCTTTAGTTTGAAATTGTAGGTTGGGTTAAGGAGTAAAACGACGAATCCAACAGCATTTAAACGTTGGATCCGCTACGCTTGATCCAACCTACAGTTTAAGAAGGATGAATGGTGGTATGAATCAGCGTAGGCGGGAATCCAAAGATTTGTTTAATAATTGGATACATCGATAATAGCTCCTGCATTATCCTACCTTCGTACTTCCATGTACTTGCGCCTGCGCGGTATGACGATCCTTTAGAAATCTTTCTATTTATCCATCTCATCTTTATAGTAGTTAAAAACTTCTTCGATTTCCTGGATTGCACCATCCAGAGGTGTATCAGATTTTTTTGTCGCGGTTTTTTTCTTAGTTGTTGCTTTTGTAATGCTTTGCATAGAGGTGATTTTCATTGCCAGGACGGTGGTGTTATCACTCTTTGGATAACTGGCTTGCTCGGCGCGGGTTGCGAGTTTTTGAAGTGATTCTTTAATGGTGTTATCAGTTAAATTAGAACCAATTTGTGCATCG
>JAGLTQ010000158.1 GCA_023135195.1 Gammaproteobacteria bacterium | reverse complement strand
CCGTTCAGGAACGAAATCTCGAAGCATTACTCGAATGTCAGGTGCTTGATCGTACCGGTCTCATTTTAGATATTTTTGCCCAACGTGCGCGTAGTCATGAAGGTCAGCTTCAGGTTGAATTAGCGCAATTACGTCATTTATCCACCCGATTAGTCCGAGGCTGGACCCATCTAGAGCGTCAAAAGGGCGGTATTGGACTACGTGGCCCGGGTGAAACACAGTTGGAAACGGATCGTCGTTTAATTGGCCATCGAATTCGGACGCTTAAATCACGCTTGGATAAGGTTCAACGCCAGCGTGAGCAGGGACGACGAGCACGTAAAAAAGCAGAAGTGCCGACAGTTTCTTTAGTCGGATATACCAATGCGGGTAAATCGACACTATTCAATAATTTAACCAATGCTAAGGTTTATGCCGCTGATCAGCTTTTTGCAACGCTGGATCCAACACTTAGGCGGATTAAACTACCTGCTGGCTTCCCCGTGGTATTGGCCGATACCGTAGGCTTTATTCGTCAGCTACCCCATGATTTGGTAGCAGCATTCCGCTCGACATTAAAAGAAACGCAAGATGCCGATTTATTACTGCATATAGTTGATGCCTCGAGTGATGAACGTGATGACAACATCGATCAGGTCAACCTGGTGTTGGATGAAATTGGTGCTGAAAATAGCCCACAGCTGCTGGTTTTCAATAAGATAGATTTATTGGATGGCGTTTCTCCCCGTATTGATCGGGACGAGGCAGGTATACCAATACGCGTTTGGGTCTCTGCCTTAACGGGTGAAGGACTGGATTTACTGTATGAAGCACTGGCCGAACGGGCGAATACAGATATGATTCACCATGTTCTTGCATTGCCGGCGACTGCAGGAAAGCTGCATGCTCGTTTATTTGAAGCAGGGGCAGTGAATGAAGATAAAATTCAGGAAACGGGTGGCTGGGAGATGGATGTCACCTTACGGCGTGCTGATTGGGATAATTTGGTCAAATATGAAGCTGTTGACCAGTATATCGTTGATAATCATGTCACTCTCCAGCTTGCGACTGAAGCCCAAGCCCAATAGAATGTCACCCTCGAGAGACATACGTAATTAACCTAATTTAAAGCTAGCTTTTATATAA
This sequence comes from Gammaproteobacteria bacterium, assembly GCA_023135195.1. Lineage (GTDB taxonomy): Bacteria > Pseudomonadota > Gammaproteobacteria > UBA6429 > Thiohalophilaceae > JAGLTQ01. Next base: position 2,524 of record JAGLTQ010000158.1, on the reverse strand, counting down.
CATGACGAGACCAAAAATGTCGAAAGAAGATATATCAAAATTGAATCAGCCAAATCAAGAAATGGCCTGGAATGAACCCGGCGGCGGTGGATCAAAGGATCCCTGGGGTAATAAAGGTGGCAAGCAGGATGGCCCTCCTGATTTGGATGAAGTATTCAAAAAACTGAACGAGAAAGTAACCAGTATATTTGGTGGTAAAGGCGGAAAATCTGGCGGCAGTGGCAGCGCTGTGGGTGGTTCTAAAGGTTTTGGTTTTATTGCGGCTATTTTACTTGTTCTTTGGGGTTTATCCGGTATCTATATCGTAGATGAAGGTAGGCAAGGTGTTGTTTTACGAGTAGGTGCATTTGACCGCATTACTGAGCCAGGTCCACATTGGTTCCCTCGTTTTATCGAAAAAGTTGAAATGGTTGAAGTTGACCGTGTGCGTAGTGTCAATATTGGTGCAACGTCACATGAATCTTTGATGCTGACACAAGATGAAAACATTGTTGATATTCAATTTGAAGTTCAATACAAAGTCAGTAATGCAAAAGATTACGTTTTTAATGTAAGAGATCCCGACACAACATTACGCCAGGTTACAGAAACGGCTATGCGTGAAATCGTTGGTAAAAATAAAATGGATTTTGTTATTAAAGATGGTCGTGTAGAAGTTGCCAATGGTACTAAAAAACTAATGCAAGATATCTTGAACAGTTACGACACTGGATTGATTGTAACGAATGTGAATATGCAAAATGCACAGCCTCCTGAGCAAGTACAACATGCTTTTAACGATGCAATTAAAGCTCGAGAAGATAAAGAGCGTTTAGTGAATGAAGCCGAAGCTTATTCAAATGATATTTTGCCTAAAGCACGTGGTAAAGCTGCTCGAATGAAATCAGAATCAGAAGCATACCGAGATGAAATCATTGCAAAAGCAACCGGTGAAACTCAACGTTTCATAAAAGTTTTAACTGAATACAAAAAAGCTCCCGCGGTTACACGTGAACGTCTCTACTTAGAAACAATGGAGTCAGTTTTAGGTAGCAGTAATAAGGTGATGGTTGATGTGAAGAAAGGTAATAATCTAATGTACTTACCATTAGATCGTTTGCAGTCTCGTCAAGGTTCATCTATCAGCTTGGAAGATTTGCAAAACATGAAACAGTCTTTACCAAACTCTACCGACAATAACAGTACATCACGTTCACGTGATCTTTTACGTGGCCGGGAGGGTCGTTAATCATGTTTGATAAAAAAACTATAGGCTTAATTGCCGCAGTTGTTCTTTTAATTGTCGGTTTAATGTCAATTTTTATTGTTGATGAACGTGAGCTGGTTTTAAAGTTTCGTTTAGGTGAAATTGTAAAATCAGATTTTGAACCGGGTATTTATTTAAATATTCCATTGATAAATAATGTTCGTAAATTTGATAAACGTATCTTAACGTTGGATGCACGTCCTGCGAATTACCTAACAAAAGAAAAGAAAAACGTTAATGTTGATTTCTTTGTTAAGTGGCATATTAGTGATATAGAAACATATTACAAAGCAATGTCAGGTGGTAATGAACGTACTGCAGCACTTCGTTTATATGCCGTTATTAATGATGCGTTACGTGATCAGTTTGGTAAACGTACAATCCAGGAAGTTATCTCTGGTGAACGTGAAGAGATTATGAATGCCAGTACTAAAGCCGCTAATAAACAAGTAGATAAGTTTGGTATCGAAGTTGTAGATGTTCGCGTTAAACGAATCGACTTTAGTGAAGACATTAGTAACTCTGTTTATCGCCGTATGGAAGCAGAACGAACCCGAGTAGCAAAAGATTATCGTTCACGTGGTGCAGAAGCTGCAGAAAGAATCCGTGCAGACTCGGATCGTCAACGTACAGTAACACTTGCAGAAGCGTATCGTGATGCAGAAAAAACACGTGGTGACGGTGACGGTAAAGCCGCTGGAATTTATGCAAAAGCCTACAATAAAGATCGAGAGTTCTATTCTTTTTATCGTAGCTTAACCGCATACAAAAACTCGTTTAATGCACAAAATGACATTATGGTAATTGATCCAAGTTCTGATTTTTTCAAATACTTTAAAAAATCAAAATAAATATTTCGAATGTGGGATTCACTATGGATATCGCTGGGTTTAGTGTTGGTAATAGAAGGTCTAATGCCAGCTCTAAATCCAAAAGCATTTAAGCAAACCATGAGTACTATAAGAGAGCTGGATGAAGGCTCTCTTCGTGTAATGGGATTAATAAGTATGTCGATCGGTGCAACGGTCGTTTATTTTTTAACATCTTAAACATAATGATTTTTAACTTGTAGGTCAGACTCGTAGTGCCCCTCTTACAGAATATATTAGAGGGTGTCAGTCTGACGCAGACTAAACAAAACCGCATACTACAAGTTATGCGCTACGATATAAATAACGATGAAACTTACTGTTTGTGGTTTCGTTATATAAAGTCAGACTAAAGTCTGACCTACGTTGATTTAGATAAAAAATAAATAAAAATGAATAAAACAGATCG
>JAGLTQ010000157.1 GCA_023135195.1 Gammaproteobacteria bacterium | reverse complement strand
ATCGTCCGTTTCCTCCTGGTCAACACGGTCAACGCCGTAGCCGTAACTCTGATTACGCTACTCAGTTACGTGAAAAACAAAAATTACGTCGTACTTACGGTGTCCTTGAAGGTCAATTCCGTAGTTACTACAAAACAGCTGATCGAGTTAAAGGTTCAACAGGTACTAACTTGTTACAACTTTTAGAGACGCGTTTAGATAATGTTGTTTATCGTATGGGTTTTGGTGCATCTCGTTCAGAAGCACGTCAACTTGTTCGTCATAAAGCGATTACGCTGAATGGTGTTAAATCAAACATCCCTTCAATTAAAGTAAAAGCGGGTGATGTTATTGCGATTAATGAAAAATCAAAAAATCAATTGCGCATCAAAGGTTCTATGGATGCTGCCCAAACACGCGGTATTGTTGAATGGTTAGATGTAGATTCATCTAAGCTTTCAGGTATATTTAAGAATGTTCCTGAACGTAGTGATTTGTCAGCAGACATCAACGAACATTTGGTTGTGGAACTGTACTCCAAGTGATATTGGGCTACTTTTTTATTCACTCCATCTTTAACGCACTTAACTGGATTTTATAGAGGACAATACATGCAGGCCTCCGAACAGGAATTTCTGACACCACGTATAGTGGATATACAGCAAATTAACGATAGCCATGCCAAGGTTACTTTAGAGCCTTTGGAACGTGGTTTTGGCCATACATTAGGCAATGCTTTACGTCGTATTTTACTATCTTCAATGTCAGGTTGTGCCATTGTTGAAGTTGAAATTGATGGTGTATTACATGAATACACGACAATGGAAGGCGTACAGGAAGATGTTGTAAACATCATGCTTAACCTTAAAGGTGTAGCACTTCGCATGGAAACTGCGGCTGAAGCTTCATTGACTATCAGTAAAAAAGGTCCTTGTGTTGTTACTGCTGGTGATATTCAGCTTGATCACAATGTTGAATGCATTAATCCTGATCATGTTATTGCCAATATCACTAAAGCAATTGACTTTAATATGACGCTAAAAGTTGTTAAAGGTCGCGGTTATGAACCTTCAACTGCTCGTATTACAGATGAAGACGAAGATCGTCCAATTGGCCGTTTACAATTAGATGCAACTTTTAGTCCTATTCATAAAGTGAATTATATTGTTGATAGTGCTCGTGTAGAACAACGTACTAACCTTGATAAACTTGTTATTGAGTTAGAAACAAACGGTACGATTGATCCTGAAGCTGCTATTCGTAATGCTGCAACGATCTTACAAGACCAGCTAGCTGCATTTGTTGATTTACGTAGTACACAAGATGAAGAACCAGCAGAACAAGAGCCAGATATTGACCCAGTGTTACTGCGTCCAGTTGATGATCTTGAATTAACAGTACGTTCAGCTAACTGCTTGAAAGCAGAACAAATTTACTACATCGGTGATTTAATTCAACGTACTGAAGTTGAGTTATTGAAGACGCCTAATTTAGGTAAGAAGTCATTAACTGAAATCAAAGATGTATTAGCATCCAGAGGTTTATCTCTAGGAATGCGTTTAGAAAATTGGCCACCAGCGATTCTTCGCACTAAAGCAGAAGATGAAAAGAAACCGTTGTTCGGCGATTTTAAATTTTAGCCAGTATTTAATATATTAAGTGCTACTATTAAGTTATAAAGAATTTTTAAGGGTATAAAACCATGCGTCATCGTCATAGTGGTCGTCAACTAAATCGTAACAGTTCACATCGCAAAGCCATGTTTAAAAACATGTCTGCGTCCTTGTTTGATCATGAATTGATTCGTACAACAGTTGCAAAAGCAAAAGAATTACGTGGTATTGCTGAAAGACTTATTACTTTAGCTAAAGTAGATACAGTTGCAAACCGCCGTTTAGCATTCGCACGTTTACGTGACCGTGATGCTGTAACTAAATTGTTCACAGTATTAGGTCCTCGTTATGCAGAACGTCCGGGTGGCTACATGCGTGTTTTGAAATGTGGTTTCCGTACTGGTGATAAAGCACCTATGGCTTATGTTGAGCTTGTTGACCGTCCAATTGTTGAAGCTACTGTAGAAACAACGGAAGAAGTTGCAACTGCTGAATAAGCTTTAAAAGTTATATCTAAAAAACCGGACCTTGATTTATAACATCAAGTTCCGGTTTTTTTGTGCCTTCTCTGGTTTTACCTAGCGTAGCGCAACAGCAATGTAGGTTCGAATTCATTCGAACGCCGAGGTCAAATCAACAATAGTGGTTGATATACACACCGCGTTCGAATGATACCCTCGAATATAATTTTATGAGGGGCACTATGATTCGAATCTACTCCAGTTTTTTTGTGCCTAAATTTAGATAATTAAACAAGTAGGATGGATCAAGTCGCAACGCGACGGATCCATCATTTTTTGTTGGTTCCGTCACTTTGTTCCTTGAACCAACCTACAATAAGCTTTTATTACTTAGCCTTTTCCAGCATCGGCTTGAGGTAATATCCTGTATATGAATCCTTGCTCTCAGCAACTGTTTCAGGGCTACCGCAAACTAAGACAGTACCACCTTTATTACCACCTTCTGGCCCCATATCAATAATCCAATCGGCTGTTTTGATAACATCAAGGTTATGTTCAATCACCACAAGTGTATTGCCATGGTCACGTAGACGATGAAGTACTGCAAGTAACTGTTCGATATCGTGAAAATGTAAACCGGTTGTCGGTTCATCCAGAATATAAAGTGTATTACCGGTATCTCGTTTTGATAATTCACGTGATAACTTCACCCGCTGTGCTTCACCTCCCGATAGAGTGGTGGCATTCTGGCCTAATCGAATATAAGTGAGGCCAACATCAATGAGTGTTTGTAGTTTTCGTTTTACGACAGGAATAGCATCAAAGAAAACGACCGCATCTTCAATGGTCATGTCCAGAATTTCATAGATGTTCTTACCTTTGAATTTAATTTCCAGTGTTTCGCGGTTATACCGTTTTGAATGACAAATATCGCAAGGCACATAAATATCGGGCAAAAAGTGCATCTCGACTTTAATAACACCATCACCCTGACAAGCCTCACAACGTCCACCTTTGACATTGAAGCTAAAACGTCCTGGCGTATAGCCGCGCGCACGAGCTTCGGGTGTAGCGGCAAACAATTCACGTATTGGCGTAAAAAGACCTGTATATGTGGCTGGATTTGACCTTGGGGTACGTCCAATTGGGCTTTGATCAATATCGACAACCTTATCAAACTGGCCTAGGCCAATAATTTCTTTACAAGGAGCTGGTGGCGTAGATGCTGAATTAATTTCAGCTGCGGCATGTCGATACAAGGTATCGTTAATGAGAGTCGATTTACCTGAACCAGAAACACCAGTAATTGCTGTCATTAAACCGACAGGAATATCTATATCAACATTTCGTAAGTTATTGCCTGTTGCTCCACGAATTTTTAATAAACGTTCTGGATCGCGAGGCGTTCGTTGTTTTGGAATTTCAATACACTTTTTACCAGATAAATATTGGCCGGTAAGTGAGTTTGGATTTGCCAATACTTCCTCTGGCGTGCCTTGAGCAATGATCTCACCACCATGAATGCCGGCATAAGGGCCAATATCAACCACATGATCGGCCATCATTATGGCTTCTTCATCATGCTCAACCACGATAACCGTATTACCGATATCACGAAGGTAAGTGAGTGTGTTCAATAAACGCGTATTATCTCGTTGATGTAATCCGATAGAGGGTTCATCCAGCACATACATAACACCAACAAGCCCGGCACCAATTTGGCTGGCAAGACGTATACGTTGAGCTTCACCACCTGATAATGTGTGTGCACCTCGGCTAAGGTTAAGATAATCGAGGCCAACATTAATGAGGAATTCGAGTCGTTGGTTTATTTCTTTGACTATTTTTTCTGCAATTTCACCACGCTTGCCCGGTAAGCTTAAATTTTTGAAAAAGTCAGCTGCTGTATCAATCGGCATTGCAGATATTTGCGGTAAGGTTTCTTCCGCAATATAAACATGACGTGCGGCACGGTTGAGACGTTGTCCTCCACAATCGGGGCAGGGTTGCTGGTTCATATATTTTGCAAGTTCTTCGCGCACAACACTTGAGTCGGTGTCGTGGTAACGGCGTTGCATATTCGGAATAATACCTTCAAAGGCATGTTCTTTTATTTTTTTACCACCTCGATCATTATTGTAAGTAAACTTAATAATGTCATCGCCACTGCCGTAAAGAATAATCTGTTGTATGTCTTCTTTGAGATCTTCAAAAGGCACGTCCATGTCAAACTTATAATATTGGGATAAGGACAGCAGCATTTGATAGTAATAGATGTTACGTCGATCCCAGCCGCGTATTGCACCACCAGAGAGAGCAGCATCTGCTTGTACTACAACACGTTTTGGATCAAAAAATTCCTGTACACCTAGACCATCACAGCCCGGACAAGCACCTGCGGGGTTATTAAAAGAGAATATACGCGGCTCTAATTCTGTAAGTGAGTACCCACATTCTGAGCAAGCAAACTTGGCAGAGAAAACTATATCTGCCTGCTTGCTATCATCCATGTAGCTAACACGAAGCAAACCATCTGAGAGTTTTAATACGGTTTCTATGGAATCAGCCAGTCGGGTTTTAATATCATCACGGACTTTAAAGCGATCAACAACAGCTTCAATCGTGTGTTTCTTTTTCCGATCCAGTTTCTCAACCTGATCAAGTTCAGTGACTTTTCCATCAACACGGGCACGAATAAAACCTTCTGCGCGTAATCGCTCAAAGACTTGTTCATGCTCACCCTTGCGTTCATCTACAAGTGGTGCGAGCAACATGAGTTTAGTACCCTCAGGGAGTTCTAAAATATGGTCAACCATCTGGCTGATGGTTTGAGCATTTAATACAATATCGTGATCCGGGCAGCGTGGTTCCCCCGCTCGTGCAAACAATAATCTTAAATAATCATAAATCTCGGTAATGGTACCGACGGTAGAACGAGGGTTATGTGATGTTGATTTTTGTTCAATTGAAATAGCGGGGGATAAGCCCTCAATATGATCGACATCCGGTTTTTCCATAACCGAAAGAAACTGGCGGGCATAAGCAGACAGTGACTCAACATAACGACGTTGTCCCTCTGCATAAATGGTGTCAAAGGCCAGTGAAGATTTACCTGAACCGGATAAACCTGTGATGACAATAAGCTTGTCGCGCGGCAAATCAATATCAATATTTTTTAAGTTGTGGGTTCTAGCCCCACGTATATGAATGGTATCCATCAAATTTTTCGTTTTATCGTTTGTTTAATCGGGCAACCTGCTAATATACGCGTTTCCTGTGCCGATAGGAAAATTTCTAATAAATAAATTTTGAATCATCGCTAATTAAGCACCATTTATTAGCGATAGGGTTTATTTTGGCAAAATGAAGTGAATAATTAAGAAGCTGGATTGAATTTATATGTCCCTTAATCAGGAAAAAATGACTTCCCTTGAAAAACGTGTCGCGATGTCGTTATCGGCGATCTTTGCCTCACGTATGTTAGGGCTATTCATGATTTTGCCTGTTTTTGCTATCTATGCCGAGGATCTGGAGGGTTTTTCTCCTACTCTGGCCGGTCTCGCCATAGGTATATATGGCCTAACCCAGGCTATTTTTCAGATACCGATGGGCTTGTTGTCTGATCGAATTGGTCGTAAACCGGTTATCATTGGTGGTCTAATTATATTTGCCATTGGCAGTGTTGTGGCTGCGATGGCAGACTCAATTACAGGAGTTATTGTAGGCCGAGCTCTGCAAGGCTCTGGTGCAATTGCCAGTGCAATTATGGCTTTGGCTGCTGATCTCACACGAGAAGAACATCGTATTAAAGTCATGGCTTCCATAGGCATGAGTATTGGATTGTCTTTTGCCCTGGCATTGGTTTTTGGGCCAATGCTACATGGATGGTTTGGAGTAGAAGGCATTTTCTGGATTACTGCTATTCTTGCATTTGGCGGAATTGCTGTTGCTAAATTTTGGGTACCGACACCCATACTGAGTCGTTTTCACCGTGATACTGAAGTTGAGATAAGCTGGCTCCGACAAGCTTTGGCTGATCCACAGTTATTGCGGTTAGATACGGGTATTTTTATTCTGCATTTTATTTTAGTTAGTATGTTTATGGTGATGCCAGTCATTTTACGTGATCAGCTGGGTTTTTCGCTTGAGCAGCACTGGCAACTTTATTTACCCGCTTTATTTTTTGGCGTTTTGACCATGGTACCTTTTATTATTCTTGCTGAGAAAAAACGTAAGATAAAACAAGTACTTATTGGTGCTATATTTGTTTTATCGATAAGTCAGTTAGGTATGCCATTATTTACAGACTCTTTGGTCGGCTTCGCGATCATGTTATGGTTGTTCTTCTCGGCTTTTAATTTGTTGGAAGCAAGCATGCCGTCATTGGTTGCCAAATTGGCACCAGCAGCTCATAAAGGGACGGCGATGGGAGCGTATTCCACCTCGCAATTTTTAGGTGTATTTTTAGGTGGTTTAACCGGTGGAACGTTAAGTGAATTTTATGGCATAAGTGGTGTTGCCAGCTTTAATGTCATGTTGCTCATGGTTTGGGCTGGTTTGGCCATTACCATGAAAAAACCCTTTTTCTTTACCAGTTACTTATTAAATGTGGGTGAAGTTACAGAAGAAAAGGCAAAAGAAATTTTAAAAGATTTATCACATGTTACCGGTGTTGTTGATGTTACCGTCATTGCAGAAGATGGCATTGCCTATCTGAAAATTGATAAACAGCATGTGAACATGGATGAGCTGCATCGATTTGCAGTTGCCGAAGATTAAAAGAAAAAAAGATTAGCCACAAAGGACACCAAGAAAAGAAAAATATAAGATTTAACCACGGGGAGCACTGGGCACACAGGGAAAACATTTAAAACTATATTTTAATTCCCCGTGTTCCCCGTGGTTTATATTTTTATATCTTGGTGTTCTTGGTGGCTAATCTTTTTTTCTTTTAAT
>JAGLTQ010000156.1 GCA_023135195.1 Gammaproteobacteria bacterium | reverse complement strand
CAAAAGGATTTACTAATAGTTATTACAAAATTGAGTTAAAACTTAAGAATAAAGTTTTAATGTCCAAATCTTTTTTAGTCCTTAATTAATACTAATAAATTAAATACGCACAAACTAAAAAGCCCGTACTTTTTTATAAGTACGGGCTTTTTAAATCATGAAAATTTCAGCTAATGTTCCAGCAAATAATTATACGCGATAGTTTGGCGCTTCTTTCGTAATCGTCACATCATGAACATGACTTTCTGCCATACCAGCATTAGTGACACGAACAAATTCAGGTTTTGTTCGCATATCTTCGATAGTCGCACAACCGGTATAACCCATACTTGAACGAATACCACCAATAAGCTGATTTATAACTGGAGACAAAGAACCTTTAAATGGCACGCGACCTTCAATACCTTCAGGCACTAATTTGTCAGCTTCACTGCCTTCCTGGAAATAACGATCACTTGAACCATGACGTGTAGTCATAGCACCCAGCGAACCCATACCACGATAAGATTTATAAGAACGACCTTGATAAAGCTCTACTTCACCTGGCGACTCTTCTGTACCAGCAAACATAGAACCAATCATGATTGAATGCGCACCCGCTACCAATGCTTTAGAAATATCACCAGAATAACGAATACCACCATCTGCAATAACTGGAATCCCGGTACCTTCAAGTGCTTCAACGGCATTCGATACGGCTGTAATTTGAGGTACACCTACACCCGATACGATACGCGTGGTACAAATTGAGCCTGGACCAATCCCCACTTTTACCGCATCTGCACCGGCATCAGCCAACGCTTTAGCAGCTGCTGCAGTGGCGATATTTCCGCCAATAACTTGTACTTGAGGGAAGTTTTTCTTCACCCAGGCTACGCGGTCAAGTACACCTTGCGAATGACCATGTGCAGTATCGACGATAATGACGTCAACCCCTGCTTCAGCTAATGCTGCCACACGCTCTTCTGTACCGGCACCAACACCTACCGCAGCGCCTACACGCAATCGACCTTGATCATCCTTACATGCATTCGGGTATTCAGAGGCTTTTTGAATATCTTTTACCGTTACTAAACCACGAAGGTGGAATTTATCATCAACAACCAGGACTTTTTCGATTCTGTTTTCGTGCAATAAGGTCAGGATTTCTTCTTTTTCAGCACCTTCCTTAACCGTCACCAAATGCTCTTTTTGCGTCATAATGCTCGACACAGGATTATCAAATTGGGTCTCAAAGCGTAAGTCACGACTCGTCACAATACCGACTAACTCATCGCCACTGACAACCGGTACTCCAGAAATATTTTTTTCATAGGTTAATTCGATGACATCGCGAATACTGGTTTCAGGCGTTACAGTAAGGGGATCCTTGATAACACCACTTTCATATTTTTTAACCTGACGAACATGCTCAGCCTGAGACTTATAATCCATATTTTTATGGATGATTCCGATACCACCTTCTTGAGCCATCGCAATTGCCAAACGCGCTTCAGTTACTGTGTCCATAGCAGCCGAAATAAGCGGGATATTGAGCTCAATATCTTTAGTTAGACGTGTTTTTAACTGCACTTCTTTAGGCAAAACCGTGGAATGGGCAGGCGAGAGTAAAACATCATCAAATGTAAGGGCTTCTTGAGCGATTCGTAGCATAATCAAGGGTTTCCGAGAGTGGCGTAAAATGCCGAATTATAAAGATATTTTAGAATTTGGTAAATGCTTACTAATCTTTATCATAGAAACATATTCATATTTATCAACTTTTAGCCTTAAAAATAGCTTAAAAACGAAATTGCAATACGCATACATCAATTTTTATCGCTCCAGACAGTTGCCAATACAAATTACAATACGCATAATGGGCACAGGTCACGGGAACATACCCAATTATAAATTGACCACCTAACTTCATAATGATCTGCTTATATGCAGGCTAAGATGTCGTAATAAATTTTAAATTCCCTTTGGAGGATCAACATGAAAACAATTATAAAGCTTGCAGCAGCTAGTGTTATAGCGCTGTCTTTAGTCGCTTGCCAATCGGCACCAACTAAATCATTAGCTGACGCTAACGTGGCACTAAAATCAGCAATGGCAGCAAACAGCAAAGCCAAAAAAATCTATGTTGAATGGCGTGACAC
>JAGLTQ010000155.1 GCA_023135195.1 Gammaproteobacteria bacterium | reverse complement strand
TTATTTCAGATGCTGTTGCCGAAGCAGCGCAAGGTGCAGAACAAGCAGATCCAATGACTTCACTGATTTTCTTCGGTGGCATGATTCTAATTTTTTACTTCATTTTGATTCGTCCACAATCAAAACGGGCAAAAGAGCACCGTGAACTGGTTGCCGGTATTTCGAAAGGTGATGAAGTCGTTACAAATGGCGGTATCCTGGGAAAAATTACTGATGTTTCTGAACAATACGTAACGCTGGAAGTCGCAGACAATGTAGAAATGAAAATCCAGAAATCTGCTGTAGCGACAGTGTTACCCAAAGGTTCATTGAAAGCAGCACTTAAAGATTAAATTGTAGGTCGGGCTTCAGCCCGACAGCGGTATCAGCTTTAAAGGTTAATTCGTATTTAAAGCTGAATCCCAAGCTACATTTAAAATAATAAAATTCAGGTATTCCCTCTATGTTAAATCAGTATCCTTCCTGGAAGTACATATTACTTCTTGTTGTTCTTGTTGTAGGTAGTCTTTACGCGTTACCTAATATCTATGGCTCAGATCCTGCTATTCAGATTTCAGCAACGCGAAATAATATTGTTGATAGCCAAGTTGAAAGTAAAGCACTTGAAGTATTGAAACAAGTTAACGTAAATTTACGTCGTTCAGTTTTAGATGATAAAGGTTTGCTTTTACGTTTCGATGGGGTTGAACAACAACTTAAAGCTGCCGATGGATTACGTGATGCCCTGGGTGAAAACTATACGGTTGCACTGAATTTAGCACCGGCAACACCTGGTTGGTTAAGAGGCATGAATGCCAAACCGATGTACCTTGGTTTGGATTTGCGTGGTGGTTTGCACTTCTTAATGGAAGTGGATACTGAACTGGTATTACGTCAGGCAATGGAAAGTAATGCAAATGATATTCGTGGTGCCTTAAGAAAGAAAAAAATTCGTTATTTGTCTGTTCGTGATAATAAAGAACAGGTTACGGTTAAATTCCGTTCATTGGTTTTGCGTGATAAAGCCATGTCTGTTGTTAAATTAGAGCTTAATGATTTAGAGCTGGATGATTATGAAGAAGCCGGCGCATTTTATTTTATTGCTACGTTAAAGAACACAGCTATAGTCTCGTTAAAAAAATCCGCGTTACAGCAAAATGTTACCACCTTACGTAATCGTGTTAATGAACTAGGTGTTGCAGAACCTATTATTCAGCAACAAGGCGATAATCGTATTGTTATTCAATTACCGGGTATTCAGGATAGCGCACGAGCAAAACGAATTTTAAGTGCAACCGCAACGTTGGAATTTCGTTTGGTTGATGTGAATGTTTCTCCGCAAGATGCAATTGAAGGACGTATTCCTCCTACTGCGCGCTTATACCGTGATCGTGAAGGCCAACCGGTTGTATTAAAAAAACGTTTAATCATTACCGGTGACAGAATCACTAACGCTTCATCAGGTTTTGATAGTGAATCAAGTAGTCCAATGGTGTCTATCACCCTGGATGGTGCTGGCGCACGTGTTATGGCGCAAACCACTAAAAAGAATCTTAAAAAACCGATGGCCGTGGTTTTTATTGAACACAAAGAAACCAGTAAAATGGTTGATGGCAAACGTGTGCGTACTACACGTAAAGTCGAAGAGGTCATTAATGTTGCCACTATACAAGGTGTTTTCAGTAAACGTTTTCAAATTACCGGCTTAGATGATGGTAATGAAGCACGTACACTTGCTTTATTATTACGTGCGGGTGCTTTAGCTGCTCCGATTCGAATCATTGAAGAACGTACTATTGGCCCAAGCTTAGGTGCAGATAATATTGCTCAAGGTTTAAATTCAGTTGTTATCGGTATGGTCTTCGTACTAGTCTTTATGCTGATTTGGTACCGCGGTTTTGGTGTGGTCGCTAACGTTGCTTTGATCGTCAACCTTATTTTAATTGTTGCCGTATTGTCTATGTTACAAGCGACTTTAACCTTACCGGGTATAGCAGGTATTGTACTAACCGTAGGTATGGCCGTTGATGCCAATGTCTTAATATTTGAACGCATACGTGAAGAAATTAGGGTGGGTAATACACCGCAAGCAAGTATTCATGCAGGGTATGATAAAGCGTTATCTACTATTTTGGATGCAAATATCACCACCTTAATTGCCGCTGTCGTGCTTTATATTTTTGGTACTGGAGCGATTAAAGGTTTTGCTATTACTTTATCGATTGGGATTCTGACATCGATGTTTACCGCAATCATGGGAACGCGCGCCATTATCAATTTATCTGTCGGCGGCAAGAAAATTAAAAAACTGTCTATTTAGTTTAGATAGCCAAGGAACAAATTATGCAAATTTTTAAAAAAACACCTACCTTTGATTTTATGGGGAAGCGAAAAATTGCTTTGGCATTTTCAGCTATTCTTATTATCGCTGCCATTTTTTCTTTAGTTGTAAAAGGTTTGAACTTTGGTTTAGATTTTACTGGCGGTACTCTAATAGAAGTCGCTTACCCGGAAAGTGCGGATTTAACCAAAATCAGACACCGACTTAAGAGCGATGGCTTTGAAGATGCCATCGTGCAAAACTTTGGTTCATCAAAAGATGTTCTGGTTCGTTTAGCGCCACGTGAAAATACCTCATCACAATCACTAGGCGATAAAATTCTTACTGCGTTAAAAGAAGATGATGCGGATGTCATTATGCGTCGACAAGAATTTGTTGGCCCACAAGTAGGTGATGAACTACGTGATGATGGTGGTTTAGCCATGTTGATCGCTTTGGGTTTCATCCTTGTCTACGTAATGGCACGTTTTGAATATCGTTTTGCATTAGGTTCAATTGCTGCGTTGATTCACGACGTCGTTATTACCATGGGGATATTTTCATTCTTCCAGTTTGATTTTGACTTAACGGTATTAGCAGCGGTGTTAGCCGTTATCGGTTATTCACTAAATGATACGATAGTTGTGTTTGACCGTATTCGTGAAAACTTCCGACTCATGCGTAAACAGGAACCTCGAGCAATTATTAATGCATCCCTTAATCAAACACTCTCACGCACGATGATGACATCGGTAACCACATTAATTGTTGTCTTGGCGATGTTTTTTCTTGGCGGTGAACTCATTCACGCTTTCTCAATTGCGTTAACCATCGGTATTTTGGTGGGTACTTACTCGTCAATTTATGTCGCAAGCAGTTTGGTTATTACTTTAAATATTACTGCAGATAGTATGATGGCTGTGAAAAAAGAGGGTGAAGATCAGGATGATCATTATAAAGAAGGCGAGTATATTGATTAAGTCCTAAGTTCTTTTAAATTAAAAAGCCCGCATCCATAAAATGAATGCGGGCTTTTTTTATTATTTTTTCTTATTGAAACTTCTTTATTTCATCCATTGGGTCACTATCATCAATAGCCGGTTTGACCATACGGCAAAATGTGCTGGATTGTGAATCACATTGATCATCAGCATTAATGCCACCAATGGTAAGCGCAGCCCATGTTGCTGCAACGCCCCATAAAATCACACCGAGTAAGAATGTACCGTTACTGAAACTCTCAAGTCCGGCGGGTCCACCAAAAAATGCATAAATTATGCTGACAAGGCCTGCAATCCAGAAAACACCAATGGGTGCAGCACAACATCCTGCACAACTAAACTTGCAGACTGCAACGGGTGGTACTGCTAAAGCGAGAAAACGTCTTTTCACCATACACTCCTAATTTATGCGGCATTAAGATTAGATAAATTCTAAATTTAAACCAGAGGTATATAGATATCATGTTTTATCTTTTTAGGTCAATGAGTAATCTTTAAATAGGGGTATAAGGAGCTATTTAAGCTATTTAAGCTGTTTTTTGCAGTTCACGCTGGATGAGATATTCAACAATATTAGAACTTTGATTTAACTCGGAGGTATCCGTTTTTTTGAATTGAAGAATTTCCTGAAGAGGTGGCATTGATCTGCCCGGAGGTTCAATAGAGAGAATTTCTACTGTTTCGGGTACAGAGAGATAATTCATGTAACTTGCGGCATCTTCCATTCCGTCCATCACATCATGCATTGTGATTTCGAGGCGCTTTATGCCACGTGCTGTAAGTTTAACTGACATGTCCTTAATCCAACTCTCACTATTTCGGCTAGTTATGATCATTAGCGTTCAGAGTGGGAATTACTTGAGGCTTAGGGTATTGTTGGTTCCGTTGCTTTGCTCCTTGAACCCACCTACAACTAGAATATCTAAGGTAGGTTGGATCAAGCGAAGCGGATCCAAGATAGAATTTATAAATTGTTCTCTATTTTTTAACGAAAGGCTTAATTTTTTGCAGCATACTTTTGAATACTTTTGGATTAGCAGCAACGATGTTACCTGTTTTTAGGTAATCCATACCACCACTTAAATCACCGACTAAACCGCCTGCTTCTTCTACCAGAAGAACGCCTGCAGCAATATCCCAGATATTAAGATCCATTTCCCAGAAACCATCTAAACGGCCTGCGGCAACATAAGCAAGATCCAGTGCTGCTGAACCAGGACGTCGAATACCGGCTGTACCGGGAATAATGGCTTTTAACATGCCCAAATAGTCATCTATTAAGTGCATATGATCATCACGATAAGGAATGCCGGTACCGAGTAGGGCACCTTCAAGACTTTTTCGTGGGGTAACACGTATACGACGACCATTGAGTTGCGCGCCGTTACCTCGGCTAGCACTAAAAAGTTCTTGAGAAAGCGGGTTGTAAACAACACCCTGAGTTATACGATTTTTGTGGCGTACTGCAATAGACACCGCAAATTGAGGAAATCCATAGAGGAAGTTGGTCGTGCCATCGAGCGGGTCAATAATCCACTCGTAGTCATTACCTTTATGAGTACCGCTTTCTTCTGCAAGAATGCTGTGTTCAGGATAGGCTTTTCGAATGACATCGATAATGGTTTTTTCAGCACCTTTATCAACTTCACTAACAAAATCATTACGTGATTTTTCTGTGATGTTGAGAGAGTCAACACGATCGACATAGCGGGAAATAAAATCACCACCGGCACGCGCTGCACGCACGGCAATATTAAGCATTGGATGCACAGTATAAATTCCTCTGGATTCTTAAA
>JAGLTQ010000154.1 GCA_023135195.1 Gammaproteobacteria bacterium | reverse complement strand
TCAATACCTTAACTGTAAGGCTTTACATAAAAATTTCATGTAAGGTTCAGCATCAGTAAAACGCTTTACTACTTCTTGCTTAACATTTTTTCCAAGCATACTCTTTTCACTAAAATGTGATATTGCAATAAAGTTTTTACGTTTAAGATCTTCTATCAGTGGATGTTCTTTTTCATAACCACGAGGTCCATTTTTTAGCGACTCTCCACTTAAATCAAAATGTTTTCTGAAGTTTTTATCATTAATCGCAGCCAACCAGATTTTATCTTTCTCAACAATGGCATCACGTATCTTGCCTAACGTAGATGAATCTGGTCGCCAAATACCGACTCCAACAAAACATTCACCAGGTTCGACATGCACATAAAAACCGGGAGCATGAACATCCTTTCCCATTTCATGTCGAAATTGAATACCAATATTCGTTTTATAGGGGGATTTATCTTTACTGAAACGAACATCTCTGTGAACACGCATTAATGAACCGCCTACTTTTTTAGTGATAGCTAAAAAATGAGGTGATAGATGAGAAACATCATTTTCCATATCATCTATGAAGTTTAATGCCGGGGTACGAATTAAGTCTTCATAATCTGATTTGTTTTTATGAAACCAGTCACGTGTATTATTCTTTTCAAGTTTTTTTAAAAAAGACATACCTTCTTTGGTAAAATATGGGCTTGTCATAATGCTATCCCAGGCAGTGATGAATCAACTAACTTAGTATAGTATCCTGCTAATTACCATTCACTATAATTAATAAAAGCTCAACCTATAAATTAAATATATAAACGAAAATTATTTTCAGCTCGTACATTACTGCCGATTTTATCTATTAAAATAAGGTCTCCTAATGCAGATTTCATTTCTTTAAGTGTTAACGGTTCAACTTCATGAGGATCGTCCCAATGACCGCATACTATTTTTTTTACATGCGCTTGTTTATCCGAGTGTAAACTGATAATGGTTGCGTATTTGACAATGCTTGGGCCACCATCGTGTCCGCCAACAGCGACCACTTTAATCATTCCACCCGTGCGATTAAATGTTTTCACTGCTTTCAGAGAATTGAGCATGGCAAAATCTCTTTCCATTTCAATAATGTTGGTTACTTCAAAAGTGTCTGGCAACACCTGACGTTCATAGGACGCTTCTTTATCTAAATAAAACATGCAATGTGGCAGGTATACATCAACGGTATTATAATTTTTAAGTGGTGCAACTTTGCCATTGGCGATATAAATAAAAGAACGATCTTCGGGAATAATGATTTTTTTAGTAAGACGTAACGTTGAGCCAACAGGTAGAAGCGCCTTAACGTTCATTGGGTTTTTAACCTGCGGTAAACTGCAGGATACGGTTGATAAAAGCAAAAGAAAGGTAAGTACTTTATTCATAGTAGGCTCCTGATTACATATTTTATTCAATTAATATCATGCGCCCAATTAGAAAGAATATATAGAACAAAGTTCACATTAATTCATTGTTAATTTACAAAGCATAAGAAATATTAATCGCACCAAAATTGGTTTCGTCTTTCTGAGTTTTAAACTCTTTTGTTCTAAGCATATTACTAAAAGAAAAACGCAGACTCCCTGTCTGGTATACAAAGCCATATTGAAGATCTCCAACAAAAAGGTTTTTATCTACACTGTGACTATCGTTAAAAGAATTACCGTCGAGAAAAATATTTCTGGCAACGGCACGTCCCTCAATACCTGCAAAAAAGTACCAGCTATTTTGACTCTTAGGTCTGAATAATGACAAGCCCGGGAATCCTGGACGAATATTGGGTGGTGCTAAATCACTATCAAGTCTCGAACCAAAGCGAAACATAATGCCTGTCGCTGCATAAGTATAGACATTACCAAGTACCACATTTATATGTGGTGTCGTGCCATAGCTGAAAGACCCCATTGAATTTATTTCCCGCCAAAATCGAGAATAAGAAACACCTATAGCTAACTCGTCATCTAATTGATTATCCCAGCCCTTAGGGCTATCAATACCAACTAAATTATGAAAACCTGTCTGTGTTTCTTCGGCCTGGGCACTGGGGCCAACAATACCTAAAGTAAGTTCTATTAAATTTCCAACAGCAGTATTATTTTTCTTTGATACGCTTGAGAGCATCGCTGCACTAAGATATAAATAGCCTGCATAGGGCCTGTCATCAAGGACAAGTGATGATGCGTCTGTATTATCCGGGGTAAAGATCTTTTGTCCTAACCTGTAATTAACACCATTGAACTCTCCGTCGGTATCAAATACCCAAAGAAAGGATGCGAGATCTTCAAGCCATTGTTCACGATGTCCCATTAATGTTCTTGATAGCTCGGTTCCATGAGTGTAATAACGATCACCTGATTGAGGGAAAAAATCATTTTCCAGCTGGATGCTCCAATACTCTTCCTTTATATTTTCCATGCCACCATCAAAAGCAATAGCATCATGAGTACTGCTTAAAAAGAGGATAAGAAAAAATAAAGTCCAGAGATTATTTCTGGCTAAGCCTATTTCATGTAAATTACCTAAACTCATTTTAAGTTACTTCCGGTAAGGGTTGAGCTGTCTTAGCAGGTGAAATGTCCTCACCAATCCATTTATCCATTACGACACACGCAGTGAGATCACCGCTAACATTGACTGTGGTTCGACACATATCAAGAATTCGATCGACGCCTAAAATAAGAGCAATACCCGAGGCAGGCACACCGATGCCTTGTAAAATTGTCGCAAGAATAACAATGCCGACACCCGGTGTACTTGGTGAACCAATAGAAGCCCCAATGGTGGTTGCGGTGAGTAACAATAAATCACTCATTGAGAGGTTAATACCAAAGACCTGGGTTAAAAATACCGCGGCAATAACCTGATAAAGCGCAGTACCATCCATGTTCACCGTTGCACCTAAGGGAACAACAAATTGAGCAATAGATTTTCGTACACCTAATTTTTCGTGCGCTGTTTTCATAGACAGGGGCATTACAGCTGCAGAACTTGATGTGGAAAATGCCAGCAATTGTGCTTCACGAATTGCTTTTAAAAATTCCCCTGGGTTTTTTCCTGAGACCAGCTTTACGATTAAAACATAAACGCTTAAAAGCAATATAAGCCCGAGTATTACCGTTGCAACATAAACTGACATACCTAACACGGCATCAATACCAATACGAATTGTTACATCGCAAAGTAAACCGAATACAGCCAACGGTGCAATAATCATCGCCCAATTCACTATTTTTAATGTAACCGCCTGAATACTACTCAGCAAAGCAAAAATAAGTTTGCTTTGACGTTTTTCTAATGCCAGCATCGCCACGCCGATGAAAATGGCATAAATAACAATAGCAAACATATCTTTATCGATGAGTGATTTAAACAGGTTGGAAGGAATCAGTTGCACTATATGTTGAGGTAATCCGATGTCCGCATGTCCAGAAGCTGCTGCTGTCACCGTAGCAGGCGTTTCTCCTACCATCGCTTGTATTAAATCAGAATCAATAAAAGTACCTGGCTCTATCAACATGGCCAATGTAATTCCAAGCACAACTGCGATTGTAGTTGTCATAACGAAGTAAGGTGTGATCCGTAAACCAACCTTCTTCAAAAAATCTGAATCACCACTGGATGTAATACCAATAATAATCGATGACAATACCAAAGGAATGACAACCATCTGGATAACAGCCAAAAATAGCTGTCCAGGCAAAGCAACCCATTGTGCAAAACCATATGCAATAGAATCTGAAACCAGGGCAACACCTGATGGTGATAATAATAATCCTATCCCGACACCTAGTACCATAGCCAGTAACACCTGCATCCAAAGGTGTGTGCGTATAAGTAAAGGTTTTTGATTTTTTTGCATAGGAATAACGGAACCTAACCCGCTTTTGCACAGGCCTCATTGTTAATTCAATATTCTACACTCAAATTCATCAGGAGAGATATAGCCAGTCGATGAATGTGAGAGTTCGTAATTGTAGTAGCACATGTATTTACTAATGATCGCGCGGAGTTCTTCTTCAGAATGTACCGCATGACCTTTAAGTCTTTCGGTTTTAAATTGATGAAAGAAAGATTCGATAAAGGCATTATCATTCATTTCTTTAGCACGGTTCATGCTTTGAGTTATTCCGTAATGTTTGAGTCATTTACGGTAAAGATAAGCCAAGTATTCAACTATTACAATTTTTGTTTGTGAAACATAACACTTCACGTAACTGGCGTGAACTAACACAAAACACTGCGGAAGTTTATTAGTTCTAATTATTACGCTTAACATTAATCACTACATTGCCTCAATAAGTTGAATCAGATCAAGAGTCATATTTATCACTTGAACTCACGACTAATCGCCGATTCCTATTGAGTCTGCAATCTTTTGTTGACTCATGCCGCTTTTCTTTAGAGCATAAATCTGGCATCGTTGCTCGTGGTCAGTTGTCTATAGGTTTTCATCGTTGCATCCAAGACATATTTAAACATACAAGTTTAGGCTTAATATTATGTTCTCAGAATAATATTAACATTCAATTATCTCTCTCTACCAGCATCATGAAAAGCTTTTCTAACTGGCGAAAGTAAATATTCTAAAATCGTACGTCGTCCTAATTTTATTTCAGCAGTAACTTGCATTCCAGGAATAAGATCGTATGAATATCCATCTACCATTAACTTCTGGCTTTTTAATGCAACAAAAGTTTTATAAGTGAATGCATTTTGTTCATCTCTTGAGAAACTTTGATCTTTATCAGCAGCATCAGCGGCAACATGTTTTATAACACCATCCAACATGCCGTATTTTTGAAATTGAAATGAAACAAACTTGACTTTAACTTTTTGACCTGGCTGTACAAAACCAACATCTTTATTTGACAACCAGACTTCAGCACGTACAGGCTCCGAGGTTGGTACCAATGTCATTAGTATAGTGCCTGGTTGAGTTACTGTGCCTACAGTGTGTGTTGCAAGATCGTTAACAAAGCCATCTTGGGGGGCTCTCAATTGCATTAGTGAACTTCGATGTCCTTGCTTTGAAAGTTCATTTTTTAACTTGGATATCTGCCCAACTACTTCAGCTCGTTCAGAGTGTAATCGACGAATATACTCACTATGAATCTGTTCAATCTTCTGTTTAGATTGTTTTACCGCCGCCTTTTCTCTTGCGATAATATTAGATTGACCTTTTAAATCTTCCTCTGCTTCAATTCGTTCTTTAGTTTTTTCACTTGCTTGCAATGTTCCTAAAAGACCTTTTTTTATTAACTTTAAATACGCGGCCTCCTGTTTACGATAATAAGGCAAAAGTTTTTTAAGTTTTCTCTTTGTTGCACGAGCTATAGTGATTTCATGTTTAGCTCGTTCAAGGGCAGCTTTTTCTTCTAATACTGCACCTTCAAGAGAATGTTTATTTGCATTATATTGTGCTTTTACTTTGTTAAAAATCTCCAGTGGCTCATCTGATTTTTTCTCAATTGAGGTATTGTTAATTTCAGCATCAATACGTCTAAGAGATAACTTATTAAATTGGTACTCAAAATTTGCTGTATCAAGATCAGCGGTAACATTCGTTGAGTCCATTCGCATTAA
>JAGLTQ010000153.1 GCA_023135195.1 Gammaproteobacteria bacterium | reverse complement strand
GTTACACCAAAGGTATTATGAATAATATTACCTACACCACATCTGATGGCAAAACAACAACCACACACTGGAATACGCGCGCATTATTCTTAAAAGAAATGCAGGATGCTCGTGAGAATCAGAAACAATATCTGGAAGATATTAATGCATCGACATTTGAGCAAATTGCATCAGATGAAGAAAAAAGTGCCTTTGCTTATTCATCAGCAAAGGTTCTGTTTGCAGACAACTGTGCAGCTTGTCATCAGACAGGTGGAAATGGCGTAGTTGGATATTATCCAAATTTATTGGATGATGCCTGGTTATGGGGTGGAAGCTACAGCAAGATCCAGGAATCCATTGCTAACGGTCGTAACGGTTCAATGCCTGGTTTTAAAGGCAGCTTAACCACTAAGCAGATTTCTGATGTATCAGATTATGTATTAAGTTTATCAGGTAATAGCGTTGATGCTTCAGCAGCAAAACGTGGTAAAGCCGTATTTACTGGCCAGGGTGGTTGTGTTGCATGTCATGGTGCTGATGCGAAAGGCCAAACATTCATGGGTTCAGCTAATCTGACAGATAAGATTTGGACTATTGCAGATGTAGACGGCGCCGATACCGCTGAAGCTAAAAAAGCAGCGGTAATGAGCCTGGTTAATAATGGTAAAATGCGTCAAATGCCAGCATGGAAAGAGCGTTTGAACGCAACTGAAATTAAGATACTAACGTTCTACGTTAAACAGTTGAGCGCCAGCAAATAGCGAGCAGCCAGATAACGGCGTTAAAAGTTTCTTCAAAATACTCACTTACTACGTGTAAGCTCCGTTTTTTCAGAAACTTTTGCCTTGTTCTCTAACTGCTCGCTATCTGCAGAAGTATTGCGAAGAGAGCAGAAAATAAATTTAGAGGATGTGTGTTTTAAATGCACATCCTCTTTTTAGTCTCTGGAAAAAGATTTTATAATGAAAATTGTATTGGGTATCACAGGTTAGCTATCGCTATGCCAGAAGTATTATTTCAGGAACGGATTGAGATATTCCCGCGCTCGGTTAAAGGGCGGTATCGTTCTATAAAAACCGGCATACTTCTTCTTGCCTACTCGGTTTATTTTCTTCTGCCCTGGCTACGTTGGAGTCGTGAAGTTGGTCCCGATCAAGCTATTTTGTTTGATATAGATGGAAGGCGATTTTATATTTTTGACCTTGTTGTTTATGCACAAGATATTTTCTGGCTAGCTGGTCTCCTTATTATCGGTGCCTTTTTGCTTTTCTTTGTTACCGGTCTTGCCGGTAGGGTTTTCTGTGGTTATTTTTGTTTTCAAACTTTGTGGACGGATGTTTTTGTATTGATCGAGCATCTGGTACAAGGTGAACGTAATGCGCGTATAAAACTTGCACAGGCTGACTGGAGTAAAGAGAAAATAATTAAAATGGGTTTAACGCATTTTCTCTGGCTGCTTGTTGCTTTCTTAACCGGCTTATCTTTTACCCTTTATTGGGGTAATGCTCCAGAACTTTTCATACAAATATTCACCGGTGATGCACCTTTTGCGGCTTATGCAACAACATTATTCTTAGCCATGACAACATATGTAATGGCAGGAATGGCACGCGAACAAGTGTGTACCTATATGTGCCCCTATGCACGTTTTCAAGCGGTGATGTTTGATTCGGATACCTTGATTGTTGCATATGATGAAAGCCGTGGTGAGCGTGAGAAAGGAAGACTGAAACCTAAAAAAGGATTAATGACTTCTGCTGAGCGTGATAATGCAGAAGTCGGCGACTGTATTGATTGTGGTTATTGTGTACAGGTCTGTCCTACCGGTATCGATATAAGAAACGGCATGCAATATCAATGTACTTCATGTGCTTTATGTATTGATGCTTGTAATACCATTATGACGTCTATTAAGTTTCCACAAGGTTTAATTAAATATTCTTCAGAACATGCGCTTGAGGGTAAAAAGACTCAATTATTTAAAGCAAAAAATATTGGTTACGCCATTGCAATACTTGCAACAATTGTTTTGCTGGTTTGGAGTATTGCAACACGAAGTGATATAGAAATGCTGGTGCGACAGGTTCGCCAACCATTGTCAGTAACTTTATCAGATGGCCGTGTACAGAACCGTTATGATATTAAGATAAATAATAAGACAACCAAACCAGCAAAATATCTTATCTCTATAGAAGGACTCAATGGTGCAGAACTGGATATGGGACGGTTTAGCGAAATCCATCTTGCTGCCGAACACAGTGTTAAGTTGATTGCTAAAGTTAGAATTGCACCAGAGAAAGTATCAAAAAGTCGTACTGAATTTAATTTTGTTATTAATTCAGTCGATAGTAAAATTAAACGAAAAGTTAGTCAGCAAAATGTTTTTTATGTGCCAGAACGACTACTGAAAAAGAAATAGGAAATAAGATAACGTGACAAATATATTAGTAACCTTGTTAGGTGGTGTTTCTTTAATTGCTACTGTATTTATTGTGTTGTACAGCGTAAGTAATATGTCCGGAAAAATGGTAGCCACCGTTATGGCTTTTACTGTTACCGCGATCTATGTTCCGATTTCAATTTTTAACTGGCCTGGTGCAGATGTTTTTGCTATTCATATCGCGCTGTATTTGGTTAGCGTCTATGTATTAGCTATTATAACTTCACAGCGCGATGCTCGCCGCAAGGCTGGTAAAGAGGGTTTTGGTTTTCACTGGGCGCCAGCAGCAATTGTTTTATTTTTTGTAATCCTGATTATTATGGATTCATTTTTTATTATGTTTGCAACAAAAGGTATGGACAGTAGTGTTGCCAGGTTATTATTGCCTGCACCACGATCTGGTGGAAAAGTAAGTTCACATTTTCCTGGTACGGTAAGTCATGATTATCATCAAAAACAAAACCAATATAATGATTATGTAAAACGTTTTGAAACTCAAAAAACACTTAACTGGACAATTAAAAAAGGTTGGTTAGGTGAAGCCGTTGTTAATAAGCCTGCCATTTTTAGAGTTGAAATTAAAACCAATACAAATCAAGTTGTGAAGAATGCAAAAGTTAGCGGGATATTTTTAAGACCGGCAGATAGTAAATCAGATAAAAGTTTCACCATGCAGGAAATTGAACCGGGTATTTACCAGCAAAGCATTACTTTGACACAACCGGGTAACTGGGATTTGATTTTAAGAATTCATAAAGATAAAGACTCTCACGAAGTGCGAGCTAAAACAGTAGTCAATGAAAAATAGCCGTTGATTCTTAAAAATATTTTTACCGCAGAGAACACAAGATTTTAAAACATATTTTATTTTTCGCCCTCTGTGCACCCTGAGTATTGTTGCAAATAATATAAAGAAGTAGTCTTGGGGTGTCTCTGCGGTAAATAATTATTTTATTAACAGGATAAAGTATGACAGGTAATAATGAGCAAGAATGCTTCCACTGCGGCCTACCTGTCCCTAAAAACAGTTCTTATCTTGTAGAAATAGACGGGCAAGAGCGTGCCATGTGTTGCCCTGGTTGTCAGGCAGTGGCAAAAGCCATTGTTGATGGTGGCCTTACCGGTTTTTATCAGCATCGTACCGAAACTTCACCCACTGCACGTGCGGCCATTCCTGAGGTTTTACAAGAACTCACCTTATACGACAAACCTGAATTACAAAAAACATTTGTCAGCACTGATGATAAAAATATAAAACAAGCTTCGCTTATTTTGGAGGGCATTGTTTGTGCTGCATGTGTCTGGTTAAACGAACGTCATATTAGTGCATTACCTGGTGTGGTTGAGTTTCGAGTTAATTATTCAACACATCGCGCACGTGTTCGTTGGGATAATGAACAGATTAAACTTAGCGATATATTACAGGCGATTGCTGCTATTGGTTATCTTGCACATCCCTTTGATGCGAGCCGGCAAGAAGCTGTTTATAAAAAAGAACGTTCCGTTGCACTCAAACGTTTAGCTATTGCAGGCTTAGGTGCAGCACAAGTTATGATGCTCGCCGTTGCTCTTTATGCCGGTGATTACTCTGGCATGGATGCCAGCCTTGAAAACTTTATGCGTTGGGTTAGTTTAGTTATTGCAACCCCTGTTGTTTTTTATTCAGCGCGAAGTTTCTTTAGTTCAGCGTGGCGAGATCTCAAAGTTCGTCAGTTAGGTATGGATGTACCCGTTTCGCTTGCCATTGGTTTAGCTTACGCAGCAAGTTGCTGGGCAACGGTAATGCGTAGTGGCGAAGTGTATTTTGATTCTGTCACCATGTTTACTTTTTTCCTGCTGGCCGGTCGTTTCCTGGAAATGGGGGCACGGCAAAAAGCGGGACAAGCGGCAGAAGAGTTAGTGAAACTTTTACCGGCGATGGCAACACGTGTTACCGATGAAGGTGACGAAACGATTGCGGTAACAGAGTTAGTGATTGGAGATAAAGTTCGAATAAAACCGGGTGATAGTATTCCTGCCGATGGTGTTATTTTAGAAGGAAGAAGTAGCATTGATGAATCATTGTTAACCGGTGAGAGTTATCCGTTAGCAAAGACAGTGACAGAAAAAGTAATTGGTGGCACGGTTAACATTGAAAGCCCGTTGCTGATTGAAGTACAAAAGATAGGCGAAGATACCGTACTTGCCTCAATACAACGTTTGCTTGATCGTGCGCAAACAGAAAAACCCAGTATTGCTAAAATGGCAGATAAAGTAGCCGGTGTCTTTGTTGCTTTCTTGTTGGTATTAGTAACGGCCGTTTATTTTTGGTGGTGGCAACATGAACCGGATCAAGCGTTCTGGATCGCATTGTCTTTGTTGGTTGTCACCTGTCCTTGTGCATTGTCCTTAGCAACACCCGCAGCGATGACTGCGGCTACCGGAACATTAACCCGCCTGGGTGTCCTGACGACACGCGGCCATGCACTGGAAACACTGGCGAAAGTCACACATGTGGTGTTCGATAAAACAGGAACACTAACAAAAGGCCGACTTGCGTTAGAAAAAATTATTATTCCCAGTGACATTGATGAGCAGTTTAGTTTGAATATTGCAGCAGCACTTGAAGTGGGTTCAGAACACCCGGTTGCTAAAGTTTTTTTACAAAATGAATTAAGTTCTGAATCGTTCACAAGCAAAGATATAGAAGCAATTTCCGGACAAGGTGTAACGGGATTAATCGACGGTGTTCGTTATCGGCTGGGCTGTTCTTCATTTGTAAGTGATGTCATGGATAATTTGGAAAATAATGCTTTGCTTGAGCATAAGCCAGAACACGCTACAGAAATTTATTTGGCAAACGAAAAAGAACTTTTAGCAGTGTTTTACCTTAGTGATGAATTGCGAGAAGAAGCAGCTGAATCTATTCAGGCTCTGAAGGCGTTGGGCAAAAAGATTTGGCTGGTGAGTGGAGACAATGAAACGGCGGTTTCTTATATCGCAGGGCAACTAGGCATAGATAACTCACGGCATAGTATGAAACCTGAAGACAAGCTCGAGATTATTCAGGAATTACAAAATCAAGGTGCAGTCGTAGCAATGATCGGTGACGGTGTAAATGATGCACCGGTACTTGCAACAGCTCAGGTGTCTATTGCCATGGGTGGCGGTACTCAACTGGCGCAGGCCAGTTCAGATATGGTGTTGTTATCAGAACATCTCCCTCACCTGGTTGATGCCATAAAAATGGCGAAGCGCAGCGTGAATGTGGTATATCAGAATCTGGGTTGGGCGCTGGTTTATAATCTAATGGCATTACCATTAGCCTCAATGGGCTATATTGCGCCATGGATGGCGGCCATTGGTATGTCAGCCAGTTCGTTGGTGGTCGTGCTGAATGCGTTACGTCTGAATAAATCTGTTGATTTGTAGGTCGGCCTTCAGGCTGACGCTTTGACAGGTTAATCAACCAAAGCCAAAATTTAAAATCATATAAATTTATGTTTTGTGCTCTTATTTAATATGATTCGTGCTGGTAGTTTTGTCGGCCTAAAGGCCGACCTACATTATTAGTTCGATATAGCTCGGAGACCACGTATAATCAGCATATGGAAATACTTTATTTACTAATACCTTTGGGTTTGCTGGCGCTCGGCGTGGCAATTTGGGGTTTTCTCTGGGCAGTGAAAACGGGTCAGTTTGATGATATGGAGGGGCCGGCATACCGTATTTTGATGGATGATGACGATATCCGTATTCCTACCCGCAACCCTGAAGAGACGGCTAAAAAGCAGGGTTCAGATAAGTAGTCTATATTTTGATAAGAATATAGATTAAACGGATTGATGTTATTTTGCAGGTACATTAGAATTCACTAAATTAGTTAGAGCATTAATAAGATTTGAGGTTATCCCAATGAAAGATATGTTTAGTTTTCAGAATTTCCCAATGGCAATTATCATTGTATTGATAACTGTTTCCTGGTTAAGTTTTTTATCGGTTGTTTTCTTTGGCTAAACTGCTATTTAGTTAAAGATAAAATGATAAAGGGTCGCTACATATAGATGTAGCGGCCTTTTTTCGTTTAAGGGGGAATTAATGTCGCTACCGTACATTCCCCGTGATATTGATGTGGTATATGGGTAAATTTGACAAGCATTAAACTCATAATCTCACCTATATTCCAGGAAAGACTCATGAGTCTTTGCTTTTATTGAATTTATGCCATTTTTAAATGAAGCTTTTATACCCTTATGGTTCAAGGAGCAGTTCTAACGTGAAAAGTAATCTCACCGTGTTAACTCGTTGTGTTGTAAGTCAAAAGAGGACTGTAATTTTCTTCCTAAGTTTGATGTTAGTGCTGCCCGCACATGCAAGTAATGATGCTGGGCATGAGCAACCTGCTAAATCTGCATTATCAAAAAAAACCAGAATAAAAAAAATCACCGATTTGCGAGTGCTTGTCGATATTTCGGGAAGTATGAAAAAAACCGATCCCGATAATTTACGTCGTCCCGCAATACGATTATTAGCCGGATTAATCCCTCAAGGATCACGCGCAGGGATTTGGAATTTTGGTAAGCAAGTTAACATGGCAGTTAAGGTAGGTAGTGTGAACGATGCCTGGCGTGAACTTGCACGTCAGCAATCAAAAAAAATAAATTCAGCAGGTTTATTTACCAATATTGAAGGGGCGATGCGTAACGTTAGTTTTGACTGGAAAACTCCCGACCCGCGTTATAAACGCAACCTTATAATTTTGACGGATGGTCATGTTGATATTAGTAAGGATGAAAAATTAAATAAAGCGTCACGAAAAAGAATTTTAAAAGAGCTTTTACCCCGACTGGAAAAAGCACAAGTACGTATTCATACCATTGCTTTGTCTGATGATGTTGATGAAAGTTTATTAAGTACATTATCGGCCTATACCGATGGATTATATAAAAAGGTAAAAAACGCAAATGAATTACAAAAGCTCTTTTTACAAATGCTTGAGCAGTCTGTAAATCTCGATACCATTCCTTTAAAAGATAATCGCTTTAATGTTGATGCAAGTATCAACGATATGACATTGTTAGTGTTTAACAATGATAAAGCACATCCCACTACAATTGTGATGCCAGCTAAAAGAACATGGAGTGAAAAGACACATACAGAACAGGTTAAATGGTTTAGTGATGATGGTTTTGATTTGATTACCATAAAAAAACCGCAACAAGGGCAATGGAAGATAATGGCGCCGACTGATGAAAATAATCGTGTTGTTGTTGCAACAAATCTTAAGCTAAAACTGAATGAGCTACCAGGTTATTTAATGTTGGGCGATATTTTAAAGATAAATACATATTTAGAGGAAGACGAAAAACCATTAACCGATCAACGTCTTTTATCAAAATTTAAATTTCTGTTAAAAAGAAATACCGAAGGATCGGCAGCAAGAGAATACCCTCTTGAAAAAAGTAAAGAGGATGAGTATAGCTATGTTGTACAACTCGCACCTATATTTAAAGAAGGAAATCATGAGCTGGTTATCCAGGCTAAAAGTCCAACAGTACAGCGAGAAGTGCGTCATCAAATTAAAGTGTATGCAACACCTGCGGAGATAAAGGTTTCTGAAGATCACGGAAAATATCAAATTAAGGTAACGCCGTATGCCAATCTATTAAGGCCGTCATCGATAAAAATACATGTAATATTAAATGATAAAAGTAAACATGAATTAATGCGGCATAATAATAGCTGGACAGTAGATGTGGACAAGCAGTTCCATGAAACAATGTTCACATTAAATGTTGATGCGACTAGAGCAGATGGTAAAGCAATTTCAATGAGTTTTAATAAAGTGCTGAGTGAGAAAGAAGCTTCACACAAATTAAAACTATATGTAGAAAAAGAAACGCCGCATAAAAAAGAACTCATGGATAAGAAAGAAAAAAATGCACATCCTAAGAAGAAAGAGTCAGCTCATAAAAAAGAAGAAACAATAAAAGAAGAAGTAAAAAAAGAATCTAAAATAAACTGGACATTAATAATTACATCTATAGTTATTGGCAACGTACTTTTAATAGGTTCGTTTGTCGGTGGATATATATTTATAAAACGCCGTAAAGAAAAACTGGCTAAAGCTTTATCTGGAGAAATGGATAATGACAATATTTCGGAAGAAGAAGTAAAAGAAGAAAAACCTAAGGAATAAAGTCAGAATGAGCGATTCACTATTAAGTTTTACAATAATATTTGCTGAACTAGGCGGTGTATTACTTCTGGTTGTTATCGGTTGGGTTATATATTTTTTTATTGGCGTTAAAAAAGACGGTAGAACAACTAAAGAATTAATCCACCGTATTAAAGCCATGATTCCTGCACACCGAGATCAGTTAGTAAATTATTTCAAAAATGAACTGGAGCTGGGAAAAAATAAAATAGATTTTAATGTTGAAACTTTAGTTAAAGATGAAAGGAAGATTTATGATCGTTTGATTAAAGTTTCTATAACTAAAGACATAAGTTTATTAAAACTAACTACAGAAGACATAAATTCACTTGTTAATAATTATGTACGCCTGCTGGCATTAAAAGCTGAAAAGGATTCAGATAATAGTAAAGAATCAACGGAAATCAAACTAAAAAAAGAAAATGATGCTTTATGTCTCGATAATGCTTCACTGCAAAAAAGGCTAACCGATTCACTTGAAACCATTGAAAATATGATGAGCGAATTTTCCTCAATGTATGAGGGTGGTAAGAAAGAAGGCGAACAGCGCGTAAAAAATGAAATGTATAAATTAAAGCAATCATTAAAAACAGAAGAGGTACGAGTGGAATCATCATTAAATGAGCTTGATGAAAAAGAAGGTGATAATAAAGAAGAGTAGTCGCATAGATAATAATTTTCTTCTTATTCAATTACCACAGTATGCTAACTTGAATACCATAGCTATCAGTTCCAATAACAGGGCGCACTGCGATATTGTTAGTTTTCTTTGAGTCGACGCTATAAACTGAATCAACCGATTCCCAGCCAAGATACCAGCCTAATATAGCTTGTGATAAATAATGTTGATTATCATTGATGCGTGATGCTGCGGCTAAGGTAGATGCAAGATACGCACTGTATTTAATTAACGCGTTGTCGTTATTCATATAAGCAATAGTTAAAAAGGGTACGGATCCTATAAAGGCATGGCCACTTACACCATTTGAATCGTTAAAGGGTTTCCAATCGGATATTTGTTTGTCTTCACTTGGACGAGATGCACCTGTAAGCATCTGTGTTACTAAAACAGTTGGACCACCTACAAAGTATGCGCGTGCAGTTCGCTCGCCCCATTTACCTATACCGGTGAGTTCAGTTCCATCATTTAACCAATGACCAATACCCGCAGAAATAAGTGAAAGTGGAATAAAGATTTTTCCTTCACCAAATTGTTTAGCGTTAAAAGAATCATTGACTGAAAAGAGCTTGCCTGCATATTGATCCTGAAATTTTTGATCCATATCAGTATTGGCGAGTACTGCGCCACCGGCAAACATTATGCCCATGCGGATAAAACGATCTGATGAATAAAATTCATCGTAATCACTCTTAACATCATGCCAAAGTCCATCTTCTGCGAAAGATGGTAATGAGATAAAAGATATTAAGAAAGAGAGAAGCACAGCAATACGAGGATATATCATTTTATTTCAGCTTTTATAATTATTTGATGGAGAAAAAAGTATACAGAATATAGCAGGGGATTGCAGATGTTTTCAGGTTAGCATTATATAAGGCTCAAAAAAAAAGCCTCTTTAAACTAAAGAGGCTTTTTATATTATGTCGCTGCTGTATATTAAGCGGCGGCTTCACCAATGACATTTCTTAATTTTTTAATGGCATTATTTTCAAGCTGTCGAATACGTTCTGCTGAAATACCATACTTATCTGCTAACTGGTGTAAGGTTGATTTATTATCAGACAACCAACGTTGCTGCAGAATATCGCGGCTTCTATCATCTAAATCTTTCAACGCAGTATATAACAGTGTCTCCTGATTTTCAGTCCAGTCAGATTGTTCGACTAAACGAGCAGGTTCAAGGCTGGTATCTTCCAGATAGTTTGCTGGTGCCGGTGAGATATTTTCATCATTGTCATCCGGGCCATCAAAACCGATATCCATACCGCTTAAACGTTTTTCCATTTCCAATACGTCGGTGCGTTTCACACCTAAGTCTTCGGCAACAGAACCCACTTCAGCGTCGCTAAACCAACCCAGCTGTTTCTTTTTACGGCGAAGGTTAAAAAATAATTTACGCTGTGCTTTAGTGGTTGCAACTTTAACAATACGCCAA
This sequence comes from Gammaproteobacteria bacterium, assembly GCA_023135195.1. GTDB lineage: Bacteria > Pseudomonadota > Gammaproteobacteria > UBA6429 > Thiohalophilaceae > JAGLTQ01. Next base: position 9,853 of record JAGLTQ010000153.1, on the reverse strand, counting down.
TTACGTAAGATGAACTCATGAATTTCTGCACGAATCCAGTAAACTGCAAATGAGATTAAACGCACACCAACGGTTGGATCAAAGCGTTTAACGGCTTTCATCAAACCAATATTACCTTCCTGTACCAGGTCAGCCAGTGCCAAACCGTAACCGCTGTAACTGCGGGCTACGTGAGCAACAAAGCGAAGGTGTGATAAAACCAGTTTTTGAGCCGCTTCAAGATCGCCATGATCTTGTAACTGTACTGCGAGCTCACGCTCTTCTTCAGCAGACAGAATCGGGATATTACGTGCAGCTGCTAAGTAAGACTCCAGGCTACCTGAAGCTAATGTAAACTGTAATTGAAGGCTCTTGCTCATGACTAACCCCTTGGTTTTTTATCAATGAATATTAGCACTAACCAATATTAGCACTCACAGCCTTAGAGTGCCAACATCTGAATAAGTTCAAATTGTTAAACGTTGTAAACTATTGATTTAAATAGAATAATTATATTGTTTGTAAGGGTGTTACAGCTAATTTTTATGTAATGGGGATAATTTGATGCCATCTGAGAGGTTAATGGAGACACGGTTTCGGCCGTTTTCCTTGGAGTAATAGAGGGCTTTATCTGCTAATGCGAGGATTTGAGTCAGGTTACTATCAGGGTGATCTTGCATACTGGCGAGACCGATACTTATTGTAAGCTCGATATTAGCAGTTTTCAGTTTTTTGATATCCTGACGTAATGTTTCGGCTTTTTGCAGCGCTTCTTCCTGAGTTTGATTCAGTATGAGCACGGAAAATTCTTCACCACCAAAGCGTACTACCATGTCGTTGGGGAAGGTTTGGTTCAATTTAGTACCCAGTTCAGCTAAAACGTGGTCACCGGTAATATGACCAAGGGTATCGTTGATATTTTTAAAGAAATCGATATCGATCAGCATGGCCCATACAGGTTGATTAGCACTATTTTGTATGAATTCTTCACCATTATCGACCAGGTAGCGTTTGCTGCGGACACCGGTCAAGCTATCTGTGGAGGCAATCCAGCGCATGCTCTCAGCTTGTTTCTTCAAAGCTTCAAATTGGTGACGTATTAATAATAGCAGGCGAATTCTCGCCATGATAACTTCTTCTATTATTGGTTTGGTAACGAAGTCGTTGCCGCCAGCATGAAATACTTCAACTTGCGTTTTTTGATCGTCATTACTGGTGATGACCAAAACGGGTAATTCCTGCTGCGAATAATGGAATCGAGCACGAATAGCGTAAAGTAAATCGCCGCCAGTGAGTTCACCCTTGAGGTAAAAATCCGTAATCACAAGATCAAACGGATCAGGAATATCATCATTATTATGCTGTATCTCAAGCATATTTATCGCAGTTTCTGCGGAGTCAGTATGGGTGACCTTTAAGCCATGTTTTTCTAAAATCTTGCAAATAACAGCGGCAGCAGTCTTGCTGTCTTCAATGAATAATACATGTCCGACGATATTGGAATTCCGTTGGATAAAGGATTTTATGAAATCACCAAAGGCCTTGTAACCAAATGATTTATCGAAATAATCAGTTACACCTGATTTAAAGCCTTCTTGTAAAAGTCGTTCATCGGCATCACCTGAGACGACAATAACAGGAGTGTACTTGTGTGAGTTTGAGGCACGAATATCACGGCACAAAGCTAAACCATCAACATCGGGTAACATCAGTGCCGTTGTGATTAAATTGTAATCTTTTTCCTGAATCTTCTGCAGTGCTTCTGCACCCGTCTCACAATTATCGACCTCAATATCAGTCATTTCTTCTTTTAAAATACGCGACAAGATTTGACGAGATACGGTTGAACCGTCTACTACAAGGATACGGGTTTTTATTTCAGTCATACGTTTAATCGTTTCTATCAATAAGTCATTAATTAATTATTGTCGATATTTGAATCTGCCGATGCGACTTTTATCAATAATACTATCGCTAAAGTTTAATCTATTTTAAAGTCTTTGGAATTAAATAGTCAGTAAGTATTTGTTTAATTTTATGTTTTTACTCGGGCTCTATTTCACGTAAATGGCGTCCTACAGCAAACCACGAACCCACTAAACCTAAGAGAATGCTAATACAAAGTAGAGATAAAGTAGTTAAAAAAGACATGCCGCTGAGCTCAAACTGGTTTTGATAAAGAGTTGTTAATTTTTCAATCGGTGTGCTAATGCTGAGTATGGTAAAGCTGACCAGCATCCAGGCAATAATGCCGCCAAACAGGCCATACCAGAAACCGGTATAGAGAAAGGGGCGGCGAATAAAGGCATCCGTTCCACCGATGAGTTTCATGACGACAATTTCTTTGCGACGATTTTGAATCGCTAAGCGAATGGTATTACCGACCACAAGTAAAACGGCCAGGGCGAGTAAAAAGCCTAGGATGAGTACACCGCGTTCAACAATATTCATAATTGCATAGAGTCGGCGTACCCATTGCATATCGAGTTGCGCTTTATCTGTTTGTTTCAGATTGCGAAGTTTATTTAATAATTGTTGAGTCGCTTGTTCGTTTTTACTAGATGACAATTTTGGTTTAACAATTAAAACTGAGGGTAATGGGTTGGTATTTAATGCCTTTAATGCATCACCAAAACCAGAGAGAGCCTGAAATTCTTTTAGTGCGCGTTCACGACTTATGTAATGTACCGAAATGACATCTGGCCAATGTTGAATATCAGATTGTATTTTTTGTGCTTGGGAAGCGGTAATTTTCTTTTTAAGAAAAACAGAAATTTGTGCAGTACTTTCCCAGCCACCACTAAGTTGTTGTGCATTTTTTAATAAGGTATGCAGTCCCATGGGTAAGGCTAATGCAATACCGATAACCATACAGGTCATTAAGGTCGAAATGGGTACACGGCTAAGTTGACCAAGGCTGTAAAAAAATACCTGTGCGTGTCGCAGGAAATAAGAGCGTAATAAAGTGATGAAACCGGGCTGGTTTAGTGTCTCACGCTTTCTTTTATTGTTATTCATAATGGCGCTGGCTGAGAGTCATTAATGAGTTTGCCATCTTTAAGCGTAAGCGTGCGATAAGGTAATTGCGATATTAATGCAATGTCATGTGTTGCGACTAAAACGGTGACACCGACATCACTAAAATCCTGAAATAAATTCATAATTTCAGCTGAAAGTTCAGGGTCTAAATTACCGGTAGGTTCATCGGCAAGAATAAGAGCTGGCTTGTTAACAACAGCGCGGGCGATACCGACACGTTGTTGTTCACCACCGGATAAAGTGATGGGATATTTTTTTTCTTTACCGAGCAATCCCACCTTGTCGAGAGCGGCACGAACACGTTTACCAATATCTTTATGTGAAAATCCGGCAATAATTAAAGGCAGTGCGACATTATCGTGAACGGTGCGATCAAATAGAAGTTGATGGTCTTGAAAAATAATGCCGATGTTACGACGAAAATAAGGGATACGGCGGCGTGGGACTTTTGCCAGATTTTGATTATTCACAATAACCTGACCACGGCTTGATCGTTCTAATAACGCGATGAGTTTAAGCAAAGAACTTTTGCCTGCGCCAGAGTGGCCGGTTAAAAAAGCCATTTCTCCCGGAGCCATGTGAAAACTCACATTTTGCAGCGCATCAAAGCCGCTGCTATAGCGTTTACTGGCATTAACGAAATGAATCATAGGTCTATTTTAGTTAATTATTATTAGATCTTATTTTTACCACACACAGGGTAAAGAGCACAGTGCTTGAGTCAAATAAAAAACATTTTTAACGCAAAGGCGCTAAGACACCCCAAGAGTACTTCTTCGCATTGTTTGCAACAAAACTCAGGGCGCGCAGAGGGCGCAAAGCAAGAAAAAATATATTTTTGGATTTTGATTTGCAGAATATTATCTGCTTAAAGATTCTATTCATGGTTTTTTTGAATTAAAAAACTTTGCGTTCTCAGCGCCTTTGCGTCTTTGCGTTAAGATTTTAAAGTCATTTAGTCGTTTTTATCAAACAAGGCATCAACGAAATCTTTGGCTTGAAAAACACGTAGGTCATCTATAGCTTCACCGACGCCGATAAAGCGTATGGGTAAACCAAGTTTATGGGCAATGGCAAAAATAACACCGCCTTTCGCTGTACCGTCAAGCTTGGTGAGACTTATTCCGGTGAGTTGCATTGTTTTATGAAATTGTTCTGCTTGATTTAGCGCATTTTGTCCGGTGCCCGCATCAAGAACTAGCATGACTTCATGTGGTGCAGCCTCATCAATTTTAGACATGACCCGTTTTACTTTTTTCAGCTCTTCCATCAAGTTAGTTTGGGTATGTAAACGCCCCGCTGTATCGGCAATGAGAACATCAATATTTTTTGAACGGGCAGATTCCAGTGCATCGTAAATAACAGAAGCACTATCAGCACCATCGTGCTGTGCTACCACAGGAATATTATTACGTTCTCCCCAAACCTGCAGCTGCTCAACTGCAGCAGCACGAAAGGTATCACCGGCCGCTAACATGACCGATTTGCCTTCATTTTGCAGTCGCTTGGCCATTTTACCAATAGTGGTTGTTTTACCAGCACCATTAATACCCACAACAAGAATAACAAAGGGAGAGTCTTGTTTTGGAATAATTAAGGGTTTTTCAGATGGAGTAAGAATCGCTCGCATTTCATCATGCAAAGATGCGAACAATGCCTGAGGATCTTTGAGTTCATTTCGAGAGATTTTTTGTAGCAAGTTCTGACTTATACGTGTTGTTGCATCAATACCAAGATCAGCTGAGATCAGGAGATCCTCAATTTGCTCCATTAAATCATCATCCATGGTTTTTGCGCCAAGCACGACATTGGCCAAACCGTCGGTTAAACCATGCCTGGTACGGCTTAATCCCTGTTTGAGTCGGGAAAAAACCCCGGCAGCTTGATCTGTGGCTTGAGTTTGCTCGTCAGAAGTATTTTTAGAGACTTCTTCAGATTGAGATTTTTTTGTTTTTTCTGATTTTCGGAAACTAAACATTGATTTGTAGGTCGTAGAAATTGCTATGAAATAGGTTAAATAAAAAGTTATTCTAGCATTTACTGCTCCCCCCGTCATTGCGAGGGAATGATAATGACTGCGGCAACCTCACGATGGACTCTCTGAGTTTGAGATTGCCACGTCAGCATTGAAAAACTAACGTTTTTCAATACTTCCTCGCAATGACGAGGTAAATTTAAGCATATGTAATAAGGAAAAGATTGAATGAGAATACGGTTATTGGGTTTTGTGGCGTTATATCTGGCTAGTGCGATGGCTGGGAGCTGGGCTAGTGCTTCGTCAGAAGTACATGAATTTAAAATGGCGAACGGCATGAAAGTGCTGGTTAAAGAAGATCATCGTGCGCCGATTGTGGTCTCTCAGATTTGGTACAAAGTAGGTTCCAGTTATGAGTACAGTGGTATTACCGGTGTCTCACACGTTTTAGAACACATGATGTTCAAAGGCACTAAAAAATATCCAACCGGTGAATTTTCACGCATTATTGCCGAAAATGGTGGCCGTGAAAATGCCTTTACCGGCAAAGATTTTACTGCTTACTTTCAGCAGTTAGAAAAAAGTCGCTTAAAAGTCAGTTTTGAAATGGAAGCTGATCGTATGCGTAACCTGACACTGCCGGAAGAAGAATTCAAAAAAGAGTTAGCAGTAGTAATGGAAGAACGCCGTATGCGAACAGAAGACAAAGCGACGGCTTTAACTTCAGAACAATTTTATGCCACGGCCTATACCAACAATCCTTATCACCAACCGATTATCGGCTGGATGAATGATTTAGAAAATTTACAGGTAGAAGATTTAAGAGCCTGGTATGAAAAATATTATGCGCCAAACAATGCAACGATTGTTGTCGTAGGTGATGTTAATGCCGCCGATGTATTTGAACTGGCTAAAAAATATTTTGCCGATATTAAACCCTCAACCATTGCATCAATAAAACCTCGTTTGGATGCAGAACAAAAAGGTGAGCGTCGTATAACCGTAAAAGCACCGGCTCGTTTACCGTATATGTTAATGGGCTATAAAGTACCTTCATACAAAACAGCAAAAGAAGACTGGGAACCTTACGCCCTAGATGTATTAGCTTATGTATTAAGTGGTGGCAGCAGTTCGCGTTTTTCTAAATCGTTAGTGCGTAAGCAACAAATTGCAGTCAGTGCAGATACCGGCTACGGTATATTTTCACGTTTAGATGAGCTGTTCTTAATTGATGGTACGCCGGCAGCAGGTTATAGCGTTAAACAGCTTGAAGAGGCGATCAATAAAGAAATTGATAAAGTGAAAACTGAATTGGTGAGCGACATAGAACTTGAACGCATTAAAGCGCAAACGATTGCAGAAAAAGTCTATGAAAAAGATTCAGTTTTTTATCAGGCTATGCAAATTGGTATATTAGAAACAGTCGGGCTGGACTGGAAGTTAAACGATGTTTATACCAAACGTATTCGTCAGGTAACAGCAGAACAAATCAGACAGGTAGCAAAAAAATATCTTGTTAAAGATACGTTGACTGTTGCGGTATTAGATCCTCAACCATTAACGGCAAAAAAACGTCGTGCTGGACCTGCTGGTCGTCATTAATTTTTTCGTTTAACAAAATAACCTTTAAGAATTTTAGAAGAGTATAAAAATGTTGGGAATGAATAAAAGTTTTTTAGTTGTATCAGTGCTACTTATGGTTTCAGTTTTTACTTTATCAGGTTGTGATAAAAAAGAAGTTGAATTAACTAATCACAAAACAGTCGATATTAAAGAATGGAAAACGAGTAATGGTGTAAGAGTTTTATATGTTTATGCACCAGAATTACCCATGCTTGATATTAAAGCTGTGTTTGATGCCGGTAGTGCACACAATGGTAATAACCCCGGGCTCGCCAGTTTAACAAGTAGTTTAATGAGTCATGGCGCAATATTAGATGGCAATACTTTAAGCGTAGATGATATTTCAGAACGTTTTGACAGCGTTGGTGCACGTTTTGGTGCAAGTGCGTCAAAAGATAATGCTGAAATAAGTTTAAGATCGTTAACAGATGAAAAATGGTTAGCTAAATCAATAGCAACCATGCAAGCAATCATAAATGCTCCTACCTTTGATGAAAAAGAACTTGAACGTGTACGCAAACAGCGTTTAATCAGTTTTGAAAGTCGTAAACAATCACCGGGCACGATTGCCAGTGAAACTTTTTATAAGGGGTTATATAAAGATCATCCTTATGCGTTGCCAGGCATTGGTACGGAAGAAAGTGTCAAGACATTAAGTCGTAATGATTTGATGGCATTTTATGAAGAGTATTATGTAGCGAAAAATGCGTTAGTCACTATTGTTGGCGATGTTGATAGAAAAAAAGCAGAGTTTTTAGCGGAACAAATCATAGGAAAATTGCCTGAGGGTAAAACTGCATCAGCGATACTGGCAGTAAAAGATTTGCAAATGGCGTCTGCAATGCATCATGAATTCCCTTCTTCACAAACACATATCATTATGGGGCAACCTGGTATATATCGTAAAGATAAAGATTACTTCACTCTGTATGTTGCAAATCATATCCTGGGTGGTAGTGGTTTTGGTTCAAGAATAATGAAGGAGATTCGTGAGGAGCGAGGCTTAGCCTACAGCAGTTATAGTTATTTTGTTCCTATGATGAAGCGAGGCCCTTTTACTATTGGCTTGCAAACAAGTAATCATCAAACTGATGAAGCATTGAAAGTATTAAAAGAAACATTGAATAACTATATTGAGAATGGTCCAACCGAAAAAGAACTAATACACGCCAAGAAAAATATTACCGGGGGGTTCCCATTACGTATTGACAGTAATAGTGATATTTCAGGTTATTTATCTATGATCGGTTTTTATAATTTGCCATTAACTTATTTAAAAGATTTTAATTCACATATTGAAGCAATAACATTGTCGCAGATTAAGGAAACATTAAAGCGCCGTATCAATCCAGATAAAATGTTAACTGTTACTGTTGGCAGCCGTATTGATTAAGTACACTAAAATATTAATTAAAAACACTAAAATATTAATTAAAACACTAAAGTAGAAGAATAAAGTTATAGCATAATGGCAAAAGGCTCAAATCAACTTCGTATTATTGGTGGAGAATGGAGAGGACGTAAACTTCGTTTTCCCGATGCGCCTAATTTAAGACCAACACCGGATCGTGTTCGTGAAACAATTTTTAACTGGTTAGCGCCCATGATTAATGGAGCGCGGTGCCTGGATTTATTTGCCGGTAGTGGTGCACTTGGATTAGAAGCATTATCACGAGGTGCCGCTTTTACCACCTTTGTCGATAGTCATAAAAAAGTGACCCTGACATTGCAAGAGCACCTGGATTTATTAAACAGCAATGACAAAGCCGAAGTTTTACAAATGGATGGAGTGAAGTTCTTAAACAATAGCGCACAACCGTATGATTTAGTTTTTCTTGATCCGCCGTATCATTTAGATTTTATGGGAAAAGTTGTGCCGTTATTAGAAGAAAATGGCTGGTTGTCAGATAACGCCATGCTGTACCTGGAAATTGAAAAACGGCAGTCATTACCTGAATTACCTGAAAACTGGCAGCAACTTAAAGAAAAAACAGCGGGTGAAGTGAGTTATTTTTTGTTTCAACGTAGCTAGGTTGATTTCAAACTCTTTAAATAAAGAATATTTTCGTGGGTTATTTTTACTTCCGCGTTGGCCTCATACCCTCTTATTTAATATCAATCTGTTGGGCACGGCGAGGCTAACCCACATAAAACTTAAAGAGGGTTTTTTGTAGGTCGGCCTTCAGGCCGACGCTAAGCTAATATAAGTCCACATAAACAAGAATTTATGTATCGCTCTAGATACACAAATAATGTTGTGTATCTAATTCATCAAAAATAGATACACAAAATGAAAATTTAGCCAAACAATGCGCTAAAATGTCATATTAATGATTTTTTAAGAAGGTTTACCCCTGTGAAAATAACCGCAATATATCCTGGCACATTTGATCCCATTACTAATGGACACAGTGACCTTGTGCAACGGGCCTCTCGTATTTTTGATCGCGTTATTCTGGCGGTTGTTAAGGGAGGGCAAAATGCTACTAAGAAGGCCGTTTTTAGCGCGGATGAGCGGGTTTTATTGGCTGAAGATGTATTGGCTGAGATACCAAATGTTGAAGTGATTCAGTTTGACGGTCTTTTAGTGGATTTTGTGCAAAAACAAAATGCCCAGGTAATTTTACGTGGTTTACGTGCGGTTTCAGATTTTGAGTACGAATTTCAGCTTGCGAGTATGAATCGCCATTTAGATGAGAAAATTGAGACCCTATTTTTGACCCCTGCTGAGCAATATAGCTATATTTCCTCTAGTTTAGTACGCGAAATAGCCTCCCTAGGCGGCGATGTCTCCCCCTTTGTGCATGAGAAAGTCGTTACTGCATTAAATAATAGAATACGCTAATATACGCGTCCTGATATAAGACGATATAGGCTGTTTTATAAGCCATAACCTGTAACGGAGTTTTTCCATGTCTCTCCTGATTAATGATGAATGTATAAATTGTGACGTTTGTGAGCCTGAGTGCCCAAATTCGGCTATCACTCAAGGTGATGAGATTTATGAAATTGATCCCAATTTATGTACCGAGTGTATTGGTCATTTTGATGAGCCGCAATGTATAGAAGTTTGTCCGGTAGATTGTATTTTGATTGACCCGGATAACGAAGAATCAAAAGATACGCTTCAGCTTAAATATGAGAAGCTGGTAGCAGATTAAATATTAAAGCCTCGTTAAGAGGCTTTTTTAATGTATAAAGACAAATAATTACCACGAACGACTGCATGGGCGCAGG
>JAGLTQ010000152.1 GCA_023135195.1 Gammaproteobacteria bacterium | reverse complement strand
CCTGCGCCCATGCAGTCGTTCGTGGCCAATTTTATTTTCGGAAAATTTATGCCTAAAACCAGTCTCATATTTTTATTTCTTATTATTTCATCAAGCCTGTTTGCTTCACCAGGAAATAAACCTTCACAAGCTGCTATCGCTTCAGCACATCCAATGGCAACTCAAGCAGGTTTTGAAATATTAGATCAAGGCGGCAATGCCTTTGATGCTGCTGTAGCGGTAAGTGCAACTCTGGCCGTTGTTGAGCCGTATAGCTCGGGCATAGGTGGAGGAGGCTTTTGGTTGCTACACGATAATAAAACTAAAAAAGACATTATGATCGATGGGCGTGAAATCGCACCATTAAAAGCGACGCGTAATATGTATTTAGATAAAGAAGGAAATGTTGTTCCCGGTTTATCTGTCAATGGTGCACTCGCCGCAGGCATTCCCGGTGAACCTGCTGCATTGATACATATTGCAAAGAAATATGGACGCCTGTCTTTAGCACAATCATTAGCTCCGGCTATTCGAGCCGCGAGTAAAGGTTTTATCGTTACCGAACATTACCGACGTATGGCGGGTTTTCGTTTAAAAGCATTACAGTTGTCAGAACATGCAAAAGATGCAGCAAAAATATTTTTAAAAAATAACCAGGTGCCGCCATTAGGTTTTGTCATTAAACAACCTGATTTAGCGAAAACGTTAAACGCCATGGCGAAGCATGGCCATAAAGGTTTTTATGCAGGAGAGGTTGCAAAAAAATTAGTAACAAGTAATAACAAGGCAGGTGGTATCTGGAGTTTAAAAGATTTAAAAGAATATAAAGTGAAAGAGCGCCAGCCTATTGTTAGTGAGTATAAAGGTTATCGCTTAACCTCAGTTGCTCCGCCATCATCGGGTGGTGTTGCCCTGGCGGAAATGTTAAATATTTTATCTTTTTATAATGTAGATCAGCTTTCAACATCTAATCGAATACACGTGATTGTAGAAGCTATGCGCCGCACTTATCGTGATCGTGCAGAATTTTTAGGTGACTCTGATTATATTAATGTGCCGGTTAAAAAATTAACCAGTAAAAATTATGCAAAATCATTACAACAAAAAATTGATTTTGAAAAAGCGACCCCAAGCAGTCAGTTAAAAGGTGTTGCTGATACATCAGGTGGCAATCATACAACGCATTTTTCTATTTTAGATAAGCAAGGTCATCGTGTTGCCGCAACACTCTCAGTTAATTATCCCTTTGGTTCAGGTTTTGTTGCCGAAGGTACCGGTGTGTTACTCAATGACGAAATGGATGATTTCTCAGCAAAACCCGGTGTACCTAATGTTTATGGTTTGGTGGGTGCAGAAGCGAATGCCATTGAACCGGGTAAACGTATGCTATCAAGTATGAGCCCAACCTTTATTGAAAGCGAAGATAAGCTCGCTGTAATAGGTACGCCAGGTGGAAGTCGAATTATTACCATGGTATTGCATGGCATATTGGCAACGATAGAAGGTAAGACGGCATCACAAATTGTAAACTTACCGCGTTATCATCACCAGTATTTACCAGACGTTATCCAATATGAACCAGGTACCTTTTCAAATAAAACGCTAAAGCTACTAAAAGAGTTAGGTCATAAATTAAACCCCTTAGAAAATAGCTTTGGTAATATGCAGGTCGTTATTTGGGATAAAAAAGAAAATAGAGTAACAGCAGCAAGCGATAAACGAGGCGAAGGTGTCGCAACGGTTAAATAACTCAGCTTTGTGTAAGAAAATTATACGAGTAAAAATTCTCAATCTTTAAAATACCGTCATTCCCGCACGCCTTTAGCGGGAATCTAGCAGTTTAAATACTGTAAAAAGCATACTGGAATGACGTGAATTTCTTATACGCAGCTTAGGTTAAATAGTTCCACTTGTTGTTATATCCTGGCTACATAAATGAAATGAAAATATGTGAATGTCTGCTCCTTATTGGCTGGAGTAATATGCACTTCGTTTCTTTCCTCTAGCAACTCAAAATCTTTTCCTAATTCAGCAATTAATTTTTCAGCATCATATTGTACAATGTCCAGGCCACTACATTTTTCAGGACCGCCGATTGTAAACGCCGCAATAATCAGATGGCCGTTTGATTTTAGAGCATGTTTTAATGATTTTACATAACTCTCTCTGTCAGACTTTTCGGTTAGAAAATGAAAAACAGCACGATCATGCCAAAGAGAAAACGGATGTGGTGCATTAAATTGGGTAATATCAGCTTCAAGCCATTCAATATTTTTCGCAGAATCACCGAGCCTTTCTCTGGCACTAGCAAGAGCATTTTCCGAGATGTCTAATACGGTTAAATTTGAAAAGCCTTCTTTGTATAGATGATCCACCAGCACAGATGCACCACCACCAACATCAATGATTGCATCATCACTTTTAACCTTGGCACTGTGAACAAGTTCCAGTGATAGCGTTGGTTCCTTTTGGTACCAGCTTACATCCAGGGAAGATTTATCTTTGTATACATTTTGCCAGTGTGTTTTTCGGTCAAACATAATATGAAGTCTCTTTTTTAAATCGAATATTTTTATCGTTAGGTTTTAGTGGCCATTAATTTGGGGGGAAGTTCCTGTCCGCTGGAACGTCTTGTTATGTGTATGAATCCACATATAGCTTCAAAAGCTTCTCTGGATTTCCATTATTATGGATCGAACTAAGAACCATAAACCAATGCAACCAGATAGAAGTGTAGCCAAAATTAAGCTGCTTACCATGACGTTTTTTCTGACGGAAACAACAATCATAATGATTCCCAGACTCCCCATAATCACGCTGAGAATTAATGGATATATCAAGGCCTGTGTAGCAGCCCATGCTCCCCCCCATCGAATTGGTTAACGTAAATTTCATATTCCTGAATGAATTTTATTCACTTAACGCTTGAATCTGACGAATCCCCACGAAATTATG
>JAGLTQ010000151.1 GCA_023135195.1 Gammaproteobacteria bacterium | reverse complement strand
AGGCAGTGTAATCTATGACTTATCGAACACGAATAAACTATACCCCAAAACAAAAGTCAGAAATGTGGGATCGCTGGCGATGCGGTGAATCTTTGAGTTCAATTGATCGTTTATTTGGCCGTGAATCATCTTCAGTATTTGGTATCTTGTCACGTACAGGCGGTATTCGACCTTCACCTCGAAAAAGATCATGCATAGCATTAACACTTTCTGAACGTGAAGAAATTTCACGCCGCCTTGTTGCCGGAAATTCAATGAGAGAAATTGCAGCAATCTTAAACAGTTCACCTTCAACAATTAGTCGTGAAATAAATCGTAATGGTGGCTATGATAAGTGTCGTGCAACACATTCAGAACAAGCTGCATGGGATCGCGCACATCGTCCAAAAAAATGTAAACTGGCATGTACCCAATGTTAAAACATAGGGTAGCAACAAAACTAAAACGAAATAGGTCACCTGAACAAATCGCAGGATGGCTAATCCAAATCAAGAGCACAATCAGGTGTCACACGAAACGATATATAAAAGTCTTTTCATTCAGGCTCGTGGAGTCCTTAAAAAAGAGCTTCAACTGTACCTTCGTACTCAACGTGTGATACGCCGTTCTAAAAAACACAGCATTAAAAAAATAGGTTTAGGTAAGATCACGAATGCAATCTCGATTAGTGAACGGCCTGCATCGGTTGAATCTTATTTCAGGTTCAAACAACTCTCATATAGCAACGTTAGTCGAACGTCATTCTCGCTATATGTATTGTTGGTTAAACTAAAAGGCAAAGATACTGAAACCGTGATCACAGCACTCATTAAACACGCCGCTAAGTTGCCAACCGAGTTATATAAATCACTCACTTGGGATCGAGGTTCAGAAATGGCCGACCATCAGCGCTTTACCTTAGCCACGGATGTTGATGTGTACTTTTGTGATCCACAAAGTCCATGGCAGCGTGGTTCAAATGAAAATACAAACCGATTATTGAGACAATATTTTCCTAAAGGAACCGATTTATCTGTACACTCACAAGCGACGTTAAATAAAGTGGCTCGTCAGTTAAATGAGCGACCACGTAAGACGTTAGAATTTGAGACACCAGCAGAAAGGTTTAATGCATGTGTTGCGTCGACCAGTTGAGCTCGCAGCCAGTAGCGAACATTCATCGTCGCCATTAACCAGCATACCGTGCTTATGCTAGAGATGTATTTCATCCATATCGTCAAGCCAACCAGCTTTATCATCTAGCTTCATCACCATCATGCGACTAGCCTTTTCAGGTTCTTCTGGTCTTGAATGAATTTGCTTCAAAATTAATTTGTCATCAATTCTCCCACAGATTTCTATTTTTCCAATATCGTGTCCCATAATAAATTTGAATCGTTTTGCATAACCATCAAGTCGCAATTTCGCTTTATCTACAATATCAATACCTTGTTTTAGTGGGACTTGAAAGTGGTGTCTTACTCTTGATACGGGCATACATTGATATAAGTAGTATGGGTTAACGCCAATCTTCACTAGTCCGTTCATCAGGTTTTCTATATCTTCAGCGCTATCGTTTACACCTTTTAATAATACGGCTTGATTATTGACAGTGACACCCGTTTGCCTAATACGTAAAACAGCTTCTTTAGCTACATCGGTAATTTCATTAACGTGGTTAAAATGGGTAGGGAGATAGAGGGTTTTATGCTGATTAAATTCTTCAAAACATTTCAGAAGCTCATCATCATAGAAACGCATAGGATAAACTACAGGTGTTCTTGTGCCAATGCGAACGTAGTTGACGTGCTCTATGTCTACGAGGCTTTCTAATATCTTTTTAATTCTTCGGGTATTAATGAGAAGAGGATCTCCTCCAGAGATTATGACGTTTGTAATTTCTTTATGTTCTCGAATGTATTCCGCAGCACGCTGAAAATTTTCAACCGTTTTGTCATTAGGTAACCCAACAATAGCTTTTCTAAAACAATGTCTGCAATACATAGAGCAATAATCTGTCGCGACTATCAATGCAGAATAAGGATATTTATGTAGAACACCATTGCCCTTGTTGTGTTTATCATCACCATAGGGATCTTTAGTTGTTTCCCCCATAGAGCCAGCCACAATAAGCTCTTCTTCACTGGGGAGTGCCATTTTTCGGATAGGATCATTGCTGTCATCTTCATTGATCAAACTTAAGTAATATCGAGGAATATTCATTGGGTGCTTACCTACTACATCCCGCAGCACCCTCTCCTCATCTTCTGACAAGTCAATATAATGTTTCAATGAGTCGATAGAGTTTATGTTCTGCTTTAGCTCTCTCTGCCAATCAACACTTTTCCAATCTATTTTCTTTAGTTCATCGAGATTACTCAAAACTATTAGCCCCTTCTATTCTATCTATATATTCTATTTTAATATTGACATAACAGTGGTTTAGACTGAATCTGTCTTTTTCCTTACTATGTAGGTTCTGCATAATACTTTTTAATTTAATGTCTACTTTTAGTTTATTAAAAAATAAAACCACGTCCTTAGGGCGTGGAGCGGGTTCACGGCTCTTGCCTGCAAATAAGAAATCATGTTACCAGTACAGGTTTAATTTGTAGGATGGATCAAGGAATAACGTGACGGTTCCATCATTTTTAGCCTTTTTGTTAGTTCCGTCACGTTATTCCTTGAACTCACCTACAGAGGATGAATGGTTTTATACACCCTTATAGGGTGAGATCAAAACCACGTTCTTAGAACATGGATTTTTACTTTTAATATTTTATTTAACTCATGTAGCTGTCTGCTTTAGGTTGTGAATTCAAGCAACCTTTATACGAACAACATTCATAATATCAAAATCCAAACCGGCAACCACTTCTACTGTTGGATAGTAAGTAATATTTACTCGTGCACCTTTAAGATTTTTATATTGTTTTTTTCTTTTAAACTTAAAGGGCACTTCACAGTCTTCAATCATGATCGTATTTAAAACCCATTCATCTTTATCTCTCTGCACATGAGAAACAACTTTTATAGCTTCGGAGTGAGTAAGTTCCTGGTGTTTTTTAACTAATTTTTTTGCGTCTGATTGCATAATTTAACTTTTTAAAATTTCTTTTAAATAAACACGTTTAACAGTAACTTTGCGAACTGCAGCCTGTTTTTTATTGCTTGTTTTTATTCAACCAATCACGTGCACGTTGTTGTGCTTTTTCGATTTGCTGATCTGTCATATTATTTGAAAGCCAATAAAGAAACTTATTATCAAAATCATTTCCATAAGGATTACTGATATTTTCCCACATATATGATTCAACGTAATCTTGAGTAACGCCGATTCCTTCCTGATAAAAATATGCCAGCATTCTTTGAGAAGCAGCGTATCCTTGATTAGCTGCTTTTAAATACCATTTTGCTGCTGTAGCATAGTTTTTTGTTACACCAAACCCTTTCTCATATATAAAGCCCAGAGCGTGTTGTGACTCTTTGTTCCCAAGCCTGGCTCCTTGTTGATACCATTTTAATGATTTTTTATAATCCTCAACATTTCGTTCACTCCCCCCAGAACATCTCAAAAAAAATTGCTCTCCTATTTTTTTCTTTTGAGATTCACTTTCCTTTTCTGCTATTAATTTGCATTTATTATAATTTTCATCCGTACAGCTGCTTGAATCCAAACACTCAGCCATAAGACTGAACGAGATAAAAAATAATCCAGTTAGCACTACTAGCTTAAACTTCATAATTGACTTTTCATATTATTAGCTTTTATTTTATTTTCCAAATACACGCTTCAATAATGCAGTAGTGCGTTTAACCGGGTCTTTACGAATAGCCGCTTCTTCTTTGGCTAAATAATAAAAAATGCCATGAATGCCTTTGTTCAAAACATAACCGGTCAAATCACTGTTCACTTTTGGAACAAATGGAATGGAGTGATATTGTTTTAGTGCATGTTTATATGATTTTACTAAATCAACTTTAGCTAATGATTGTTCGATAACCGGTTTCATCATTCGTTTTAATGCTGGTGTCATTTTTCTTTTAAAATATTGTGTTGCCGCATCAGGCTTGCCGTTGTAAATAGCTTTGACATCTTGCCAGCGCATATTTTTAATAGCGCTTATGAATAATCTTTTCGCTTTAGGTGCAGCAATTTCTGCTGCACGATTCATTTTAACTTCAAGCTCTTTTGTATAACGACCTAAGCCTACTTTATTTAATGTTTTGTGTACCTTTTGTAAATCTTTAGGTAAAGCAATGTGGATTGCTTTATCTTTTAGATAGCCGTTTTTTCTGCCTACCTGAGAGACAACACGTTCAGCACCAATACTTAGGGCTTCTTTTAATCCTGCTGCTATATCTTGTTCAGTCAGTGATTTTTTGTTTAAACCATTTAATAACGCCGAACCTGAATCAAGCCATTGTTTTTGTTGCTTGTCACTTATGGCGCAGGCATTTAATGAAAAGGTAAATAAAACAAGAATAATAACTTGATAAGATTTTTTTAAATTTTTCATAATAATTGTACTCAACTTCACGTAATAAAATAATATTAGCAATATACTCTCTAACTCCATTACCGTCATTCCGGTATGCTCTTAGTCGGAATCTAACCAATTTGAACAACAAGGTTCCCGCTTGAGGCATGCGGGAATGACGAACCTTTTTTTAAATAGAGATAATGTTAATTAACCTTTTTAAAAATTAAATCCCACACACCATGGCCTAAACGTTGGCCACGTTGTTCAAACTTGGTTAATGGACGATACTCAGGTCGAGGTAAGAATTGATCTTTACCTGCCGTATTTTCAAAACCTTCGGATTCATTCATTACCCGCATCATATGTTGTGCATAATGTTCCCAATCTGTGGCCATGTGAAACGAGCCACCCTCTTTAAGTTTTTTTCTTAACAGCTGAACAAATTCATTTTGTACTATACGACGTTTATGGTGACGCTTTTTATGCCATGGATCGGCAAAAAATAAATACACCGCATCAAGCGATTCATCTGTGACCATTTGATTTAGCACATCAACTGCATCATCATTTATAACGCGTACATTCGTTAAACCGCGTTCTTCAATTTGTAATAATAAATTGCCCACTCCAGGGCTATGCACTTCTACACCAATATAATTTTGTTCCGGATTATTCGCTGCCATATCGGCCAGAGATGTTCCGTTACCAAAACCAATTTCTAATATTGTAGATGCTGAACGTTGAAAAACATCAGGTAGGTTTATCGCTTTGTTCTGAAGCTCTAATCCATAAATCGGAAAAAATTGATCAAGCGCACGCTGCTGTCCAACAGTTAAACGACCTTGCCGTTTAACAAAAGAGCGAATACGGCGGAGATATGTATTTTCTTCAGGCATTTAAAAGATCCAACGCAAAGGCGCAAAGAACGCTAAGTAACGCAGAGTTGATAAAGAACAAAAAGAGAAATGTTTACCGCCGTAGCACCATTAATAAATTTAAAATGGTAATGAACTCAGTAATTTTTCTCTTTGCGCCCCTTTGCGTTCTCTGCGGCTTTGCGTTGAAAGTTTTTAAAAAAACGTCCCATCTACAGGTGACGATGCACTGGCATAGCGTTTACGTGGCATACGCCCTGCGAGGTAGGCTTCGCGTCCTGCTTCAATGGCTTTTTTCATTGCCGATGCCATGAGCACAGGATTTTTAGCTGCTGCAATAGCTGAGTTCATTAATACACCATCACAACCCAGTTCCATCGCAAAGGCTGCATCGGATGCTGTACCAACACCGGCATCAATGAGTACCGGTACTTTTAACTCTTCAATAATAAAACGAATAGCATATGGATTTTGAATACCTAAACCTGAACCAATAGGCGAAGCTAAAGGCATAACCGCAACACAACCCATGGCTTCTAGTTCTTTCGCTATAACCAAATCATCAGTGGTGTAGACCATGACGTCAAAATCTTCTTTGATTAAAATTTCAGCGGCTTTTAATGTTTGAATCACATCGGGGTAGAGCGTTTTTTCATCGGCTAACACTTCAAGCTTCACCAGATTATGCCCATCTAATAATTCGCGCGCTAAACGACAGGTTCGTACTGCATCATCAACCGTATAGCAGCCTGCTGTATTCGGCAGAATAGTATATTTTTCAGGAGGAATCGCATCTAACAAATTAGGCTCGTCCGGCTTTTGTCCAATATTACTGCGGCGTACTGCTACCGTTATAATTTCAGCACCGCTTGCTTCTGTCGCAAGGCGAGTCTCTTCGTTATCTTTATATTTTCCTGAACCCACTAATAAACGAGATGAGTATGTTTTGCCTGCGATTACCAGGGGGGAGTCTTGAATTGTGTCTGTCATTAAATTGCCTGTTCTGTTATTTAAATGTAGGTCGGCCTTGAGGCCGACAAAAGGTTGATATGAGCACAGCGTCGGCCTGAAGGCCGACCTACAATAGATTCGAATAAATTCGTACCTACATAATTAGAAGTTTATCCACCACCAACGGCATGGACAATTTCGACTTTGTCACCCGCTTTAAACATGTGATCAGCATACGTACTGCGAGGCACAATCTCCAGATTCACCTCCATAGCGATACGTTTGCCGGTAATGTCCATATCTGCAACTAACTGCGCAGCAGTCAGCCCTTCCAATACGTCTCGTTGTTCGCCATTTACGATAATTTGCATATTTAAGCCTAAAAACGGGTCGATGCCATTAAGAATTTGATATATCCTCAGACACACCATAAATTAACAAAAATAAAAAATACTATGCGAATTCTACCACAGCTTATTCCTTGCAACACAGCCGGCACACTCGACAGACTCTTTCGTATCCGCTGCCTAACCACTCCTGATCGAATGGCCTACCGCTATTATGATCGTGAGACAACAACCTGGCCCGAAGTGACCTGGAAAGAGATGGCTGATTTAAGCAGCCGCTGGCAACAGGGTTTACAGCAGGAAAATTTATCGAAGGGTGACCGCGTTGCGGTTCAGCTTAAAAATAGTATCGAATGGGTCGCATTTGAACAAGCGGCATTAGGATTAGGATTAGTTATTGTTCCTCTTTATGTAGATGACCGCGCTGACAATGTGGCTTATATTCTTCATGATGCCGGTGTAAAAGTTCTGCTGGTTAATGATGATAAGCAATGGCAAGAATTATCTGTTCATATTAATGAAGATTCAGCATTAAAACGTGTTGTGCTCTTAACAAGCAATAATCCAAAAGCTGTTGCAGAAGAACCTATTCTCTCTTGTATTGAAACCTGGTTGCCCGCAGAGCCTTCTCATTTACAGGAGCGCGGCGGCGATCCTCAGTCATTGGCGACTATTGTTTATACCTCTGGTACAACCGGACGCCCTAAAGGGGTCATGTTAAGCCACCACAATATTTTAATTGATACCGAATCTGCTCTTAAGCAACTTGGTATGGATGATCCTCATACTCTTGAGTTTCTGTCTTTTTTACCTTTATCACATATGTATGAACGAACCGTTGGCTATTACATCCCAATGATGGCTGGAGCAAAAGTCAGCTTTGCACGTTCAGTACAGCAGCTTGCAGAAGATTTTCAAACTATCAAACCCTCTATTATTGCGACAGTGCCGCGAATCTTTGAACGTTTTTATGACAAGGTGCAACAAAAACTCTCTAAGCAATCTATTGTTTCACGCTCTATATTTCGTTTAGCCGTGCATGTTGGCTGGAAACATTTTAAGTTTAAACAAGGTACAGGCTGGTTTAGCCCCGTTATCCTGCTGAACCCTTTACTTAGCAAAATTATCGGCAAAAAAATTCAGCAATTACTTGGTGGAAATTTACGTGTTGCCGCCTCCGGTGGTGCTGCGTTACCTGAAACTGTGGCAAAAACTTTTGTTGGCTTAGGCGTTAATATGTTCCAGGGTTACGGTGTTACTGAAGCAAGGCCCGCTATTGCAATGAATCATTTTGGACTTAATATTCCTTCAAGCGTTGGGGAAATTATGCCCAATGTTCAACTCCGTATAGC
>JAGLTQ010000150.1 GCA_023135195.1 Gammaproteobacteria bacterium | reverse complement strand
CGTTCACGTAAAATTATGCGTTCACTTAATGATAAAGATGTCCCCTTAAGAATCAGTAAAACACCTTATATTATTAGCAAACATGATGAAATTCCTGATAAGTTGATAAAAAACAATAAAAAAGTAAATAGTCTGGGCAACTGCAGTGCTTGTCATAATAAGGCCGAACAAGGTCTGTTTAGTGAACATGGTGTCAATATTCCAGGTTATGGCCGCTGGGACGATTGAGCTTAATAAGGCTATACTTTAGGGGTGGCTACCATTATGAAAAACAGTATCAAACTTTTAACAATTAGCTTACTAATTATACTATCTGTGCCCCTCTATGCTGATGACGATAATGATGAAGCTAAGCGTCTGGTGGAATCTGGTGAAATACTTGAGCTTGAAGTTGTTTTGCAAAAAGCACGAGAAATACAAACAGGTAAAATACTTGAGGTAGAACTTGAAAAAAAAGCAGGTAAAATAATCTATGAGATTGAACTGTTAACCCCAAACGGTACCGTTTTTGAATTAAAGTTTGATGCCAAAACAGGAAAACACCTATCAACCGAGAAAGAGGATTAGTATTGCGCTTATTACTCGTAGAAGATGATCCTGAGCTTATCGAAAATTTAAAGAAGCCTCTTAAAGATGCCGGTTATGTTGTTGATGTTGCCGAAGATGGCATAGAAGCAGAGTATCTTGGTAATGAAAACATCTACGATATCGCCATCCTTGATCTTGGTTTACCAAAACGTAACGGCCTTGAAGTGTTAAACAACTGGCGCAAAGCAAATAATAAATTACCGGTTATTGTGCTCACTGCACGGGATACATGGCAAGAACGCGTAGATGGTTTTAAATCAGGTGCAGATGATTACCTCGGTAAACCTTTTCATGTAGAAGAATTGCTTGCACGGATAACGGCCTTACTTCATCGTAGTATACAAGCTCCGGGAAGCTCTCTTAAAAGTGGCAATTTAATCCTGGACGAAGATCGACAAACCGTCACCACTGAAGATGGTCAAACACATACACTAACCGGTACCGAGTTTCGCTTACTGCGATATTTTATTCTTAATAGTGGCCACATACTCTCTAAATCTCGTTTAACCGATCATCTTTATAATTTAGATTCAGATAAAGATAGCAATGTCATCGAAGCCTATGTCAAACGCCTAAGAAAGATACTGGGTAAAGAGTATATTGAAACACGTCGAGGCCAGGGCTATATCTTTAAAGAGTCACAACAATGAAGTCTATTCAATCAAGATTAGCTACCGGCTTATTGATCAGTTTAATTTTGGTGTTTTTAATACTCTGGCTAGCCGTTAGCAATAATATACAAAAACTTTCTGAAAATTATATTGCCTCACGCCTGGAGCACGACATTGAAACTTTACTCACGGCAGTATCTTTTGATAAGGAAAACACTCTTACAATAAATGAAAAATATATCAATAGCATTTATAACCGGCCATTTTCAGGTCATTACTATACTATCAAGCACAATAAAACCTTGATACGTTCACGTTCATTATGGGACCAAAATTTAACTTTACCCACAACTATAAACAAGAACTACCATAGAACCATTCAGAATGGTCCGGAAAACCAACAACTCATTATACTCAGTGGTTATTTTAATAAAAAAAACCAAGATGTCATTATTAATATTGCTGAGGATTTAACGCCAATAATTAAAGACATTAGCCAGTTCAAAAAATATTTTGCCACATTATCTTTATTTATTCTTATTGCTTTATTATTAATTCAATTTATAGTTTTAAGAAAAGGATTAAAACCATTAAGAAAAATACACAGCGAGCTTTCTGAACTGGAAAAGGGAAATATAAACAAATTAACTACTGAGGTACCGAATGAATTGCAATCTATTGTGAACGAAGTCAACCACCTGTCACTCGCGTTGCATAATAGGCTTAAACGTTCTCGAAATGCACTCGGTGATTTATCCCATGCAATAAAAAAACCCTTAACCATGCTGCAAAATTTGAGCGATAAAAATAAAGGGAAATTCGACCCTGATACGACTGAAGTTTTAACAAATCAAATTTCCTCTATACAAAATATAACAGACAGAATACTTAAACGAGCAAGAATCGCTGGCACTTCAAAACTTAACTCGCCGTTTAATATTAATGAAGACTTACCTTTATTAATAAAAACAGTCAGCACAATGTATTCAGATAAAAATATCACCATAACTTCAGATATCCCTGACAAATTAGAGATACAAATTGATCGTGAAGACATGTTAGAACTATTAGGCAATTTGCTCGATAATGCCTGGAAATGGGCTAACAGCGCTATAAACATCAGCATCAAGCAAGAAAATAATACAATCATTATTATAGAAGACGATGGGCCTGGGGCTAATGAAGAACCTCTCAATGAGCTGACGCATAGAGGAGTAAGGCTTGATGAAACGGTAAGCGGTGATGGATTTGGTCTTGCTATCACATCAGATATTATTAACGATTATAGCGGGAGTTTGTCTTTAAGTCGTTCTGAAAAACTCGGTGGTTTTAAAGCCAAAATATTACTGCCTATAAAACAGGTATTATAAAGCTTCTTTTACACAGTTACGGCCAGATTCTTTTGCAGCATATAAAGCCTCGTCAGCCCGTATTAAAACACTGGATTCATTATCTCTTTCACGATAATGCGCAACGCCAAAGCTACAGGTAATTTTACCCACTTTGGCAAATGCATGTCCTTCAATAACTTTACGAATTTTTTCTGCAAACCCGACTACTTTTTCATTATGGCTTTCAGAATCAACAATCAAAAATTCTTCACCGCCCCAACGTCCAAGCATATCTATTTTCCGAACATTTAAAGTAAGAAGTTTTGCAATTTCCTGCAAGACATAATCTCCTGTTTTATGCCCATACGTATCATTAACATCTTTAAATTTGTCGATATCCAGAATAATGAGACTAAATGAACTATTACTTCTTTGCGCTCGCTCTATTTCATAGGTAAGAGTTTCATCAATTTTCCTCCTGTTGTAGAGATTGGTCAGCTTGTCAGTTACAGAAATATTTTCCAGCTCAAGTGTTCTTTCTTTAACAAGATTATTCAATTCCTCTTCATGAATTGATGCTCGTTTAATTGCAGGTATCACTATAAAAACAGATTCTAATATAAGCGTGAGCAATGTTCCCACCAGAATAAAAAGTTCTCTGGAAAGCAAATGTTTTGTTTTTAACTTACTTTCATGTTCAAAAGCATTAACCGCATCATTTAGAACTGGAAGCAAGGTGAAGGAAAATGAATCAAGTTTATAAAGTGAAGATAACTCTTCATCTTTTATAAAATTTTCCACAAGTTCAAGATAACGTTCAACTCTTGCATTAAGTTGTTTAGGTTTTTCATAATAAATGGTGTTTGTCGCATCAGAGTGTGTATACATATAGATGATAT
The DNA here is from genome assembly GCA_023135195.1 of Gammaproteobacteria bacterium. Classification (GTDB taxonomy): domain Bacteria; phylum Pseudomonadota; class Gammaproteobacteria; order UBA6429; family Thiohalophilaceae; genus JAGLTQ01. The sequence goes on along the minus strand of JAGLTQ010000150.1, from coordinate 16,716 downwards.
ACCGGTGATCTAACTTCATTTCTTCGTAGAGTTCTATAAGATGATTTTTAACCTTTTCATCCCTGGAATCATAAAAGCGGGTAGCTATTAAAGGGATTTTTTGCGACAGCATACGCTGCTTACCCGTTATATTTATTACATTTGCAAACTTTTGCTGACTTTTAATAATTTGAGTTGTCGTAAAATAGGCAAATACGGCCCATCCCGCCAAACTGGAGAATACAATAATATAAATATATTTATGGTTAAACATGTACAACATTTTCAATTAACATTTATTTTATCTCTTGGAACTTTTAAAAACCCATGAAAGAGCAGCACCAACTGTAAATGAGTCTCTTTGTTTAATCAAAGGGCTGTCAATAAAAATCGCATTGTCTAAATTATCATATCTTGCAAACAAGCCAAAAAATATTTTATCAAACCGTTTGCTAATCGTTACAGTGATTCGAGAACCACTGTATCCAGCCTGAGTAGTATATGAGGGTCGTTCTACTGTTTCATATTCAGATGCAACCTTATAAAAATAATTATTATAATCCTCGCTGGCCCATGTCGGCCCTACAGAAATCGCAGATTCCCAGCCATGATTAAAATATCGAAGTTGCAGGTATGGAGATAAAACCCATCCTATATTTTCTGTTTCGCTAAAATCCGTCGAAAAAGCCGTACGTAATGGCAAAGCAAAGCGAAAGCGGAAATTGTTGTCTTCTGACTGGTAAAGGTTAAATTGAATTCTTGGTCCAATTTCAATGATATGACCTAAATCAGTCATACCTGCTCTAGCCCGATTATCGTCACTATCGACCTGTAGTGCAAAAGCCATGCTGACATCCACTTTAACATCTTCACTATTATAAAAATAAAAGCGACCACCTTCCCTGTCAACTTTAAACCGCTCACCGTTATAGCGAACATAGGGAATAGGCGAAATATATTCCGCTCGTTGATCAGAACCGCGGTAATGGGGCAAACTTAACCCACCTAAACCAATACCTAACTCCCATTTCGGTTCATTAACTGAATTTAGAACTTCTGCATAACTACTAATACTTATTACTAATAGAAACAGGGATAAAACTTTTTTCATAGGAAATAAATTTTCTTAATTTAATTTAAAATCATCAACAATTATTTTTAATATTTTGTGACATGATTGATGAATTATAATTCACTTGTTGATTTTGTTTACTGGCGGCTGCTTGGGAGTTACTTGCAACCTCATTTAAACTCATTACTACATGATTCGCATTTTCACTTTGTTCAGCAATTGATCGGATAACACCATGAAGATTACTGGTCATCGTATTTGAACCATTTGCCATCTCACCCAGCATGTCATCACTCATGATACCACAACATAAAGTATATCTTTTTTGCTAATTGCTTTGGTCTCTTCACCCATGTTTTATAACTTACGCAGTAGTACGATTTTTGTGAGGTAATAATTAGAAATACCAATTGTTCCCCCCTGCTATCTAACAAACCACGTTTGCATAACAGGATTCCATACCGCAATAAACTTAGCATAAAAAGGAAAAATGATGCCCATTCCTAACTCAAAAGTCATAAATGACATAATAAATTTCTCAGAATACCCAGCGGCTTAGAAAACATACCTGATTGTGGCAGAATAACCAAGCTTTATAGGTTAACTACGTATTTAATTTACGAGACCTCCATGAATGAACCCTTAATCGGGTTACTTGTTCTTATTACATTTAAAACAGGAATGGATGTATCTCATTTAAACAAAAATGTAAAAGCAGTAACGAAAGAACAGTCTCTGCTTTTAAATGTGAAAATCAATAAAAATTTGATTAGTTTTTAGATGCCCCTAAGATTAACTGTTAATGGTAAAAAAATTCGTTATAGCAGCTTTGAGAAATTAAAAGCATCAAAACACTATAACTTTATGACAGCAATTATGTATATGGTCGGCGAAACTCAGGATTTTAGAAAAATTGAAGCCTATGCAGAAGAACAAGCCAGGCTGCGCATTAAAGATAAATAACTTTTATATTTTTTTTAATATCAGACGTTAAACTAAAACTTGCTTTAGTAAAATCTGGTCGGTTAGTTAAACCAATAGATTCATAATTTGAAAAACCAATACCTTCGATTGGAAGAATAAATCCCTTGTCTATTTCCCCATTCATATTCTCATCATGTAATATATTTACAGCATATAATCCTTTGGGTAAATTATTAAAAGTAATTGATGATGAACCATTACTTATACTGGAAATTTCCTTTTCATAATACTTTTTGTATTCTTCATCGGGAATAGAGTCATCTTTATTATATAATGCGAATTGAACGACACCTTTTGAATTACGTAAACCGTCAACCGACACGGTTAACGAATATAATTCCCCACGTTCCGCATATGATAGCGATGAAAAACTTACCCCTATTGATAGAATAATCATGACTAATGATTTTATTTTCATATTTTTCATTTAAACACTAGTGCCTTGTAAACGATTATAATAACGCGCCCTGTAATAATGCCGTTTATATTCTTTACTATCAGTAAAAGCTGCGCGATCATGTAAAACATTATTACTAATCAAACCCATTCCTGATTCTAATAAACCACGGAATATATAAGGCGAGTCGCTATTAAGAATTAATTTTAAATATTCCAAAGCATCTTTAGTGGTTGCATCTTCAGACCAGATTACATTATTTACCCGAATGGTATAACGCATATGTAAATCACCCTGATCAGTAATGCTAAATACAGGACCTGATTCTTCAGCTCGTGCAATCTTACCTTCTTCAATTCGTGCAGGAATGGTCATAACTTCAGGCCCCATTAAGACACGAATGTAATCTGGATTTTTTTCACGCAATAAAATATAGGCAATTTCATGATCCATTAAGGCATTTTCACCGCCTTGTGCGGCTCTTTGAACTACATGCAGTAATAAAGCATGAATCTGATTTTTCTTTGAATTGTAATAACCATCTGTATGCCAGTTTATTGCCTGATTAGTATAAGGAATATAGCGCTGGCGAATACCTTCCTCAGCAACAGTAAGAGTAGTTAAACCGCTATCATCAGCCAGCCAATTATTATCTATACTTTCCACCCCAAAATTTCGCCCGATAGAAAGAGGAATTTCTGGATCAGGATCTGTACCCGTCTTAGCAGAATAAATAACCATATTGGTTTTACGACATACATCAAGTAGTGCTTTGTGTTCAGCATTACTAAGTGTACGGGGATCGTTTATCGCAACAACAAGATCACCAATATTTTCCGGATAGTTTTTAAGTTTGTTATCACGCCACTTTTCATAAACATCATTGTTATCAATATTAAATGGTGTGGAGGTGTTTTTTAAATTTAGAGAGTTAGATATCATATTGTGCCCTACACTTCTTCGACTTACCGGCTAAGTAATAGCAAGTATGTAATGTAAGGCTTTAAATGAGGAAAAGAATTGATCGAAATCAATAATATATAATCTGTTCAATAAAAAACCGATGTGTTCATACAAACACACCGGTTTAATTTTCAGAATATGAACTAATTGTTTCTATATTTAATATACGAGAGAACGGGCCAGAAAAATCATTAAAAGAAAAAAGCCAAATAACGATCCTGTTAAAATAATTAACGTACGTAATACAGTTGAATCTTGAATATCTTCTTGTGAACTCATACAACACCTCAATTATTAGTTATTAAATATATAGCCATCACAGGCCTCTGGAATCTTCAACTTAGTCTACTAATTTACTAAGGTACCGGGTATTCGAGAAATTTAATGTGGTAATAAGAGAATTCTTTAGTAATTCACTATGGTATTTTGTAAGGTCATAGAAAAACTAATGCAGAGAAGTATTGAGCCTATTGTTACGAGACAGGCTCTTTTATACCGCCTAAATCCCTCTTGTGTACTGAGTATTCGTTGATGGTTGGATATTTTGATTAAGAACAGTGGTTGAATCTGAATTTCCGCTAAGATGATTTTCAAAGAGTTTAACTATCTTTGCTTTGTCAGCATCAACGTTGGTTCCCGTTTTTATATCTCGTAAATCTATGAAGAAATGAGAAAACATATCTGGAATATCAGTAATAATATCCGTATTTAAAAAATTCGTTTCATTATAGACAGTATGATAACCACCCTTTTCTTTATCTATAAAGTAGGAAATATCTTTTAGATTGGTGATCGATGCTGATTTTTCACATCGCTGTATACATTTATCATCAACAATATTTTTCTTGCAACCAGAAACCTGATGGAACATGCAAGCAATGGTTGTCATCAATACAATGGGATGTGAAATACTGTAGGTAAGTTTAAAATTATCGGGTTTTACAATTTTTTTAATCTGCTGTTCATTTATCTCATTTGAGATAAACGCGCCATCACAATTAAAGTGCTCTTTTAAACACAATAAGCTATATGAATTAACCAGATTCATATACGGACCTGCGACCCATGAAATTCCTTTGTCATAAGCGACAAATGCAATACCGCTATTGTTGGTTACAATACGATCTGGTTGCACTTGTTGAAGCAGTTCTATTGCGGCAACGTAATTCTCTCCCATTAAAACGGCCGGGAACCAGGGAATGAGTCTTTTATTATTTTTAAATAATTCAATAAAATAAGATAATTTATGTTTAAAGCTATTTGGAATCTGAAAATAAATATCTGCCGAAGTCTTGTCACACAAATTCAAATCTTTTTCAGATGAAATGAGTAGAGATAATGACGGTGTGATTTTTTCATTATCCTGTCTTTCTAACGCAGGAACCTGAACTGCTTTAACAATCTCTTTTGAATCGTTTAATATGAATAATATTTCATTCTTAATTAAGGTAAGTTCTTTCAAAGGAATAAATAAATCACCCTTTAAGTTTTCCAAGTCTAACTTTTCAATAAAATACTCAGTATCGTTTAAAGCTTTAAATCGTTTTAAAACTATTTCTTGACCGACAGATTGAGCTTTACTCTTATCTGCAGTAACAAGGTTTAAATTTGAATGCACAATAAAAGACGTTTCAGGTGTTTTAACTGAAACACTCAAAAGCTCTCCAGCTTCTCCTGTAAGAGAGATAAGTAAGGGCGCTTTTTCAATGCTTAACTTATCAATCCGATCTTTAACATTATCAATAATTTGTGTTTTCTGTTCAAAAAGAACTTTTTTCGCTTTGGTCAGATTCTCATCTGTTGAGCCAGCCCAGTTTTTAGCGAGATGTATTGCTGAATTATCACGCGGATTGTCTATAAAAACATTTCGGCTCATATCACCTTGTAAAAAAGAGTTTGAAAAATCACGGTTAAATACTTTTCGTAGCTCACCGTTATCTTTATTTATTGAGTCATGCTCATAAAAACTCTGTAGTTGTTTTCTCCATGTTTCTACTACTGTATAAACGTAATGATATTTTTTAATCCGCCCTTCAATTTTTATTGAATCCACTCCGGCATCGGCTAATATTTTAAGATCAGAAAAAGCTGAATTGTCTTTTATATTAAGAGGGAAATTTTTGCCTTCTGCTGTCGTTAAATATTCATCGCGACAAGGTTGGCTACATTGGCCGCGGTTACCTGAATTACCTCCTGTAACCGAACTCATATAACAAAGACCAGAAAAAGAAATGCAGTTCGAACCATGAACAAACACTTCTGTCAGCAAATTATTTTTATGTGCGGCTGAGGTTAATGCAGTTATCTCGTTAATATTTAACTCTCTCGATAAATTAACTCGAGTTGCATTTAGTTTACTTAAAAACTTAATCTGCCCTTCATTGTGCGTTGTCATTTGAGTTGATGCATGAATATTAAGAGAAGGGAAATATTTATTAATAAGGTAGAATACGCCTAAGTCCTGAATAATAATGCCATCAAGCTTTGTCTTAACCAGTTTATTCAGTAAATCAATTAAAGCGGGAATTTCGCGTTCAACAATAATGATATTAAGTGTGAGAAATACTTCACACTCATTTTTGTGCGCCAGCCTTAATATTCCATTAAGATCTTTAAGGGTTATATTTTTTGCCTGACTTCGTGCATTAAATTTATCCAGACCACAATAAATAGCATTGGCACCCGCTAAAATAGCAACTTTTATAGAGTCAACATCGCCACCGGGCGCCAGAAGTTCAATTTCTTTTTTCATGGTGCGAATTATACTGAATTATTGCTTCTGTTATAACGGCTGATTTGTAGGTATGCAGGCAAAAACCACATTATTTGCAGAATACAAATATTGTGATATTTGTGGCAATTAAGCCTTAATAGAATAGTTTATTTAAAGAAGCATTAGTTGAGGTCTACTTCTATTCTTGATGGAGTTCTTTAAACCGGCTCCTGTATGCCTGTTCAAGACTCATTGATCTGTCTCTATACTGAATAACATCGCCAAATTCGACTTCTATACGTAAACCTTTTTCTCGCTTGTTGATAGCCGTATTTAATATTTCATTTGCATTCGTTTTTATATATAGCGGCAGCATGGGTAATTTATTTTTGACTGCTATAAGTTGTGAGCCGTCTTTAAATTCTGCAAGATCAATATTACCCAGATTACGCGTTCCTTCCGGAAACACAAATATTGATGCCCCTGAGTTTAGCCCTTCTTTAATGGCTTTAAAAAACTTACTCATAGTATTTGATTCTCTATCTAATAATACAGAACCACCATTTCGAACAAATAAGCCAAAGAAAAATGAATAATAGAGTTCTTTCTTTGAAATCCATAATCCATAAATATTCGTGTCTTTTAACGCCAGCTCGATAATACAAGGATCAATAATGCTACGGTGATTTGAAATCAATAGATATTGCCCATCAGTCTCAACCTTATCAAGACCGGAAACAGTGATCTCAATATTAAGACTGGAAAGCATTATTTCAGCGTACTCACAACGAAGTGCCTTTTTGTCGCTACTACTTTTTACCTTTTTTAACTTGAGACCATATTTATTCGTTAAATATAATGAATAAATCGCCATCTTTATCTGTTTAAAATTCAAAAATTCATTCTCCGTTAATTACTCTACAATAATAACAGGAGTATTTATAATAACGAAATAAATTACCCATTATTATTTATAAAAATATTCAGCCTCCAATATTGGCTTTAACTATGCACTTTGCATAAAAACGTTATAATTAATCCCTTCATATAAAAGCGAACTCAACGTGTCTTATAGTCAAACACCTCCACGCGGTTTAATTACCATCATTGCCCTTATGACAATGATTGGACCTTTTACCATTGATAGTTATTTACCCTCTTTCCCCGCTATAGAAGCAGAGTTTGGCATTACTCGAGCATTGTTATCTCAAAGTCTGGGCTTTTACCTGGCAGCATTTGCCATCGCTACACTCGCGTTTGGCCCACTTGCAGATCGGTTAGGGAGAAGATTGGTCATTCTTATTTCTCTTCTTTTTTACATTGCTATCTCTGTTGGCTGTGCTCTGGCGAATGACTACAGTACTTTTTTGATTTTCCGGATACTACAAGGCATCGCCGCGGCAGGTGGCCTGGTTGCAGGCAGGGCAATAATCCGTGACGTTTACAGTCCGCAAGATGCACATCATGCGATGTCACGAATCATGATGTTATTTGCAGTTGCCCCCGCAATTGCACCTGTTATTGGTGGCTGGCTTCATGCTCTCTTCGGTTGGCACAGTGTCTTTTATTTCCTGGCACTATTCGCCAGCCTGATATTCCTGCTCGTATTTTTTCATATACCTGAAACACTTGATCCATCACATCGGCAATCTCTTCATCCGCTAAAGGTTGCTCGCATATATGGTCGCTCGGTTATTCATCCTCGTTTTCTCTCATTAATTTTTATTGTCGCCTTTTACTTTGCTGGCATGTTCTTATATATCGCTGGTGCACCAACAATAATTTTTGACTTTATGAATCTGGGAAGCGGTGACTTTGGCTTAATGTTTATTCCATTGGTTGCTGGATTAATTTTTGGGGCATGGTTAAGCAGTAAACTTGCACACCGATGGCCAATGGAACGCTCGATTAAACTTGCCTTAACACTCATGCTGATCGGCTCACTTTTAAATTTGCTTCAGTCTCTATGGTTAAGCCCAATGATAATCACTTTAGTCATACCGCTAATGATCTACACCAGCGGAATTGGTATTGCTATGCCCGCCTTAACCGTTTTAGCTTTAGATTGTTTTCCTGAAAACAGAGGGACAGCTTCCGCATTACAGGGATTTGTGCAGATGATGGCCAATGCATTAGTTGCCAGCATAGCTGTTCCTCTGCTTAGCCAGCAGGCAAGTCATTTTGCTTTAGGGCAATTTATACTTCTGGCTTTCGCGTTATTAATTTGGTGGCGTCTACCAAAACTTTCTACACAACAAACATAAGCTAAGCTTACTTTAGTTATCAATTAAGCCGATGTGATATCAGGATGTAAACCTTGAGAACGTATTTTTTCTAATACTAATCCGGGTAAACCTGCATGGGCTTCATAATCAATCGTTAAATCATGGGGTGCGTGACGGGGATGCTCCACATCAACAACATGAGGCATGGATAATAGCTCATGCTTTAATCGTACAATTTCTCTGGTAGTAAGGCATTCATCAATATAAACGGTAACACTATGCATAATAATCAACTCCTTTAAATATTGTTATTTCATTATTAAAAGTAGTCACACATAAAGGAAATTGCAAGAAACATCACCAGCAAATTAACCCTGATTGATACAAAATATCTTGACTGAAATTCCCTTGATTTATCCCTTTGATTAATAGGCGTTCTAACCCATTGATCGTAAAAATAAGGGTACAATAGGTTATTTTTAACCCAAGATAGCCAAAAAATGTCTCAAGTAAAACTTACCGAATACAGTCATGGTGCCGGTTGTGGATGCAAAATTGCTCCTGGTGTACTGGAAGAGATGCTTCAAACATCTACAGCCCCCTTTCATGATCCTCGTTTACTGGTAGGAAATGAAACTAAAGATGATGCTGCCGTATATGATTTAGATAATGGCTTTTCAGTAATTAGTACCACAGATTTTTTCATGCCAATTGTTGATGACCCATTTGAATTTGGCCAAATTGCGGCGACTAATGCCATCAGTGATATTTATGCCATGGGTGGTTCTCCTTTAATGGCCATTGCCATATTTGGCTGGCCAATCAAAAAGCTCAGTTCCGAAGTGGCTGCACAAGTTATAGAAGGTGGACGTCATGCCTGTAAACTGGCCGGCATCGCACTAGCTGGTGGACACTCTATTGATGCCCCGGAACCCATTTTTGGTCTTGCAGTAACCGGTCAGGTAGAGAACGCACATATAAAGCGCAACAGCCAGGCAAGTGCTAATTGTGATTTATTTCTTACCAAGCCATTAGGTATCGGGATTTTAACCACCGCAGAAAAAAATAAGGTTCTTAAAAACGAACACTCCCGTATTGCCATTGAAACCATGTTGCAATTAAACAAACCAGGCGCTGAATTCGCGAAACTTCCTTATGTTACTGCAATGACAGATGTGACGGGCTTTGGTTTAATGGGTCACCTTGTCGAAATTTGTGAAGGCAGTGGTTTGCATGCCAGGGTAAATTATCAATCTGTGCCTAAATTACCTGAAGTTGAAAACTATATTTCATTAGGTTGTTCCCCTGGTGGCGCACAACGTAACTTTGATAGCTATGGGCATCATTTAAGTGACATGACCGATCTACAGAAAAAAATACTCTGTGATCCTCAGACTTCCGGAGGCTTATTAGTCGCTGTTGAAAAAAGCCATTCAGAGGGATTTATTAAATTCGCGAAAAAATTTGATTTAGATTTAACGCCCTTAGGTGAATTAGTCGAAGTAGATGAATCTAAATCAACACTAATTGAAATAATTTAGTCACAATGACGAACAAACAAAAAATAGAACTGCCTCAGCTAGACGACTATCGCTCATTATTTTTAAATAATACTCCCCTACTCGATGTTCGTGCGCCGGTAGAATTCAATCAAGGTGCATTTCCTTTTACCGAAAACGTTCCTTTAATGAATGATCAGGAACGTGCCGACATTGGTATACGGTATAAAAATGCTGGCCAGGATGAAGCAATTAAACTTGGTCATGAATTGGTACAAGGTGACATAAAGTCTGAACGCATTGAACACTGGGCGAATTTTTTTAAGCAACACCCTGAAGGTATGCTTTATTGTTTTCGTGGAGGCATGCGCTCAAAGATTTCACAGCAGTGGGTATATGAAAAAACAGGGATCATTTATCCAAGAGTAAAAGGTGGCTACAAGGCCATGCGTCGTTTTTTAATTGATGAACTCGAAACATCAATACAACGCATAGAACCTATTATACTCAGTGGACGAACCGGTATTGGAAAAACAATTTTTCTAAAAAAAATAAAACAGCAAATTGATCTTGAAGGACTCTTTCACCATCGTGGTTCTGTTTTTGGAAAACATGTCACACCACAACCAACTCAAATCGATATTGAAAACAGCCTGTCTATTGAGTTACTTAAACATCTTCATCAAGGTCACACAAAAATTGTATTAGAAGATGAAGGCAGTAATATTGGCTCACGCAGGCTACCCGAAAACCTGGTTAAAAAAATGAAGCAATCCCCGATCATTCTGCTGAAAGCCAGTATTGAAGAACGTATTGATATTACTTTTCAGGAATATATCATCGAAGCACTGGCAGAACATCAATCATTTTATGGTGAAGAACAAGGTTTGCAACACTGGTCAGAACAGTTACTGGAGTCTATAGATAAAATTCAACGTCGACTTGGTGGCCTGCGGCATAAAGAGCTCAAAGCATTACTAACCAATGCCATTCAACAACAGATATCCGGTAATACTGAATCTCATAAAGAGTGGATTAAAGTATTACTCGTTGAATATTATGACCCGATGTATGACTACCAACTTAGTAAAAAACAAGAACGCGTTATATTTACAGGAAAACAAAGTGATGTGTTTGATTATTTAACAAAAGAAGCTAAAGTAAACTAAATAAAACACATAAATATGAAAGCACGAAGATTTATGGTGTTTATATCCGGCTTAATGAATCTGAGTACTTTCCCCTAACTTCTTTTGTCGTAAGTGTGAAATAAATTCAGCATCCAGAATATTTAACTTTTCTAATGCATCAAATTCAGTTCGATTCATTAATATTATGGAACCGATATTTTCTTCTGGATATATCCTGACCTCAGCGATATACCCCATGCCATCACCCTGATGGTAAAAATAAGGCGTATTATTTATTTCACCCATAAACCAACTAATCGCTATGGATTCATCTTTATAATGACTTTGCATAGTGAACATCTGTTGAATAAAATCTGCTGATAATAATTCAGAGTTATCCTTTTTCATCAGATCCATAAATATTTTTGCATATTCATTTGCGCTGGCCATAATGCCACCATGAGATGGATGATTAAAATAAAACGGACCATGAATAGAGGTCCACTCACCCTCCGCCTTTGTTTTACTTCCAGATAAGAATAGAGACATGAAGTTATAAACAAGCGAATACCGTTTAAAATATGGAAGTGCTGAATTATTTTGTTTCTGATTCTCAAAATTTATTTTTTCTTTATCTAAATGAAGTCTGTTAAATATATTTTTAGTTATATATTTCTCATATTTAAGCCCGGAAACATTTTCTATTATTTTCCCAAGAATGGCATATGCCATATTGCTATAGCCAATTTCTTTTCCCGGTTTAAAATTCAAGTCTGTATTTTCCTTTAATGCAGAAAGTAACTCAGCATTCCTGTCATAGTTATCATGTTCTTCTGCCCAATGAATAAAGAAGTTACCCAGAAGTGCATTTGTAATTCCTGATGAGTGACTCAACACCTGCATAACCGTTATATTTTTATACGGCAACTCAGGAAAGTATTTCACAGCCTTATCCGTCAAGGTGATTTTACCATCCTGAGCAAGCTGCAATATTGCAATAGCAGTAATAACCTTTGTTGTAGAGAAAACATTTAAAACACTATTTGACTTCATTTTCTCCTTAGCTTCTACTTTTGCATAACCGCCGGCATATTCATAAAGTATCTTATCTTTATTAAACACCACATATTGAATACCAGGGAACTGATTATCTTTGATCTCTGATTCTAAATAATTATCTAACCTGTCATTTAAATTGGTTATACTTTTATCGATAACGTTATTATTTGAGCACGAGATAATAATCAGAAAAACAAAAACAGATAGAAAAACATTATGTACTTTCAAATTCCTTGCCTATTTTAAATAAATTGATTTTTATATATTTACACTTTAACTAAACAAACACTTGCCACTAATAACATTTGCAACATTTTCTGGCACCTGACTGCGCCATTTATTATCATCATTACGAATCATTTCTAATACCTTATGAGAATAGATCTCAAGATGCCTGGTATTCACTAAAGCCAGTGGCCTGACAAAGCCATTATCCAGTAAGTGATTATACAAATGCTGTAAATGCGGAGCGACTTGCAAGTCACTGACACCCTGTAACTTACCGGAGTCATTATCGTACATAGGACAGACATAAAATCGTAAATCATTTTTAAATAACCTGCCGAAAGATTCCAAAATCCCTCCAGGCAAGTCCTTATAATAACTTTCTCGAAAAATACGTTTTAATAACGGTACGCCCATCGCCAGTGCAATTGGTTTATCTGTAAAACGAAATAAGTATTGAGCTAAACGATAACATTCACCATAGTTACTGATCAAAACATCCCAGCCCAGCTCACATAGTAACTCCGCACGAGATAAAAAATCTTTTACATCTATCTCACCTTCTTCTGACAAATCATGCAAGGTCATTTCACCTAGCATCACTATATTATCAGCATTAACATTATCTTCATTAGAAAAAGTTTGATAAGCACTTTCCATTAAATCCACGGTTAATTTTGTCGGTGGTTGAAACCGACTACGTTCAATGAGGACAGATTTTTGCCATAAGCTATCCGCAATTTGTACCACCTTGCCTTTTGCATTAATCATGGCCGCATTACTTAAACCATGTTGCACCAGGTACAAAGCCATAAGCCGGTTGTCCACACCATCAAAAGCGGGGCCTGAAAATTCAATCATATCTATTTCAACTGAACCGGGAGATATGTTGTCGAGTAAAGAAATCAATAAACTTTCTGCATTTTCATGCATGTACAGCGCACCATAAATCAAGTTAACGCCCAACACTCCTAGTGTCTCCTGATCCTGAAGATAACTACTGCTATAAAGACTAACGTGAATGTCGATCTGTGAATGAAGTTGCTGTTCCTTATGCTGGAAGCGGATTCCTAACCAGCCCTGACCATCTACATCTCGAGAGTAACTCCTTGCTGCCACGGTATTAGCAAAAGCAAAAAATGCGGTGTTATCACCACGTTGTTTCAACAAGCGTTCAAGCAATAAGTCATATTCTCGACACAACATGGCTTCTAAACGTTCCCGACTGACATATCGTTTTACCGGGCCATAAATTGCGTCAGAAAACGTCATATCATAAGCAGACATTGCACTGGCAATCGTACCGGCGGCTGCACCAACGCGAAAAAACCATCGAGCCGTTTCCTGTCCTGCACCAATCTCGGCTAAAGTTCCATAACGGGTTTTATCCAGATTTACTGTTAAAGCTTTTTGATGTGGCGTTTCTACAACGTTATCCATAACCCACCAGCCTTTTTAGATTAATTATCTTAAAGTGTAGACCGCTTTTCATCATTAGACACCTTGGTTTGATGTTTAAAATGTATAAAAATAGCCTTAGTACCTATTAGATGAAATGGCAGCCATAAGATAAAATATAAAATGTTTCAAAAGTGAACACAACCGCTATTATTTATATAAAATACATCTATTATTAGTTTTTTAATTAAGAGTTAATTATGTATCACGGTGAAAAACTAAATAGTCTTACGCACTTACTAGGTGCTGTAATCGCACTACTGGGATTGTTTGTGTTAATTATCACAGCTTCGTCAAATGGTGATGTTTGGCGAATTGTCAGCTTTAGTATCTATGGTACAAGCCTTTTCCTGTTATATCTTTTTTCAACTCTCTATCACAGCACTAAAGGTTCGTTAAAAGCAATATTCAAAAAACTGGATCATATTGGTATCTATTTATTGATTGCCGGGACTTATACCCCGTTCGTCCTTGTTAGCCTCAATGGCGTCTGGGGCTGGTCATTATTCGGGGTGATATGGGGGCTGGCAATAATAGGGATATTACTAGACTGTTATTCATCCAACAAACGCCGCGTAATTCAACTTATCATTTATGTTTTAATGGGCTGGATAGCTCTTATTGCTTATCAACCACTCATTGTGTCACTGTCAATGGCTGGTTTTCTCTGGTTATTGGGCGGAGGTCTGTTTTATAGCTTTGGTATTATCTTTTATATTACAGATAAAAAGAAATTACACTTCCACGGCATATGGCACATGTTCGTACTAGCAGGTAGCGCAACCCACTACTATACTGTCATGTATTATGTGCTTTAAAAAAATATAAACTCAGCCTCAAGAGTGGAGCGAGGTGATATGGGAGTAAATAAAAAAGAGTTGAATTACTTAAAGCAACATATAAAAAGAAAATTATTGAATTTTCTAAAAATAAGCCACTCTTCTTTTTATTTATATGTTTGAAATAATTTTATTTAGCATCTCTTTCAAGTCCAGGCTAGACTGTGAAGATAAGCTTGATATCCAACGTAGAAAATATGGAAAAATAATATGAAAATCACAGGAAAAACAAATCTCAGCTGGAAAAGTATTTTTGCGCTATTTTCACTAATAGCAATAGTAAGTTGCAGCACCGTTCATATTGGTCAGGATTTCCAACTTCAAACCTTTGCAAATAATGCCCAGTTAGGTAAAACAACAAAAGAACAAGTAACTAAATGGTTAGGAAAGCCTATGAGCACTGGCATAGCACAAAGATCAGATGGTGAGAAACTGATTGAATGGGACTATTTTTATGGTACCGGTCAGTTACCCAGTATGAAGGATGCAAAATTGAAGACGCTGAAAATTCGATTTAATAAAAAGGGTGTTGTACACAGCTATAATTGGTCGGGTCACTAAATAAAATCACACCCTGATTAACAGGTGAGGGAGTAAAATGATATTACTCCCCTCTGTTAATTCTATTATATCAAAACCTGAATCACATTAACCATTCATAGGTGTTTGCCGGATCAAATTCATCAAGTTTCCTGATTCTAAAGCCTTTGGAACGAAATGTTCCTTTCCATTTGTTTCTGCTTTTTTTAACATAACTTTTTGCTCTACTGCGATTACCATTACAAGCACATGAATTATAAGCACCTATTGTATACTTATAATATTTTCTTTTTTCAGATTTAAAATAACTATGCCATTCATTTCTCGCATGTATACTACTTTCAAAACAACCATTTCCCAAAGTACGATATGTCGACATATTTGAGTAATAATATTTCTTGTATTTATAACTGTAAGCATATCCTACGGCATAACATTGAGTCGTCTCTCTCGCCGAGACAAATGCCGGGCTCATAAGAGCAAGACCCAATACTATAAACAATACCTTTTTAACCGTTTTATTCATATTCTATCCATAAGTCTTATCAATTTAAAAATTAATGCCATCATATTTATAAAGATGCACTTAAACGATATACGTCAGGTTAAATTATATTTATTTGGTATATGTCTCAAAGGCAGATGGAGAATACGTATCGTTCTCCATCTTTTTTATGTTTATGCAGCTACTGATTTTTGGATTAGAGGAATTAACGGTTCTGGTAATTTCAAATCACCAGAAAGTGCAAAGCCATGAGCATCTTCCGACATTTTTCTCCAGGTTTTACGGATGATATCTATCCATTTTTCTTCATCATATTCTGGATGCTTCTCTGCAAACGCTAACATGTAATGTTCAATAAAAACCAGACTGGCAACATCTTCTAGCAACTGTGTATCCTTATTTGTCTTTATGCCTTTTTTACCAATCGCTTTTCTTACTCGCTCGAGTGACTCTTCATCAAAACCGGCTTTCACCATCAGATCTGCAGTAGTGTTAGCATGAAAGGTATAAAGTTGTGTGCGCCACTGGTGGTAGCCTTTACGATCCATGCTGAAAGCATCGCGTGGTGATTCCCAGCGTTGAATATGCTGACCACGAACAGCCAGTTGATTGACATGATCCGCTTCAGGTTTGTAGCGCCCAATCATATCTGCCATTCGATGCGAATAAAGAAGCTCTTTCGGCCATTCTTTACCCGTATCGTCTGTAACGATATTCGGATCTTCACTGTTTGCTGCATCCATCAACGTTACAGATTGTTCAAAGGCTTGCTGGGTCATACTTATTCTCCAAAAATTTACCAAAATATTTTAAATACCTGTGTATAGATTTTCGTATTTTATAGATTTCTTGTAAATTAAAAAAGTAGCAATATATAAGGTTAATACATATTTTCACTGCTGTCCCGCTAACATATTAGTAACGCATGGTAAGTTACTGATTTTGTGAACACTCTACCTACTCAATGATATTGAAGACATGAGATCGCACACCACTGTATACGGAGTGATTCCTTCTCCCTTTGGGAGAAGGCTACGACTGGAGGTACGCAGGAGGTACGACTCCATGGATGGAGGAGGTAGAGCAACGCAGGACGCAGTTGCCGAGAGCAACGCAGGACGATTCCAT
>JAGLTQ010000015.1 GCA_023135195.1 Gammaproteobacteria bacterium | reverse complement strand
TGTTCGTCCATACGTTCTTTGCCATGGAATACCAGGAAGTACATACGGAAACTATATAAAGCAGTAATAAAGACACCGGCCAAGACTGCAAAATAAGCAAAACCAGAACCCGCAATGGTTGAATGCCCCACTGCTTCAATAATGGAATCTTTTGAATAGAAACCGGCAAAGAATGGTGTGCCAATTAACGCCAACGAACCGATTAAAGACGTGATCCAGGTGATTGGCATGTACTTGCGTAAGCCACCCATTTTGCGCATATCCTGTTCATGATGCATGGCGATAATAACGGAACCCGCACCCAAAAAGAGTAACGCTTTAAAGAATGCATGTGTCATTAAGTGGAACACACCCGCCGCATAAGCAGATGCACCTAACGCGACAGTCATATAACCGAGTTGCGATAATGTTGAGTATGCAACAACACGTTTAATATCGTTTTGAACTAAACCCAGAAAGCCCATAAACAAAGCGGTAATTGCACCAATTACGAGTATGAAACTAAGCGCAGTTTCAGAGAATTCAAACAATGGCGACATACGAGTCACCATAAAAATGCCGGCAGTTACCATGGTTGCTGCATGGATTAATGCAGAGATAGGTGTTGGACCTTCCATTGAATCCGGTAACCAGACATGCAGTGGCACTTGTGCAGACTTACCCATGGCACCGATAAATAGGGAAATACAAATAACGGTCATTACTGACCATTCATGGCCAGGGAAAATTTCCATGGTCAGATCTTTAACATCGCCTACGCCGGCAAAAACCGTGGCGTAATCAAGTGAACCAAAATACATTAATACACCGGCAATACCGAGTAAGAAACCAAAGTCACCGACACGATTAACCAGAAAGGCTTTCATGTTGGCATAAATAGCTGTATCACGTGTATACCAAAAACCGATTAATAAATATGAAACCAAACCTACCGCTTCCCAACCAAAGAATAACTGCATGAAGTTATTCGCCATGATCAACATGAGCATTGAGAAAGTAAATAATGAGATATAACTAAAGAAACGTTGATAGCCTGGATCTTCTTTCATGTAACCAACGGTATAGACATGAACCATTAACGAGACAAAAGTCACTACAACCATCATCATGGAAGTTAATTCATCAACCAGGAACCCCACTTCCAGACGCAAACCATCAACGACCATCCATGTGTATATAGAAGCATTAAAGGTTTCACCGCCATCTATATTAATGTGCTTGAAAACAAACATTGAAAGTACACAAGAAATAGCAACACCAATAATGGTTACCCAATGTGCACCACTACGGCCTACTTTCGAGCCAAACAAACCTGCGATAATTGAACCAATAAGTGGTGACAATACAATCCAGAGATAAATATTTTCCATATTATCTGTCATGCTCTACCCCTTCATGCTATCGAGTTCATCGACATCAATAGTACGTTTGTTACGGAATAACACGACTAAGATAGCCAAACCAATTGCCGCTTCTGCAGCAGCAACAGTAAGAATAAAGAAAACAAAAACTTGCCCGGATAAATCACCAAGAAAATGAGAGAAAGCAACAAAATTAATATTTACAGACAACAACATAAGCTCAATCGACATCAATATAATAATGATGTTTTTTCGGTTAAGAAAAATGCCTGCAACACTTAAGCTAAACATAATAGCGGCTAATGTAAGATAGTCTGATAAAGCAATCATAATAAAACCTATTTTGTCTCTTCTGAATCCATCTTAACCATACGAATACGATCATCTCGTTTCACGGCAATTTGTAAATCTGGATTTTGATATTTTGTTTTTGGTCTGCGACGTAACGTCAATGCAATCGCAGCAATGATGGCAACTAATAAAATAACGGCTGCAATTTCAAATGGATATACATATACGGTATATAAAACTAATCCCAACTCACGCGTATTATTATAATCTGCAGCATGACGTAGAGGTGGTTCCAAACCAAGATTTTCTCCACCCACTACCATGTACATCATGCCCATCATAGTAAATAAAACAGCAACACCAATAGGCAAATACTGAATAAAGGCAGCCCGCATTCTGGCAACATTAATATCCAGCATCATTACTACAAACAGGAATAAAACCATAACTGCGCCAACGTAAACCAGCACTAAGGTAATCGCTAAAAATTCTGCTTCGAGTAACATCCAGATTGCTGCACAGGAAAAGAATGTCAACACAAGAAACAGTGATGCCTGAACCGGATTTTTTACGGTGATTACCATTAAGGCACTAAACACCATAATGGCAGCAAACACATAAAAAACAATATTTTCAAATCCCATTATTCTAAATCCTGTTCTTAAATTTAATAGAGCTTAACGATAAGGTGCATCGAGGCTACGCGCAGCCGCAATTTCTTTTTCATACTTATCACCTACTGCGAGCAAACGTTCTTTAGTCATATAAAGATCGCCTTTTTTCTCACCGTAGTATTCAAAAATATGTGTTTCAACAATGGAGTCGACTGGACAAGACTCTTCACAGTAACCGCAAAAAATACATTTAGTTAAATCAATATCATAACGAGTAGTTCGTCGTGAACCATCTTCACGAGGTTCCGATTCAATAGTTATGGCTAACGCTGGACAGACCGCTTCGCAAAGTTTGCAAGCGATGCAACGTTCTTCACCATTAGGATAACGACGTAATGCATGTAAGCCGCGAAAGCGTGGCGATAATGGTGTTTTATCATCGGGATACTGCAAGGTAAATTTGCGTGCAAAAAAGTAACGGCCAGTTACACCCAAGCCAATTCTTAACTCTTTAAGCGATAAACTTTTTATAAATCGAATAAATCCTGACATATCAGTTCTCCTATGCCCCGCCGCCAAGGCCGAACCAGCCTTGTAATACAAAGATACCTACCACTAATAACCAAACGATGGTGATCGGAATAAATACTTTCCAACCTAAACGCATAATTTGATCATAACGATAGCGCGGGAACGTAGCACGGAACCATAAGAACAAGAATAAGAAGATGGTCATCTTGGCAAAGAACCAATGTATGCCGTCACCAAAGATCCAGCCAATAAACGGAATTGATGTTAAGTATTCAAAGAAACTAAAACCATGAATTGGAGATAACCAACCGCCCATAAACATAATTGCTGTTAACGCAGCAATCAAAATCATGTTGGCGTATTCAGCTAAGAAGAATACCGCAAAGGCCATACCTGAATAATCAACATGGAAACCAGCAACGATTTCAGATTCACCTTCCGCCACATCAAATGGTGCTCTATTGGTCTCAGCAACACCGGAAATAAAATAGATAACAAATAATGGGAATAAAGGAATCATGAACCAGTTAAATAAACCATACTCACCGCTTTGTGAATTAACGATATCACCCAGATTTAAACTACCTGCTGCAATCAATACACCAACCAAAGAAAAACCCATCGCAATTTCATAAGAAACAATTTGCGCTGCTGAACGCATCGTACCTAACAATGCATACTTAGAGTTTGAAGACCAACCGGCAATGATAACGCCATAAACACCGACCGACGTTAATGCGAGTACATACAAGAGTGCAGCATTAACTTCGGCTAAAACAATACCTTCACCAAAAGGTATAACTGCCCAGGCAGCAAGCGCAGGCCCGAGTGATAACAATGGTGCAGTCAGAAATAAATATTTATTCGCCCCTGTTGGAATAATGATTTCCTTAAACATGAGCTTAACGGCATCCGCAATTGGTTGTAATGAACCACGCGGGCCGACAATGGTTGGTCCCATGCGCACTTGCATTGCACCAATAACTTTACGTTCAGCTAATGTTAAGTAAGCAACACTCAGCATGAGTGGCACCATGATCACAACAATCTTTAAAACGATTAAAATAACCGTTTGTAATGCTTCTGGTAGCATGAGGAAATACACAACTATCCAATCCTGAAACAGTAATGTCAGCCAATCAATACTTGTATTTAACCATTCCATCTATCGTTCCAACTCTCTCAATTAGCTTATAGTACTTAAAGTTATTTCGGAATAAGCCGAATCAAACATTTCAACACCCTGCACACCTTGTGGAATAACAACGCAGTTATCTGGAATTGAATCTTCGATATATACTCTTAATTTTATTTTTGCCTTGTTTTGTATCACCACAACATCATCTTCATCTTGAATATTGTTTTGTTTAGCCGTTTCTGCATTAATAATTACACAAGCCGGGATTGCATCTTCTGTTTGCTGTAGAGCATCCGAACGACGCACCACACTATCAACCGCATAAATTGGCAGTACACCAATACGTTGTATATTTTCTGCTTCTTTTGCTAATGTTTTTGGACAACGCCATTGCATCTTATTAGTTGCATCAATTGCAGCGGCTTGATCTTTTGCTTCATCACGAACATCTTCCGATGTAATGTAGTCAAAACCATCTAATTCAAATATATTTCCGAGTACACGTAACACTTTCCATGCTGGACGTGTTTCAGCCAACGGTGTTACTGCACCTGTAAAACTCTGCCATGTACCTTCTGCGTTTACATAAGTCCCTGATGTTTCACTCGAAGGTGAAACGGGTAGCAAGACATCTGCATAAGCTTTCATTTCTTCCGTCACATAAGGTGTCATCGAAATAACAAAGTCAGCATCGTTAACGGCTTTCATTGCAACCGATGGATTAGCCGTATCAAACTCAGGTTCGACATCTAAAAGAACAAAGGCATTCAAGCCCTTGCTAAACATCTCATTTGCAGTTTTGCCATTAGAAGGTTCTCCACCACAAAGACGATTTGGTAACACACCCGTTAAGTAAGCACCGGCTGCATTTGCACCATCTGACAAAGTGCTCATGGTTGCACCGGAGAGCTCTGCAATTATGTTTGATAAAGCACGCAAATCAGCTAACTGTGGTTGCAACATGGCCTGGGTACCGAGAATAACCGTTGCTTTTTCTGCACTGTGTAGATGTTTTGCTATTTCAATATGCACGTCATTTGCTTTAATGTTACTTAATAAAGCATCCAGACCTTCAGCAGCAGATGACCCGGTCAAGCTCAATAACGCTTTCGTTATAGCCGCTAATGAATTCACCATTTCGGCAGGTGATGTAATTACTTTTTCTTCAATAGCAAAATTAAAGTCATAATCGACCGGATTAACGCTCATGATCTTTGCACCATTAAGCGATGCCTTGCGTATACGATGTGCAGCGATGGGTTGATCTTTACGAATCCAAGAACCTATCAATAGCACAGCATCATTATTTTCTAAATCATTAAGCGATTGCCCTAATGCAGGAAACTGTGGAGCAATATCCTGATCGCTAAAGTCTGCTTGACGTAAACGATGATCAATATTATTTGAGCCAATGGCACGCATCAATTTTTGCGTTAAATACATTTCTTCTACAGTTGCAGAAGGCGAAACAAGTGCGCCAATATTTTCTACGCCATCTTTATTGATAACCGTTTTTAAACCTTCATAGGCATAGTTCAATGCAGTTTGCCAATCTGTTTTTTTCCAGTCATTGCCCTGTTTAATCATTGGTGATTGCAAACGATCTTCATGCTTTAAACCAAGGTAACTAAAACGATCACGATCAGTTAACCACATCTCATTAATACTTTCGTTATCTTCTGGCAGTACACGCATCACTTTATTGCGGCGTGTTTCAATTTGGATGTTTGAACCAAGGCAATCATGACTTGCGATGCTTTTCGTTTGATCATTTTCCCAGGGACGGCCGGTATAACGATAGGGTTTTGAAGTTAATGCACCAACGGGGCATAAATCGATAATATTACCCGACATTTCAGATGCCACGGTACGTTCAACATAAGTACCAATGCGCATATTCTCACCACGGCCTGTTGCACCGAGTTCCATAATACCGGCAATTTCCTGACCAAATCGCACACAACGGGTGCAATGAATACAACGCGTCATTTCTGTCGCGATTAATGGGCCAATATCCCTATCAGCAACCACTCGTTTTGGTTCATGGTAACGGGAAATATCCTGGCCAAAGCCAACCGCTATGTCTTGCAAATCACACTCACCACCCTGATCACAGATTGGGCAATCCAGGGGATGATTAATTAACAGGAATTCCATAACACTTTGTTGCGCTTCAAGTGCCATGGTAGATTTTGTGAAAATTTTCATGCCATCAGTAACCGGTGTTGCACAAGCAGGTACAGGCTTAGCAACCTTCTCGATTTCTACCAGACACATACGGCAATTTGCCGCGACAGATAATTTTTTGTGATAACAAAAACGCGGAATAGTGATACCGGCGCTATCTGCCGCTTCAATCACCATTGCTCCATCAGTTACCTGAAGCGGTTTTCCGTTAATTTCTATATTTGCCATCTTATATCTCGTTCAGCTTTTTTATTATTTCGTAATTACAATATTAAAAATCAGTTCCCCTCGACAATCGCTCCTGCATTGTCCTACCTTCGCCCGTCCATGGGCTTGTCCCCTTCAAGGGGAGGGTTAGGGGGGAGGTTGGTTTAAATCGCCCCCCCCCCTAACCCCCTCCCGAAATGGGAGGGGGAATAAAATCAAAACTTTATTTCTCAACTATCCCCTCCCTTTTCAAGGGGAGGGTTAGGGGGGGGTTGGTTTAAATTTCCCCCTCCCCCTTGGTAACTGCTCCATGCGTTACTCTACCTCCTGCATCCCTGCAGTCGTAGCCCCCTCCCGAAATGGGAGGGGGAATAAATCTAGACCATGCATTTCTTATGGTCGATGTGATACTGAAATTCATGTCTATAGTGTTTTAAGAAACTCATTACCGGCATCGCCGCAGCATCACCTAACGCACAAATTGTTCTACCACCAATACGGTGAGCAACATCATTGAGTAAATCTAAATCTTCCTGCACACCCTGACCATGTTCAATACGGTGCATCACTTTTGCTAACCAGCCAGTACCTTCACGACATGGCGTACATTGGCCACATGATTCTTCATAATAAAAATGTGAAAGACGGGCTAACGCACCGACCATACAGGTTGTTTCATCCATCACGATAACAGATCCCGCTCCCAGCATACTGCCTGCTTTTGAGAGTGAGTCGTAATCCATATCCGTTTCCATAATAATATCTGCCGGTAATACCGGTACAGATGATCCACCCGGGATAACGGCTTTTAACTTATGACCATCGCGCACACCACCGGCCATTTTAAGTAATTCAGAAAACGGAGTACCTAATGGTATTTCAAAGTTCCCAGGATTATTAACATGCCCGGATACACAAAATAATTTTGTACCGCCATTATTTGGCCGACCCATTTCAAGGAACCATTTGCCACCTTTTTCTAAAATGACAGGAACCGATGCGAGTGTTTCCGTATTATTAATCGTTGTCGGTCTGCCGTATAAACCAAAACCCGCCGGGAACGGTGGTTTAAATCTAGGCTGACCTTTTTTTCCTTCAATGGATTCCAGCAATGCTGTTTCTTCACCACATATATAAGCGCCTGCGCCTAAGTGTGCATAAAGATCAAAACTGAAATCAGAACCCTGAATATTTTCACCTAACAAACCGGCTTTATAGGCTTCTTCTAACGCGCCTTCAAAACGTTCATACGGTTCCCAGAATTCACCACGAATATAGTTATAGCCTTTTGATGCACCAATGCAGTAACCGGCAATGATCATTCCTTCAACTAGTTGATGCGGGTTATAACGCAGGATGTCTCGGTCTTTACAGGTACCCGGTTCACCTTCGTCTGAATTACAAATAATGTATTTTTGACCCGGCGCAGTACGAGGCATAAAGCTCCACTTCAAACCGGTTGGGAAACCAGCACCACCACGACCACGTAATGATGATGTTTTTAATTCTTCTATGATTTGTTCAGGCGGAATTTTTTCTTTAAGAATTTTTTTCAGCTGCTCATAGCCACCAACACTCAAGTAATTCTCAAGTGTCCACGGTTTATCCATGTGTAGGGTCCGAAAACAGACTTCATTCGCCATTGGTTGACTCCAACCTTATAATTAAATCTAAAGTTCTTATTTTAAAATTACTTAATCTAAACCATCGAGAACTTGATCGATCTTTTCTTCAGTCAAGTTTTCATAATAGGTATCGCCAATTTGGAGCATTGGTGCATTAACACAGGCCCCCAAACATTCCACTTCTTTTAAAGTGAAGCGACCATCTGTTGTTGTCTCGCCTAATTTAATACCCAATTTACTGGTTAAGCGATCAACAATCTTATCTGAACCACACAACATGCATGAAATATTGGTGCATACACAAATCTTGTGTTTACCGACAGGTTCTAACTCATACATAGAGTAAAAAGTGGCAACTTCATAAACAGCAATAGGACGCATATCAAGATATTCAGCAACTGCATCCATCAAATCTTCGGTTAAAAAACCACGATTTTGATCTTGTGCAATACGTAAAGCAGACATAACTGCAGATTGTTTTTTATCTGCCGGGTATTTAGCTATCCAGACATCAATTTCTTTTAATGAGGCATCCGTTAAAAGATGTAACTTACTTTCGTCTTTTTTCTTATAACCAATCATCGGTCAATTTCTCCGAATACAACATCCATGGTACCCATAACGGTAGTCACATCAGATAACATATGCCCGACTGTCATTTCATGCATTGCTGAAATATGAGCAAAGCCCGGCGCACGAATTTTTAAACGATAAGGTTTATTGGCACCATCAGTTACCAGGTAAACACCGAACTCACCTTTTGGATGTTCTACTGCGGCGTATGCTTCACCTTTTGGTAAAGTGTAACCCTCAGTAAATAATTTAAAGTGATGAATCAATGATTCCATGTCGCCTTTCATGTTTTCACGACTTGGTGGCGTTAACTTATGATCATCCAGCATGACTGGGCCATCTGGATTTTCACGTAGCCATTTAGAACATTGTTTAATAATACGATTTGATTGACGGAATTCTTCGACTCGAACAAGGTAACGATCATAACAGTCACCGTTCTTCCCTACCGGAATATCAAAATCCATTTTGTCGTAAACTTCATAGGGCTGCTTCTTACGTAAATCCCACTCAATACCCGAACCACGTAACATGGGACCGGTGAATCCAAGTTGTAAAGCACGTTCTGGTGAAACAACCGCTATATCAACTGTACGCTGTTTCCAGATACGGTTATCGGTTAACAGGGTTTCATACTCATCAACATAAGCGGGAAAACGGTCGGTAAAATCATCAATAAAATCGAGTAACGAACCTTCTCTATTTTCATTGAGCAATTTAACTTTTTTAGCGTCTATGTATTTTGATTTTTTAAAACGAGGCATGTGATCAGGTAAATCACGATAAACACCACCGGGACGATAATATGCTGCGTGCATACGTGCGCCCGAAACAGCTTCATACATATCCATTAAATCTTCACGTTCACGGAAGCAGTACAGGAACATGGTCATTGCACCGACATCTAATGCATGCGTTCCTAACCACATTAAGTGATTTAAGATACGTGTAATTTCGTCGAACATAACGCGAATATATTGCGCACGTTCAGGGACTTCGACACCCAGTAATTTTTCAAGCGCAAGAACATAACCGTGTTCATTACACATCATGGAAACGTAATCGAGACGATCCATGTAAGGAATACTTTGGTTAAACGGTTTATATTCAGCCAGCTTTTCAGTACCACGATGTAATAAGCCTACATGTGGATCAGCACGTTGAATAACCTCACCATCCATTTCAAGAACCAGACGTAACACACCGTGTGCAGCAGGATGTTGTGGTCCGAAATTCAATGTGTAATTACGAATCTCAGGCATTACTACTATCCTCTTCTATCGCACGATCGGCATAACGATTATCATCACGAATAATACGTGGTGTGTTTACACGAGTTTCAATCGAAACAGGCTGATAAATGACACGTTTTTTATCTTCGTCATAACGCATTTCAACGTTACCGCATAATGGAAAATCTTTACGGAAAGGATGACCAACAAAACCATAATCCGTCAGAATACGTCGTAAGTCATTGTGTCCATCAAAAATGATACCGTAAAGATCAAACGCTTCACGTTCAAACCAGTTTGCACCATTCCAAATATCAGTTACTGAAGCAACTTGAGGCGGTTCACCCTCGGCAAAAACGCGAACACGAAGTCGATGGTTATTTTTTATTGATAACAATTGATAGGTAACGGCAAAACGTTCACCTTCCCAGTTACCACCCGCATATTCACTGTAATCAACACC
>JAGLTQ010000149.1 GCA_023135195.1 Gammaproteobacteria bacterium | reverse complement strand
TTACATTTGTAGTTTGAAGAAACCCGTGTTTATCACGGGTTTTTTTTTGCTATCTAAACATGAAGTTTACTAAATTAACTTTATGAGTGAAGTTATAAATAAACCTGTTCCGCTTTCGGAACCACTATCAGATCAAGGCAGTATCCTGACGGATGCTTACTCAAAGCTGGATCCCGTTCTTGGATTTTTCAGTGATTATCCTTTTGCGATTTTCATTGTTGTGGTGAGTATTTCTTTATTACTGGCAAAAGTTGCAACCAAGTATCCTGACCACATTAATTGCACAACTTACCCGCAGAACAAAAATACACTGGGATGATCAAATTAACCGTTTATTATCCGGTCCGGTTTTTTGGATTTTGTTTTTACTGGGACTGTTAATAGCCGTTATTCCGCTTAAACTCTCACCAGCTTCAGATAGTTTTACACAATCATTAGTTGCTACAGTTTTGATTGTTTTATTGAGTTCTTTTTTCCTGCGAATGATTGTTATTGTGTTAAGAGCAATAAGTCTTAATGCAAAGCAACAATCACTTATTCGGCCACAGACTAAACCGTTATTTCAGAATCTTGTTTATATTTTTGTTTTCATTATTGCTGTTTATCTGATTTTCAGTTCATGGCATGTCGATATGACCGCCGGGCTGGCATCTGCGGGTATATTGCTATTGGTTTCGTGGCCAAAGATACCCTGGCCAATCTTTTTGCAGGTGTTTTTATTCTGGCAGATTCGCCTTATAAAATTGGTGATTATGTCGTGTTAGACAGTGGCGAGCGGGGCAAAGTGACGCATATCGGTATACGCAGCACTCGTTTATTAACTCGCGGAGATGTTGAAATCACCATTCCGAATGCGGTAATGGGAAACACCCGCATCAGTAACGAATCCGGCGGCCCGCATGAAAAATACCGGCTTAATATAAAAATCGGTGTAGCGTATGGCTCGGATATTGATCAGGTTAAAGCGGTATTAATGGAAGTCGCGTTAAATGAAAATGAAGTCTGTGATGAGCCTGAACCACGGGTACGTTTTCGTTCTTTTGGAAATTCCAGTCTGGATATTGAACTGTTATGCTGGGTTGAAATACCGGAAGTTCGGGGTAGAGTACTCGATGCCCTCAACACTACTATTTATAAACGCTTTACCGCAGAAGGGATTGAAATTCCTTATAGTAAACATGATATTTTTATAAAAGAAATGCCTGGTTCGGATTAGAAAAGGCGTTAACCTTTTGTTTGATGTCGTTTTTGTCTCGATTCTGAGCGACGTTTGAACGGTTTAATTACTTTATCATCAGCCTGCAGCATAAATTTTGCCTGACCTTTTATTCCTGAATCCTCGTAATCTCTTAAAAGAAATTTAATTGTTTCCTGTCCATCCAGTTTTAATACTGTTGTCATAAAGCTAAAAAGCAAACTAAAGAGGCGGGGTAAAGCGATTTTATGTGTTTGATCTGTTTCAGTATGCAACCAGGTAGTTAAATGTAGAAAGTTTTCAAATGGCTTATTACCCAGCAAAAACATTTTTGTATGTTTGAAGCGCCCTGAGTTAGCAATCATATCCCAGTAACGTGCAAAACGTTTTAGTTTTTGCATGGTACTAAAATCAATAATATTATTACTAAGAATTTCATACGGTGCAGTAGGGCTGTAGCGCATATCATATTCATCGCTATGACGAATAATGGGCGTACCACGTAAACGTTTCAGTACACCAACCTGTATTTCATGCGGGTTCATTGCGACTAATTCATTAAAACCTGTTGCAAAGCTGGTTAAAGTTTCTCCCGGTAAACCAATAATGAGATCTGCATGAATATGTGCAGAGGTATTATTGCGGATCCAGTTCATATTGCTTTCTACTTTCTCGTTATCCTGTTTACGGCTGATAATGTCCTGAATATCCGGATTTAAACTTTGAATACCAATTTCAAACTGTAAGCTATCTTCAGGGAATCGTTGCATAACTGCTTTTAGTTTTTCGGGTAAGTGGTCAGGGATAAGCTCAAAATGTAAATAGACTTTATCTGTTTCCATTTTAGATAAAAAAAATTCCATTATCTTTATGCTAGTAGCAATTTTTAGGTTAAAGGTACGATCTATAAATTTAAAACTGCGAACACCCCGGTCATAGAGTTTTTGCATCTCACCAAGAAATAAAGTGAGCTCAAAGGGGGAAACTGTTTTGTCTAATGAGGATAAGCAGAACTCGCATTTGAAAGGGCAACCACGTGAGGCTTCAACATAGATAACCCGGCTTTTAATGTCTTCATCAGTATATTCATCATAAGGTAGTTTAATTTCACTTAACTTGAATGGTTGTGGTTTGATGATTTTTTGCAGTGGTTTTAAATTATTTAATATGCTTAGGCAGGTGTTACGAAACTCAATATCGGCTTGACCCGTTATAACGTAATCCACCAGAGCAGTGATTTCCTGTTGCTCAACTTCATAAGTAACTTCAGGTCCACCTAATATAATAATCGTCTCTGGAGATACTTTTTTTAACAGTTTTACCACTTGCAGGGTTTCTTCTGCATTCCAAATATACACACCTAAACCAATAATTTGGGGTTTATTACTTAATAAAGTTTCAACGATATCAACAGGACGGCTATTGATAATAAATTCAATCAGGCGGGTAGATGCACGTAATTCACCCATGTTGGCAAGTAAATAGCGCAGACCTAATGATGCATGAATGTAACGAGCATTGAGTGTACTTAAAATGATTGATGTTGAAGACATAGGTGTTTATCGAGGAATGCTTTTGCCTTTGGAGCATAAAAGACTAGTTTAACAGAATAGTATTGCTTTAAAATACTCTTTATAATTATGCCGTACTAATTCAAAGGAGAGTATTGTGATTACCTATTTATACTGGATTACTGTATTTGCTCTAATAATCGCATTATTGGTTTTTATTGGTCATAAAATTGATCAATGGAAATATGCTTTTATTGCAGCAGGCACTGTTTTTATCATTGGTTGGGGTGCGTATTACTTTCACTTTCAACAGATTTTTGTCAAAAAATACGGTGGTGTAATGTCATTAACTGTACCTGAAGGGCAGCGCCATATGGGGGCAACCTGGAAAGATGAAAATCTCTGGATTGAAAATTACGATCCCAAAACGAACAAATGCTATTTTACTGAATATTCAAAAGGAAATATGTTGCAAGGGAAAGTGGTTATCAATAACTGTAATCCATTAATGCCGCAAAAATAAAATTATTATGTATAGCGCTTCTTTGAAAACATCTCAATTACGAGACAAGTTAATGGCTACAGGTTTGAAATCTTCAAGCTTGCATGCAGATCCTATTAAACAATTTGAAAGCTGGTATGGTGAAACCTGCGAAACGGATATTTCAGAATCAAGCGCGATGATTCTGGCAACGGTCGATAAAGAAGGTCAGCCATTACAACGTACCGTGTTACTAAAATCATTTGATGAAAATGGTTTTATTTTTTTTACAAACTATTCCAGTCGTAAAGCTCAACATATTGAAACCAATAATAAAGTCGGTTTACTGTTTCCATGGCATTCAATGGGGCGACAGGTGAAAATAACAGGAGCAGCAGAAAAAATATCAACTGCTGAGTCACTTAAATATTTTCTTTCTCGTCCACGTGGCAGCCAGATTGGTGCATGGGCTTCGCATCAAAGTAAGGTTGTTAAAAATCGTGCATTGCTTGACGCAATGTTCGATGAAATGAAGAACAAGTTTGTGAAGGGTGAAATTCCTTTGCCTTCTTTTTGGGGCGGTTATCGTATAGAGCCTAAAACAATAGAGTTTTGGCAGGCACGAGATAGTCGTTTACATGACCGTTTTATGTATTCGAAAAACGATTTCGGTGAGTGGGTCAATGAACGCCTTGCACCTTAAATGCAGTCGTAAGTCAAAAGTCGTTTGTCTTAAATCTTTTGATTTTGATCTTCGACTTAAGACTTAAGACTTTTTTAAAAACTAAAGACTGAACTTAATATATGTTTTCGCACAATATCGATTTAAATCAAAAATGGGATGTAGACTTTGTTTCCTTTTCCCCCATTTTTTCGCCATTAAAAATTTGGGCTGAAAATTTCTCTCAGTTTAAAGACGGTTGGCCGGGGCTTGCTGATTATCAGGCTGTTCTCTCTGCGCTACCTAAACCTATTCTTACGCAGAATGGAAAGGCATTAAAAATTGTTGAACAGGATGGTAAGCCTGGACATTTTAGTGAGCATTATGCACCACGCATCTTTTTAAGTGGTGAAATACAAACGCGTACTGAAAACTGGCACGACTTTTTTCAATTCCTTACCTGGTTTATGTTCCCTAAAACGAAAGCAATCATTAATGCTATCCATATTCCTGCGGCACAAGAGCGCATTGAAAGTGAGACCGACTTAGGCCGGCGCTCACCGATTGAGAATATGTTGTCTTTATTTGATGAGGGTGGTGCGGTTATTTTGTGTAGTGATGATTCCATGTTGCAATTAATTCGTGATTTTAAATGGAAGGAATTATTCTGGCATCGTCGTGATGAATTAGAAACAAAATTGAATCTGGTGACTTTTGGTCATGCTTTATATGAAAAAGGTTTGTCTCCTTATGTTGGAATGACGGCAAACTGTATTTTACTTTCTGTTGATGAAAATATTCTACAACAAACGAATCAACAACAACTTGATTATATTGATAATGAGTTGGCTGCTTTATTTAGTAAGGGCGACCCCTATAAAAAACCAAAAGACTTATCCCCCTTTCCATTACTCGGATTACCTGGCTGGGACAAGGATAATGTAAATGAATCCTATTATGATAATACTAATTATTTCAGACCGGGTCGTAAAAGAAAGTAGCAGAGGTTTTTATGCTGATATTGATTGTGGATTACCCGTAGTAGGAAACATAAATTAACATTCCATCTTTGAACAATATTAAAACACGCCCTATATTGTAAATATCTGTCGTTCTATACCAATAATCAGTGTGTAAAATTTTGCTGGTAATCTTTTTAACGTCTATACTCTAGTCGTTGATTTTATTGGGGTTATCCAGTTGAGTCATGTAACACATTAAATCTTCATACTTACCCCCAAGGAAAAGTTTTAATGGATCAATCTATTCAAGAAGAGCGTGCTAATAAGCTCGAACAAGAATTAAAACAGCGTGAATACGAAATTCAGCTACTGACTGAGACAACTCAGGCAATAGGGAGCCAACTTGAGCTCGATAAGGTTCTTGGTATTATTGCAAAACGTGCCAGAGAACTTATCAAGTCTGAAACATGTTTAATCCCCATCTTAAATAAAGAACTTACTGAATATACCTATCGTGCAGGTGATGGGGACAATGTTGAAGAAATTGTAGGCGAGTCATTGCCTCTTGATTTTGGCGTTTGCGGTTGGGTGTGGCGACATCGTAAAGCATGGTGGCGTGGCATGCTGAATGAGCTGTCAGAAGAGGAACGAAATCGTTGGGAAAAAGAAGCGGGAACACTGATTCTTGTTCCACTTATGGGGCGTGAAAGTTTCCTTGGCGGCATTGTTGGTATTAATAAAATAAGTGGTGGTGAATTTACGGAAAGTGATCTTCATATTCTGAAGTTATTTGCCGGGCAAGTTGCTATTGCAATTGAAAATGCCATGGCAATGGAAAAAATTGAAGAGGCTAAACGTGTTTCTGAAGAATATCAGGCAGAATTAAAAAGTTTAAATAAGCGATTGGTTTCAGTTAACCACGAACTGGAACATCTCACCTTGTATGACCAACTAACAGGTTTACCTAATCGTTTGTTGTTCCGTGATCGTTTGCAGCAAGAAATTAATATTGCAAATGAACAAAATTTATACGTCACCATTATGGTTGTTGATATTGATCATTTTCAGGCGATAAATGAGGCGCTGGGGCATGAAGAAGGTGACTTGTTACTTAAAGAAGTAAGTCAACGTTTAATTCGTGCAGTAGGCTCGAAGGATACTCTGGCACGATTAGGAGGAGATGAGTTTGTTGTATTAATGCTAAATAATTATAACGATATGGCATTAGATGCCGCGAAAAAATTCCTTGAGGTTCTTGAAGAACCTATCAAGCTTTCAAAAGAATCTATTTCTGTTACCGCGAAGGTGGGAATAACAATATATCCAGAACATGGCGATGATGTGCAAATGCTACTTAAGCATATGGATGCGTCAATTATTGCTGCAAAACGTAATAATGAATCTATTCATGTTTATGAAGCTGAAAAAGACGATACATCAGGACGTCTTGCTCTTGTGCAGAAAATTAAAAATGCTATTGAAAAATCTGAATTTGAACTTTATTACCAGCCTAAAATTGAACTTGTCAGTGGTACTCTCATCGGTGTCGAAGCATTGGTTCGCTGGCCGGATAAAAATAATGGCTATATTCCAACTGAGATGTATATTTCAGTGATGGAACAAACAGGATTAATTAATGAATTTAGTTATTGGGCGCTTGATTCAGCTATGCGACAGAGAATTGCCTGGTTAAAAGAAGGTTATGATTTAAAAGTGTCGGTGAATATTCCTGTGACAGTGATGCTTGAAAATGGTTTTGTTGCACGAATACGTCATCTGATTAAACAACATGATAATGTTACTGGAATCATTCTTGAGATAACTGAAAATATTTTCTTCTCTGATTATGATCGGTTGAGCCGTTTAATGAATAACTTGCAAGATTTAGGTCTGTTATTTTCAATTGATGATTTTGGCACTGGGCATTCATCTTTAAGTCGTTTACGGCAGTTGCCGGTAAGTGAATTAAAAATTGATAAGTCCTTCGTCATTGATATGATTGGAAATAATGATGATGAGGTTATTGTAAAATCCACCATTGAATTGGCTCGTAGCCTTGGAATACGGGTATGTGCAGAAGGTGTAGAAACTGCAGAGGTCATGAAGCAGCTTTACCAATGGCGTTGTGACATTATTCAGGGTTATCACATTAGTAAAGCCATCCCAGCTTTAGAAATTACTCATTTTATAAAAGATTCTAGCTGGAATATTGATGCACCTGCTCATAATTTAGACGCTATCCACTCCTAAAAAGCATTTTTTTTGACTTAATTTGTTAAAGATTCTTCAGGAGGAGCCGACATAAGTAAGGTGATTTTATTAAAACTTGCTTTATAATAGCTTGATATTCAATATGTTGGAGTAATACTTTAGATGGTTTCCCCCGTAATTTTAGTTGTTGATGATGAACCCTTAAATCTCGATATTATTGAGGAATTTCTCACCGGCAAGGGGCAGTCTTATATCGTCGAAACCGCCTGTGATGGCATTGAAGCGATGGAAAAGCTGGAGGCAAACTCCGCTAAATATGATGTCGTTTTACTCGATCGTATGATGCCAAGAATGTCCGGTATGGAAGTGCTGGAAAAAATGTCGGCTCACCCTGAACTAAAATATATCCCCGTTATTCTGCAAACAGCAAAAGTCAGCAAAGAAGATATTCTTGAAGGTTTAAAAGCGGGAGCCTATTATTACCTGACAAAACCGTTTACCAGCGATATTCTCCATTCAGTTGTTAAAACAGCAGTAAAAGATCGAGGTTACAACAAGGCACTAATTGCAAGCCTTAATGTTACAAAATCATCAGTAAAATTATTAAAAAATGCATATTTTGAATTTCGTAGTTTAGATGATGTACGTGCAGTTTCATCATTGATTGCTTGTGCATGTGACGAACCAGATAAAATTGCCATGGGATTGAGTGAACTCATGATCAATGCCATTGAACATGGAAACTTGCATATTGGTTATGAAGAAAAATCTGAATTACGTAAAGCAGATAAGTGGGAATCAGAAATAGCCAGTCGGCTCGAGTTACCTGAATACAAAGAAAAATTCGCTTCGGTTAATGTTATCAATGATTTGGATGGTGTGACGTACACCATCACTGATCAGGGGATGGGCTTTGATTGGGATGATTTTATGGAGTTTGATACTACTCGGGTAATGGATAACCACGGTCGCGGCATCGCCATGGCAAATAAACTTTATTTTTCGAAACTTGAATATCAGGGTAACGGTAATACCGTTGTTGTGCTGGTGAAAAAGTAATATGCGGAAAAGCATTGAGATTTTAGGGAATATTGGATTGCACTTCATAGTTATAGTGTTATAATCCGATCCGTACAGAATGAATTATTAAAGTGGGCCTTGAGCCCACTTTTTGTTTTTTAAAAAGGAAGAAACAGGCGGAATGTCAAATAGTCGTCAGGACAAGTTAACTGAATTGCTTAGACCTGCGGTTGAAGGTTTAGGTTATGAGTTAGTCGGAATAGAACATTTGCCGATGGGCAAACATACCGTTTTAAGAATCTATATTGATTCGAACGATGGAATTACTGTGAATGATTGTTCGCAGGTAAGTCATCAGGTGAGCGGGGTACTTGAAGTTGAAGAGCCGATTAAAGGTCAGTTTACGTTAGAGGTTTCTTCCCCCGGTATAGATCGACCATTGTTCAATTTTGAACAGTTTAAGCAGTTCGTGGGCAGCAAAGTAAAAATTAAGCTATACCATGCAATTGAAGGTAAACGGAAAATAACAGGCCTGATTGAAGGCATAGAAGGCGAAGATATCAACGTTAAAGACGCTGATTCGGATACGGTTTTTCAATTAACCATCGATGATATTGATAAAGCCAATATTATTAGTGATATTTAGAAAGTTTTTATATTTAGAATAATTAATCCGCGACACAAGAGTGTGTCGTTTTTGATAGAGGCATCAGGATAATGAACAAAGAGATTTTACTGGTCGTTGACGCGGTATCCAATGAGAAAGGCGTGGATAAAGAAGTCATTTTTGAAGCGATTGAAACTGCATTAGCGACAGCAACAAAAAAACGTTACAACAATGATGTTGATATCCGTGTTGCGATAAATCCTGAAGATGGTAGTTACGATACTTTCCGTCGTTGGGAAGTCGTTGCTGATGACGCAATGGATATGCCTGAACGCCAAACAACATTAAGTGCCGCACAATACGAAGATGAAGAAATTCAAGAAGGTGACTTTACGGAAGAACAAGTTGAGTCAATTGAATTTGGTCGCATTGCTGCGCAAACAGCAAAACAGGTAATTGTTCAAAAAGTAAGAGAAGCTGAACGTGCCATGGTCGCTGAAGCTTATCAAGAGCAAATTGGTCAACTCGTCATGGGTGTGGTTAAACGTGTTGAACGTGGTAACGTTTTTCTTGACCTTGGCAATAATGCCGATGCAATTATACCAAGAGAAGACATGATTCCACGCGAATCTGTACGTCCTGGTGATCGTATTCGTGGTTTATTAAAAGAAATTCGTACTGAAGTGCGTGGTCCTCAATTATTTGTGAGTCGTACTGTCCCTGAATTTCTGGTTGAGCTCTTTAAAATTGAAGTACCTGAAGTAGGTGAAGAGCTGATTGATATTATCGGTGCTTCACGTGATCCGGGTTCGCGTGCAAAAATTGCTGTTAAAAGCAACGACCCGCGTATTGATCCTGTAGGTGCATGTGTAGGTATGCGTGGTTCACGAGTGCAAGCAGTATCAAATGAATTATCCGGTGAACGTGTTGATATCGTTTTATGGGATGACAATGCTGCACAATTTGTTATTAACGCAATGTCTCCTGCAGAAGTTGAGTCTATTGTTGTTGATGAAGATTCTGAAGTCATGGATATCGCAGTAGTTGAAGATCAACTTTCACAAGCGATTGGTCGCGGTGGCCAAAATGTTAAACTTGCCAGCGAGCTGACGGGGTGGACATTAAACGTCATGTCAGAAACGCAAGCTGATGAGAAGAGTGATGAAGAAGCGGCTAAATCACAAAAAGTCTTTATGGACTTATTAGATGTAGATGAAGAAGTTGCTGTTATTTTAGTTCAGGAAGGTTTCACCTCTATTGATGAAGTAGCTTACGTTCCAATGAGTGAATTCCAGCAAATTGAAGAATTTGATGATGACATGATTGAAGAGCTTCGAGGAAGAGCAAAAGATGTTCTTCTAACACGCGCAATTAGTTCAGAAGAAGATTTAACGGCAGTTGAACCTGCAAAAGATTTATTAGAAATGGATGGCATGGATTCTGACCTGGCTTATCATATGGCCGCCATTGGAATTGTCACCATGGAAGATTTGGCAGAGCAGTCTATCGATGAAATTATGGTCATTGATGATATGGATGAAGAGAAAGCCGGTGCGTTGATTATGACAGCACGTGCACCCTGGTTTGCAGAAGAAGATAACGGTTAATTACAGTAGCAAATAAGTTACTGAGGGTAGGAGTAGAAGAATGGCAGATGTTAGTGTTACACAATTTGCTGATGTTGTAGGCATTTCCGTTGAACGGTTGCTCGAACAGTTAAAAGAAGCTGGCGTAAAAGTCAGTAATGCAGACGCAACGATAACTGACGAAGAAAAAATGACGCTGTTAAGCTTTTTAAAAGCAAAGCATGAGTCAGCTGGTACATCATCTGAACCAAAGAAGATTACTTTAAATCGTAAGTCGACCAGTGAACTTAAAGTTACTGGGACACATGGTAAGGGTAAATCTGTCACTGTTGAAGTCCGTAAAAAACGTACTTACGTTAAACGAAGTGTTATTCAGGAAGAAGAAGAAACACGCATAGCGGAAGAAAAAGACGCACGTGACAAGATTGAGGCTGAAAAACAAGCTGTTGTTGATGAAGAAAAACGTCTGCAAGATGAAGTTTTGGCGAAACGTCAGGCTATTGTTGATGAAGAAGAGCGTGTAAAAGCAGCCGAAGCGGAAGAAAAGACCCGTATAGCAGCTGAAGAAAAAGCACGTAAAGAAGCTGAAGAACAAGCTAAGAAAAAGGCTGACGCATCTACACCTGATAAACGCGGTAAAGCTAAAAAATCAGACAAGCAGGATACTCGTTATGGCCGTAAAGAAATTCATTTAAAAGCGGGTAACGCAGGAAACCGTAAAAAGAAAAAGCCAAGACGTCGTGGCGGTATAGTTGAGACATCCGATGAGCATGGCTTCCAAAAACCAACGGCAGCTATTGTTCATGAAGTTGCAATCCCTGAGACGATTACTGTTGCAGAACTTGCTTTACGTATGAGTGTTAAATCTAACGAACTTATCAAGGTACTCATGAACTTAGGTTCAATGGTAACGATTAATCAGGTATTAGATCAGGAAACATCAGCGCTCGTCGTTGAAGAAATGGGGCACACTTATAAGCTTATTAAGGACGATGCAATTGAAGAAACATTGCAAGACTCTGTAGAAGATCTTGAAGAAGTAACACGTGCACCTGTTGTAACGATTATGGGACATGTTGATCACGGTAAAACGTCATTACTTGATTATATACGTAAAGCAAAAGTTGCCTCTGGTGAAGCAGGTGGTATTACACAGCACATTGGTGCTTACCATGTTGAAACTGAAAGTGGTCACATCACATTCCTGGATACTCCAGGACATGAAGCGTTTACTGCAATGCGTGCTCGTGGTGCCGGTGTAACCGATATTGTTATTGTAGTTGTTGCTGCAGATGATGGCGTAATGCCACAAACACGTGAAGCAATTAAACATGCTAAAGCAGGTGATGTGCCCATCATTATTGCAATCAATAAGATTGATAAAGAAGGCTCTGATCCAGACCGAGTTAAAAATGAACTTTCTCAAGAAGGCGTTATTGCTGAAGACTGGGGTGGAGATACTATTTTCGTAAATGTATCAGCTCATACAGGTGATGGTGTTGATAGCTTACTTGAATCTGTATTGTTAACCGCAGAAGTACTTGAACTTAAAGCCGTTAAAGATGCTCCAGCAAAAGGTACAGTTATTGAATCACGCTTAGATAAAGGTCGTGGTCCAATTGCAACAATACTTGTTGAGCAAGGTACTTTGAGAAAAGGTGACATTTTATTAGCCGGTCTCGAGTTTGGTCGTGTTCGTTCACTAATGAATGAACATGGTGAACTGTTAACAGAAGCCGGTCCAGCCATTCCAGTTCAAGTGTTAGGTTTGTCAGGT
Organism: Gammaproteobacteria bacterium; assembly: GCA_023135195.1. Lineage (GTDB taxonomy): Bacteria > Pseudomonadota > Gammaproteobacteria > UBA6429 > Thiohalophilaceae > JAGLTQ01. The sequence continues at coordinate 350 of JAGLTQ010000149.1, read as the reverse complement.
ACACCAGGTGCAGGTGATGAAGCAACTGTTGTCGAAAATGAACGTAAAGCACGTGAAGTTGCAACACATCGCCAAGCCAAGAGCCGTGATGCCAAGTTAGCACGTCAGCAAGCGGCCAAGCTTGAAAACATGTTTAACCAAATGGAAGAAGGTGATGTTGGTACAGTTAACGTGGTATTAAAAACTGATGTTAAAGGTTCAGCTGAAGCCATTGTTGATTCACTTCATAAACTTTCTACTGATGAAGTTAAAGTTGCTATTGTAGCGAGTGGTGTTGGTGGTATTACAGAATCAGATGCCAATCTTGCGATGGCATCAAATGCAATTTTGATTGGTTTTAATGTTCGTGC
>JAGLTQ010000148.1 GCA_023135195.1 Gammaproteobacteria bacterium | reverse complement strand
TCTATACCTGATATTGTAGAACTCCCAATATTTACAGGTGAGGTATTTCCTGTACCACTATCAAGCTGCCAGGAGATAAGATTAGTAATTTCTGTTCTATATAAATTTATTTCTATATTTTTTTTCTTTACTGACACTTCAAAATTTTCTGATGTTTCAGGCAATATGTCCGGGTTACCTACATATCCCCATGTCAGAGGGTAATAAAGGTCATTAAAACTGGGTGCTTTAAACGCTGTTCCTGCAGAAAGAATTAAACGTGTATCACTATATATATTATGACTCCATGCTGCGTTTCCAGTAGTGTGTTCACCAAAGCTTTCATTGTCATCTCTTCGTACAGAAATTAAAAAATTATTGTTATTTCCTGACCAGTCGTTTTGAATGAAAGTTGCATTATTATCCCGGGAACTTTTTGTGTAAGTCGATGTACCACTAACCGAGGTGTTTTTATTTTCCAGTCCTACGGTTAATAAATTGTTTTCATTAATCGAAATGTCATTTTGCCATGTGAATATTTCTCGTTCGGTATTGAAAATGCCTGTTTTAATACTGTCCTTGAAGTTGTCAGAATAATCTTTACTTTGATTAGCCTTTAATGTCACTTGCCAATTCGTAGCTGCACTAAATGTCCCCTTTATGCCTAATGCTTGTTGCAAGCCTTCAGTATAATAATCAGATGTAGGAGTAAAACCATCATATTCATTTACATTGTCAGTGTTAAAAAATGTCGCTTCTATATTGTTAGTGTTACTGAACTTATGCTTAACGAAAATATTTGCAGAATTTTGTTTGTAACCATCATTATCCGGGTCATTATTTTGTTCGGCATTAAATCCATCCGTAGAAAAGGTACTTGCCTGAATAGAATAAGATGTTTTATTTATACTTCCAGAAATACCGGCAGTATTTTTTTTCATGTTATTTGAGCCAAGTGTAGAGGTGAAGTTAAGGCTTGTTTCATCAGTTGGTCTACGAGTAAAAATTTGGATTACTCCACCAATTGCCTCTGAACCGTAAAGAGATGCGCGAGGTCCTCTTATTATTTCTATTCTGTCTATAAGATCAACAGGTATATCCTGATATGCAACCTGTCCTAAAGTAGCGGAACTAAACGGTACACCATCAATCATTACGAGAACATGACCTGTATCTGTTCCCCGCATGTACAAGCTTGTACTTTTACCAAAACCACCTGAATTAATCATATCAATACTGGCAATGCTCGATAGAAGATCGTTTAAGTCATTGGCCTGTTGTTGCTCTATTTGTTCTTTAGTAATTACTGTAACTGAAGCAAGGCTTTCATCTACAGTTTGTGCTGTACGTGTTGCAGTAACAATTATTGGAGATTGCTCTTCGGCAAATGTTGGAAGAGTAAAGCTAGTAGCAAGAGCGACCAAAAAAATGTGTCTGGTTTTTTTCATTTATATTTCCTCGAGTAAACGCACACCCACGCGCGTAATAATTAAGTATTCGATAGAGGAAAATAAGGGTCGGGAAATGATGCAATCCGCCCGTTATCGCCCTCCGCGATACACTACGATCACATCAGGCCGGTCTCCGGGCTCTCGAGTTATAAACGAACTTACGTGGTGTAAGTTGTTTATGGAGTGAATCGCCTTCCCATGTCATTCGACACAGTGGCAGGAATGATTCACTTAAACTCGACTACCGTTGCGGGGGCAGCGTCGGAATTGATTTCGTTTTTAATAAAGCGATTTCGCACCGACTTCTCGTTTCACCTTGCCAAATAGAAATTGGCTCAGCACCTGAAGCAGTAAAAGTGGCGCAACTTTATCGATCTTGTATGGGGCTGTCAAATTAGATTTATCGAAGTAAAACCGGTCATTTAGTGAATAAACAAGGTAATACAATAGCTTAGGGGGTTATTTTAATTTGTAGTGTTTGGATAGAATTAAGTGGTAGCGGGTAGATGTTCGTCGGCCTAAAGGCACGACCTACATAGACTGATTTAATGTAGGTCGGCCTCATAGTGCCCCACATAAAAATATTTAGAGGGTATTAGGCCGACGCGGTGATAGATTTATATAATTAATTCGCGATAAACCAACGCTGGTTATTGTGAGTAATTTCTTGAAGTGGATGCTGATATAACCCAGTTAAGTTTTTCTCTGACAGCACATTAGCACAAGCACCTTGTTGGACTTTCCCATTGCCATAAATTAATAAAACATGATCACAATACCGAGCAGCAAGATTTACATCGTGTAAAACAAAGACATTGGCAATATTGTCGTTGTTTGTTGTTAATATTTTCATCACTTCATGCTGGTGATGAATATCAAGATGATTGACTGGTTCATCAAGTAGACGAATTTTAGTTTGCTGAACTAACAGTGTTGCAAGTGCAACACGCTGACGTTCACCACCTGATAAGGTAAGAATCGAACGTTGAGAAAAATGTTCCAGACCAACTAAGTTTAAAGTATCAATCACTAACTGTTCATCACTCTCAGTTTCCCATTGCCAACTTTTAAGATGAGGGTGGCGGCCAATTAATGCTGCTTCTAATACGGTTCCCGGAAAATGATCTTCCTGGTGTTGTAATAACAAGCCAAGTTGCTGTGCTATGTCGCGGCGTGATAAATCATTTAGATTAATTGTATTAAGGTTTATATCACCCGATTGAGCGGGCAACAGTCCGGCAAGGGTATGGAGTAAGGTTGTTTTACCGCAGCCATTCATGCCTAAAATAGCCCAGTTTTCTCCGGCACCGATTGATAGTGTTAAATCTTCACATACTTGCGTGTCTGCAATTTTAACGGTCAGGTTATTACAATTTATCAGGCTCATTGTTTTGCATCCCGTTGTAGTAAAAACAGGAACAAAGGAATACCAATGAGTGCGGTAATAATTCCGACGGGTAATTGTTGTGGTGCAATAATTGTTCTTGCTGCAGTATCGGCGACCAGAACCAATATGCCACCGCCTAATGTAGCCGCAGGTAATAAGAAACGATGATCCGTTAAACCTGTTAAACGAATTAAATGCGGTACGATGAAACCAACAAAACCAATACTACCCGCCTGAACAACAGCCGCTGCTGTGAGTAATGAAGCAAGAATATAAATTTTAATATGTAATTGTTTTAGATTAACACCTAAAGTTGCAGCAAGTTTATCACCACGAATTAAGACATTAAGTTGAGATGACAACAGCATACTTAACGTCAAACCAATAATGAGCGCAGTGAAAGCAAATGAAACAGAATAGCTGTAACTAAGATCACCCATTAACCAAAATAACATGCCGTGTAAGTTGTTCGCAGGAGACAGGGTTAAAATTAAACTGATTGCAGCGCCCCAGCCTGCTGCAATCACTACACCTGTCAGTAATAGTCGTGTTGGTGTCCAGTTACCTTTTTGATGGGCAATAACAAAAACTAAAAACATCGCGATTAATGCACCAATAAAAGCTAGCCCAGTCAAACCAAACGCACTGGTAAAACCTAATAACATACCGATGAGTACCGCAGTGGCAGCACCACCCGATACACCTAAAATGTACGGGTCAGCCAATGGGTTGCGAACAAGCACTTGCATTAAAGCACCGGCTTGGGCGAGTAATGCACCTGTTGCAAATGCGGCTAATGTTCTGGGTAAGCGAAGTTCGGTGACAATGAGTGATGCGCCCTGTGCTCCGGGATCGATGATTGTCATCCATACTGTTTTTAAAGGAATCGATACGCTGCCTACCATTAGAGAACCGGCTATGAGTAATATACTCAAAACAGATAAGAAAATAATAAATGAGAGAGGGCGCATAAATTTATTGTTAAAAATCCAGAAATTGAAATAAAGTCGGATTAAACCACCAATGTGTTTCTATTACAAAGCTCTTATTCCCTTTAGATGACAGGGGGAGTAGGAATTAAAATATGGAAGATGTCATGTTGGCACTCATGGAAAGGGATGAATTTAACGAAGCTTTGACGCTTGATGTTCTGTTTCAATTTATTGATATTTTAAGGGGTACAACGGAATCATTGATTTCCACGAAGAACGGACCGTAGGATATTGATGCTTTAGTTGTAGCGCTCCGCTTGGTGAATAATTTCAATAAACACATCAAAACAATACTCATCACATCTCGTGATGTTGATAAAATCGCCAATAAAGATGATTTTGATGCAATATTCAAGATGAAAAGCATCAAAAATGGTGATTTAACGGAAATTGTCAAAGAAATGATAGGTAAAAATTAGTAATATTTCCCCTCTATAGAGTTATAACCATTTTGCTCATATTATTTTTAGAAAGTTAGTCTTCACTATCAGTAAAAACGGCCTGCATTAGTATTTTTAATAATAATCCAGTAAATACAGTGAGTTACAACGCTTTATTTAACTAAAATGTTAACTTTTAATCAAATATAGTCTAAACTGTGAAATACGACGCATAAATATACTCAGTTTATTGGGCGATGCGGTCGATATTATCTAGACTAGTAATGTAATTAGTTTTAATGGGGTTTAGCGCAGCTCTCTGATATGAAATTGAGCTCGATTAGATCCGTTGGATAGGTTGTAGGCATTATGCAGAAAATACTTGTGATCAACTCAAAAGGTGGGTGTGGTAAAACCACAGTGGCGACTAATCTCGCCAGCTATTTTGCGACACAAAACTTATCGACTGCATTACTGGATTTTGATCCTCAAGGTTCAAGTATTCGCTGGTTGAGTCAGCGCGCAAAATCAGGCAAGGCTATTTATGGCGTGCATGTCGCAAGCCGAAAAAATAATACCGGCTTGACTCGCTCTTTTCAGATGCGGGTACCTCCTGAAACTGAACGAATGATTATCGATGCACCGGCAGGTATTACAGGAAATGAGTTAAGAGATCTTATTCATCTTGTCGATACGATTATTGTACCTGTTTTACCTTCTTCAATTGATATTCACGCGGTAACGCGTTTTATTGAAGAGTTGTTGGTAGTGGGCAAAGTTCGTCAAATGGGGCTTAATGTTGCGGTTGTTGCTAATCGAGCCAAGAAAAATACCCTGACGTATAAAGCATTAGAGCGCTTCTTAAAAACATTAAAACTCCCCTTCGTTACCACCTTACGTGATACACAAAATTATGTGCATGCTGCTGAACGCGGTATAGGCATTCATGAAATGTGGGATAAGCGTACCGACAGTGATAAAGCACAATGGCGTCCCCTTGTTCGTTGGTTGGAAGATGTATATCTCATTAAAACAAAGCAAAAAATCGCGCATTAGTATTTCCCCGTAATTTTTACCTCTTCCGCTAAGTTCTATCTGGTTATTTTCTCGTGTTTGCGAATAATATACTTGTTTTTACTACAGGTATTATGTGTTCGAGTGGCTTTAATTAAGTCTCGATTAGGTTAAAGGTTAATTGTATAAGGACGATAAATAGACTGTAAAGCAAAGGCTTTAACGGGTTTTTGTATGAGCTAGATAAATTATTATTGAGTTTAAAAATAAGAAAAGTATGAAAAATAAATCAACGTTTAAGTTTAGCCTATTTTTTATTTTGCCTGTATTGGCGGGATTAGTTTTAATAGGGCTTACAATTTTAGCAGTGGAATCAGCCTGGGTTAATGCTGGTATTATAATTGTCATTTCTGTACTTTTGGGTTTAAAGCTTGAATTATTGCGAGCAAAAAAAGTTTCAGATGAAGCTGCGGCAGCAGAAATTGAAAAAAGTGTTGTAACAGATACGAGTGTGACCATTGCTTCGATGCAAAATTTATCTGAGGTTATTACCCAGATAATTGAAATTTCAAATCGTCAAATAGAAAGTTCACGGCAGCAAACTGAAGAAGCGATAACGATGATGTCGATGCGTTTTGGCTCATTAGTGGGGCGTTTAAATAGTGCTCTGGATGCAGCAAAGCTTTCAAACGCCTCTGTTCCTGCCGAAGATGGAAGTGATTCAACATTATTAGACAACGTATTTATGAATAGTCGAGGCCAATTGTCTAATGTTATAACCAATCTTGCCGCGGCTCTGGTGAACAGAAAAGCATCCTTTGAAAATCTAAAAGAACTGGCAGATGATACCGCCATACTAAAAAGTATGGCGGAGGGTGTAGAAAAAATTGCATCACAAACAAACTTACTGGCTTTAAATGCTGCTATTGAAGCAGCGAGAGCAGGTGAGGTTGGACGTGGGTTTGCTGTCGTGGCAGACGAGGTGCGTTCATTGTCTATCCAGTCGGGTGAAACTGGCCGACAAATTACTGAAACAATAAGCCACTTTACAAAGTCAGTTGAGACTACTATGACTGAGGCAACCAAATCTATGGAAAAAGATTTATTGCTAGAAGAAGAAGGTTCTTCAACAATAAAAACGGTACTGACAAGCCTTGAATGGATGACGAAAGGTATGTCTGAGTCATCTGAAATACTTAAGAAAGAAAGTTTAGAAATAGTTCAGGAAGTAAATGAAATTATTATGTCGTTACAATTTCAGGATAGAACTAGCCAAATATTATTGCATGTTGTTGACGGCTTAAATGAATTGCCAAAAATAATTAATGAACAAATGCAAATGGTTGCAAATGGTGAAATTACAGAAATAAAGGCTGATGAGATATTAAATTCATTAAAATTGAATTACACCACCGCCGAAGAAGTGTCATTGCATAACGGTGAAAGTGTGTCTGTCCAATCTGAAAGTAGTGATGTTGAGCTGTTCTAGCAATTATCTTTGCTAACGTATTTAATCCCGTAAACTAATAATATTCCAGCCCTTCATTTCTGCGTGCGAACGCAAAGTATCATCAGGATCGACTGCAATCGGTTTTTTGACCATTTCCAGCAAGGGTAAATCATTATGTGAGTCGCTATAAAAATAACTGTCTGCGAGATTGCCTCCTGTTTCTTTTAACCATGTCGCCAGACGTTCCACTTTTCCTTCTCTAAAACAAGGTATGCCAGAGACCTTACCGCTATAACGATCATCAATAATTTCGGGTTCCGTCGCCAGAATATTAGGTATGCCTAACTCTTCAGCTATAGGTGCAGTAATAAAAAGGTTAGTTGCAGTAATAATTAAAAGAGTGTCATCTTGATCAACATGTTGCTGAATTAATGCACGACTCCTGGTTGTTATTACGGGGCGAATACACTCCTTCATAAATTGGTTATGCAGCTGGTTAAGTTCATCCATTTTCATTTGACTTAGTGGGGCAAGGCTAAACTCCAAAAATTCATAAATATCCAAATCACCTGCGACATATTCATCATAAAAACGTTGGTTCTCTTTTTCATAATGTTTCGCATCGACACGGCCCTGTTGAGCTAAAAATTGCCCCCACAGATAATCACTATCACCGTTTAATAAAGTATTGTCTAAATCAAAAATAGCGAGAGCCACGGTTATTGCCTTTAATTATTGGAAACGCCAATATTAACGTAAAAGCACCTTTATAGGCATGTTAGTTCTTATTAATATCACTAAATTATTGATAATTAACGATAAATAGATGTTTCTGAATAGATTTGCTGATAATCGGTGAACATGAAACAATCTAAAGGGCTAAATGAAGAGAGTTTTTTAAGTGATTGATACAGAAGGGTACAGAGCGAACGTTGGTATTATTTTAGTGAATATGGATGGTAGCTTATTTTGGGCAAAACGAATTGGAGAAGATGCCTGGCAGTTCCCTCAAGGTGGTATTCATGAGTCTGAGTCAGCAGAGCAAGCCGTTTTTCGTGAGTTACATGAAGAAGTCGGTGTGACTAAAGAATCAGTCGAGTTGCTTGGTTGTACGCAAGACTGGTTACGTTATGATATTCCGGAACACCTTATTCGTCGACATCAGACTCCATGTTGTATTGGACAGAAGCAACGCTGGTTTTTATTGCGCTTCACTGGAGAAGAGTCCGATGTTTGTCTTGATAGTAGTGATAAACCAGAGTTTGATCAATGGCGTTGGGTTGACCATTTAGAACCACCACGCTCAGTCATTTCTTTTAAACGCAGTGTTTATGCTGAAGCATTGAAAGAACTATTACCGTTACTTGGTTAAGTTGTTATTTGTTTTGTAACTCCGAATAAATTAGTAGTCACATTCTTTGTAAAACAACATGTGTCTTACCGTAGATTTTTTATAAAACCAGAATAGTGAAAATAAAACGTTATGCTTGATATATTGCGACGCATTGTTCAGGAAGTAAACCTTGCCAAGAATCTTGAGCAAGCACTGAATATTATTGTCAAGCGCGTTAAAAAAGTTATTAATGTTGAAGTTTGTTCTGTTTTTTTAACAAATGAAAATAATAACGATAGTGAATATGTATTAATGGCAACCGATGGTTTGAATCCTGAAGCTATTGGTAAAGTTCGTATGAGTGATAAAGTTGGTTTGGTTAGTTTAGTTGGTAAACGAGCTGAAGCCATTAACATTGCCGATGCAGAAAAAAATCCCCGTTACCAACATTTCCCTGAAGCAAGTGAAGAAGCCTTTCATGGTTTTTTAGGTGTGCCCATTATTCACCATCGTAAAGTTTTGGGTGTGTTGGTAATTCAAAGCAGAAAAATACAAAAATTTAGTGAAGATGATGAAACCTTTTTGATCACCGTGGCAGCACAACTTGCCGGTGCGATTGTTCATGCTGAAGCAAGTGGTGGTATCAGTGGATTAAAACAACTGGATGATGAAAAGGAACATGAATCGAAACCGATTCATGGTTTACCTGGCGCGCCCGGTGTAGCAATGGGAACCGCTGTTGTCATTTATCCTCCTGCGGACATTGATGCCATTCCAGACAGACATATTTTAGATGTTGAAAAAGAAATTAAAACATTTGATACCGCCGTAGAATCGGTTGTCAAAGATATAAAGGAATTATCTGAACGTTTAAAAGATGTTTTACCTGAAGAAGATCGAGCGTTATTTGATGTTTATTTATTGATGCTTAACAGTCAGGCAATATCAGGAACAACACGAGACAGAATACGCGAAGGTAATTGGGCACCCGGTGCTTTACGTCAAACGATCCAGGAACACGAGCAAGTCTTTCGTGAAATGGAAGACAGCTACTTACGCGAAAGAGCGGATGATGTACGTGATCTCGGTCGCCGTATTTTGATGCACTTGCAAAAAGAATCACACGATAAAGTCGATTATCCCGATAATACTGTACTGGTTGGTGAAGATATATCAGCTTCTATGTTGGCTGAAATTCCACGTGAAAAATTAGTTGGTGTGATTTCAGTGCGTGGTTCACGCACCTCTCATGTTGCCATTCTTGCTCGTGCTATGAGTATTCCCACAGTAATGGGTGCAACTGATTTACCTGTAGCCAAAATTGATAGTCGAACTATTATTGCAGATGGTTATAGTGGCCGCGTTTTTATTTCACCATCTGAAAAAATCATTAATGAATTTAAACGTCTTATAGATGAAGAAGAGGCCTTATCAGATGAGTTAATGGAGTTGCGAGATCTTCCTGCTAAAACTCAGGATGGCATTGAAATTTCTTTACTTGTTAATTCAGGATTATTGTCAGACATCACACCAAGTTTACAAAGTGGTGCAGAAGGCATCGGTCTTTATCGTACCGAGTTTCCTTTTATGGAACGGCAAAAGTTTCCTAGTGAAGAAGAACAACATAGTATTTATCGACAAGTACTGGAAAGCTTTCATCCTCGTCCCGTTACATTACGTACCCTGGATGTTGGTGGCGACAAAGCCTTACCTTATTTCCCCATCGAAGAAGATAATCCATTCTTAGGTTGGCGAGGTATTCGTATTACCCTGGATCATCCTGAAATATTTCTTGTGCAGATTCGCGCAATGATCAGAGCAAATATTGGGTTAAATAATTTAAAAATATTATTACCCATGATTAGTGATATTTCTGAGCTCAATGAGGCTCTGGGTTTAATTCACCAGGTATACGGCGAACTGCTTGAAGAAGGGGAAGAGGTGGTTATGCCTGAAATTGGTGTAATGATTGAAGTTCCTTCGGCAGTATATCAAGCAGGCAATCTTGCGCGACGTGTTGATTTCCTTTCAATAGGAACAAATGATTTAACACAGTATTTGCTTGCAGTAGACCGAAACAATGCACGTGTTGCATCACTTTATGATTCTCTGCATCCCGCGGTGATACGAGCAATTTTGCAAGTCGTAGAAAGTGCCCGTGTACATGGCAAACCTGTCAGTGTGTGCGGAGAAATGGCAGGTGATCCAGTTGCAGCTTTATTATTACTTGCGATGGGCATTGATAGCTTAAGTATGAGTGTATCAAGTTTACCCAGAGTTAAATGGGTGATTCGTAATGTTACACGAGATAGAGCACGACAAATATTAAGTGAAGTTTTAGTTATTGAAGATGCGAAGGGTATTCGTAAATATTTAAATCAAACCTTCGAAGATGCCGGCATGGGTGGATTGGTAAGAGCAGGGAATTAAAAAATTGTATATTGAATTTTTTGTAGGTTAATTTTCAATACAAAGGTGAGTTTTGCTTAATAAGATTACCTTGCTGTAGGTTGGATTAAGCGTAGTGAATCCAACAATTTACTTTCTTGAAATAAAGCCAATAGTTCTTCCTCTGTCCCTCGTTTTTTCCATTGCAATTAAGAAGAGTTAATCGACTGCAATAGAGTAAGTGAGAATTTATTCTACTCTGGAGGATGAGAATTAGTTTTACCTGTTGGCATTAACCAGGTAATCACAAGGAAGCTGGTTACAAAGCGCCAGTCTACAGTCGGTTACACTTGAGGTAAGGCACACCATTGATTTTTATGTTGTGATTTGCGGATAGACCTTAGTCGGTTACACTCGCTTGGAATTAAGTCCGACCCATCCGACAGTTGTGATTTGCGGATAGACCTTAGTCGGTTACACTCTGGTGGGTCTGTGCCATTTAGTTTATCTGGTTGTGATTTGCGGATAGACCTTAGTCGGTTACACTAATTCTTGCAATGTTAGCTTTGCTTGTTTGGTTGTGATTTGCGGATAGACCTTAGTCGGTTACACTACGGGTATCTATGACACCCGTACTTTACCCGTTGTGATTTGCGGATAGACCTTAGTCGGTTACACTGTTTTACCTGCCCATCCAGGTGATCATACTGTTGTGATTTGCGGATAGACCTTAGTCGGTTACACTAGTAAAAGGACGTTGAAGACGTGACAACAAGTTGTGATTTGCGGATAGACCTTAGTCGGTTACACTTACATTCATTATCATATACTTCTTCAACTAGTTGTGATTTGCGGATAGACCT
>JAGLTQ010000147.1 GCA_023135195.1 Gammaproteobacteria bacterium | reverse complement strand
TGGATGAAAATATTGCTGAATTAGCACAGGATGAGGATCTGAGCCGGTACATTTTGTAACGGCAAGAAGTTATACAATCAAGCGTCGTTATATTTTATAAAAGTTATTTAGGAATAATTAAGATGATCAAACCTACAGATATTAAACTTCACCAGGCTTCACATGTACTTGAAGTTATTTTTAGCGATGGTAAAACATTTAACTTACCCGTTGAATATTTACGTGTCTACTCGCCTTCTGCTGAAGTACAAGGCCACGGTCCAGGCCAGGAAGTTTTACAATTTGGTAAACAAGACGTGAACATCACACAAATTGAAATGATTGGTAACTATGCCATTCAACCTTTCTTTGATGATAATCATGACACAGGTATTTTTTCCTGGGAAACACTGTATGAACTGGGTGAAAACTACGAAGAAAACTGGAAGAACTATCTGCAACGCTTAAAAGATGCCGGTAAAGAGCGACCAGAGCCTAAACACGGTAAATAAAATTTAATTACAGCGCTTCTTTTCCCCCTCCCTCTGGGAGGGAGCTAGGGGGACAAGCCCATGGACGGGCGAAGGTACGACTCCAAGGATGGAGGAGGTAGAATTGTGCCGGGAGCAACAATCGAGAACAATGTATTAGGGCAGGACGCCCGTAAGTAGAATAACGCAGGAGCAGTTATCGAGGAGCAATTGTCGAGGGGACAAATTTATATCACCCCACCCTAACCCTCCCCTTGGAGGGGAGGGAATAACATCTCCACCGCAGAAAAATCTTGCTGTTACAGGTATACTCAAAGCATGAAAGACGACACTACACATTTTGGTTTTGAACAGGTTGCTTACGACGACAAAGTAAACAAAGTCGCAGGCGTCTTCCATTCGGTTGCCAGTAAATATGATGTCATGAATGACTTAATGTCATTTGGTATTCATCGTGTCTGGAAACGTTATACCATTGAAATGAGCGGCGTCCGTCACGGCCATAATGTATTAGATCTTGCTGGCGGTACTGGTGATTTAGCAGCAAAATTTGCCCGTATTGTTGGTCAGGAAGGTTCCGTTACTGTCGCTGACATTAATGATTCCATGTTAAAAGTTGGCCGTGAACGTTTGCTGGATAAAGGCATTGCTGGAAATGTTGAATATGTTCAGGCCAATGCCGAATGCTTACCTTTTCCAGATAATCATTTTGATGCGATTACTATTGCCTTTGGTTTACGTAATGTAACGGACAAAGATGCGGCATTACGTTCCATGTATCGCGTATTAAAACCCGGTGCACCCTTACTCATTTTAGAATTCTCAAAACCTGAATCCGCTTTATTGAGTAAAGTTTACGATACTTATTCATTCAAACTTTTGCCTTTCATGGGAAAAGTGATTGCAGACGATCCTGATAGCTACCGTTATCTTGCTGAATCTATCCGCATGCACCCCGATCAAGAAACGTTAAAAGGCATGATGGTTGACGCTGGCTTTGAAAAAGCAGAATATTTTAATTTAACCGGTGGTGTGGTTGCTTTGCATCGTGGTTATAAAATCTAATTTTCAATACTCTTTCAATGAGTCTAACAACCGAAATTATCCTCACCTTAACCGAAGCCCTTGAAACTTCGATTAATCAGTTATTAAAACAAGATCCTGCAACCCTAGAAAAATTTGCAGCCATACAAGGCAAAGTCATTGCCTTTGAGTTAACCGATCTCGAACTAACTCTATACCTCTTCCCTCACAACGAAGGCATTCAGGTGAAATACCTTTATGAAGGAAAAGCCGACACCACATTACAAGGCGACGCACTCGCTTTTATTAACATGTCACTAGGTGATGCCACAGAAAGCTTTTTTAGTGGTGAAATACGCATTAAGGGTGAAATTGAACTCGGCCAACATTTTAAACGTATCTTAGATCAGCTCGATTTAGACTGGGAAGAATGGCTCTCTAGCTTTACAGGTGATTTAGTCGCTCATAAAACGGGGGACTTGATACGCAGCTTCAATGCATGGGGTAAAAATACCTTAAAAACTCTTGAGCTTGATGCGCGCGAATACCTACAAGACGAAGGCGATCTCACTCCACATACTGCTGAATTAGATGACTTTAGCAAAAATATAAGCCAATTGCGTGACGATACCGCTCGGCTTGAAGCACGCATTTCTCGCTTACAAAAACTCAGTAAAGAAACCGTATAAATTCACCTTTTGTAGCTATATAAAACATATTTTTATACTATAGTTTGTGCTTAAAATTTCCAATTTTTAAGATGATCGCGTATCCTTTGCAGCTGATTTTTAAACTCATATATCAAGCTCAAACCGAATTTTATAACTGACACAATTAATAAATTAATTTTTTAAATTAGAGGAAAACATCATGGCCGCTAAAAAGAAAGCCAAGAAGAAAGTTGCTAAGAAAAAAGCAAAAAAGAAAGTTGCTAAGAAAAA
>JAGLTQ010000146.1 GCA_023135195.1 Gammaproteobacteria bacterium | reverse complement strand
AGGGTTTTTCTACAGCTTCAACGCTTTGCTAAGGGGCAGCGCTTTTTGCCGTTGCATTTGCCTTATTAGACTGCTGCGCTTCGATTGCTTATTTAATTCAAAATAACCCTGAATTTTGTAACGGCTGTAGCTTTATTTATAACGACTATAAGTTCGCAATATGCGTTACTAACCATAGGCTCATCATCTCCACAGCAATACGCCCATAGAATTTCTAAAAACATAACGCCGACTTTTACTTTAATATTAATTTCGTCATCATGTATAGACAATACAGTAACACTAATGTCAGAATCCTTGACAAAACTACCAGGTGTTGCTGCTTTTTGAAGGGGTAAATTGTCAGCCCCTAATTCTATAAGTTCTATTTTCAAAACATTAGGAAAATTATCACTTCCCCAATACTTTATGGATTCAATTAGTTTTATCGTCACACAGCACTACAGATTAACACTTTCTTTTATTCTTTTGTGACAATTAAAGTAAACTTGCTTTACGTTAACCTCAATATATCTTAGTGATTTTGGCCACATGTGTTTATAAATATTTTTGTCGGTAATTATTTTTACACCGCCGTTTACTCTTAGACGCAATGCCGATTTAAAATCAATAAATAGAATACCAATATTTGGATTAACGGTTATATTTCCCAATGAATTGTATATATTGTTACCAGAATAATCAGGGAATATTAAGGTCTTTGGATCTTTTATAAAAACGCTTTGAAGCAAATTTCCATCTGCGTCTTGTTCCGTACCTCTAAAGCTACAATCACACTCACCACTTACGCTTGATGTAGCAATGAAGAAAAATTTTTGACCTTCAATAAAATACGCTGTTTCATCATCGATGGCCTCTTTAAACATTTGGTTAAGTCCTTCAATTGAACCATCATTCCAACTCCTATTTTTATTGAATTTGACTTGTGCATCCAATTCCCCCGAGTGAAAAACTTCATGTAACTCACGCATTATTCTCACCCTCTTTCTCGATTTTTATCCTGCTACTAAATTCCTTAAATAAAGAGAGCGCGTCAGAAACACCATTATCTCCTAATATTTTCCTTATTTTTTTATGCAACATATTTGATGTTCGATTAAGATCAGCTTTTAATTTTTTTCCTTCTTTCGTTGGATATATACTGCACTCTCTTTTATCCTTATTTTCTTTTCTTCGCTTAACTAACCCCTTAGCTGATAGAGCATCCACAAATCTAGTAACTGTTGATAATTTTAAATCCATTTTTTCAGCCAGATTTTTCGGTGTGTTCCCAGGTTGATCCAGAATAAATTGAAGCAGATATGCATGCGAAGGAGATAATCCTATAGGGCGATATGCCTCCTCCCAAAAAGAATTTATTATCCGGGTAAATTTTGTGGCATTGAAATATAGACATTCATCAAACATACTGGCACTTTACTCATACATGCTTGTACATGCAATTAAAAATCGTCAGAATCAAGTCTTACATATTACATTTCCTTGTCCATCTACTTAAAATCATGTCAAATGTATGGCTTGACCTTAAAGAAGCTGTTTTATAATCTCGTATATTAGTAAAATCTGTGTTCCGACCCCGATTGTTTCAAAAACCCAATATCTTAATACTTGATGAACCCACCAATCATCTGGACATGGAATCGATTGAAGCATTGAATCTCGCATTAGATAATTATCCCGGCACAATCATATTTGTGAGCCACGACAGAGAATTTGTTTCATCATTAGCAACACGTATTATTGAACTATCGCCAACGGGTGTTACTAACTATAGTGGTACCTATGAAGAGTACTTGAGAGATCAAGTAACTGATTAAATTAGAGGATTAATCCAATGAAATTACTCGTTCGTAATCTCGCACGCACAACAACAGAAAAAGAACTTCTGGCTCTATTCGAACCTTTCGGTACCGTACAGTCATGCACTCTGGTTATGGATAAAGCAACCGGAGAGTCAAAAGGTTTTGGTTTTGTTGAAATGCCTAAGCAAGGTGATGTAAAAGCGGCAATGCAAAGTAATAATGGAAAAGAGATTGCAGGCAATAAAATCCGGGTTAAAAAAGCAGAAACTAAATAATCTTAAGTTTTTAACAAATTCTTGGGAGCGGCGTATCACTCAATTCATGCATGATCCTTTCGCCACCCAATTCTGTCTGTAAAACAACTTGCTGATGTTGATCCGTTACTTCACCAATTATGGCAGCGTTTTCACCATGATCAATATTCTTCCATAGAGTTAATACTTGTTCAGCAATTCCTGAATCTACAACAGCAACAACACGTCCTTCATTTGCCAGATAATATGGCTCATAACCCAGCATATCGCAGATTGTTATTACCTCATCATGAATTGGTGCATCCACTTCATTCATTTGAATGCCATAACCCGTTGCCTGATTTATTTCATGCAGAACACTTGCTATACCACCACGCGTTGGATCACGCATGAAACGTACACCTTCGAGATCATAAACAGACTGGCAAAATGAAATAACATTCGCACTGTCTGATTTTAAATTACCCGACAAACCAAATTGTTCGCGAGCCAGCATAATAGCGGCACCATGATCACCAATAGATCCACTGATTAATATTTTATCGCCCGGTTTAATGAGTTTTGTACTGTAATCGACAACTGACGTTTTATAACCAATACCTGTGGTCGTAAAATACACTTCACTACCTTGCCCACGCGGTACAACTTTTGTGTCACCACACACAATTTTTACTCCAGCTTCTTTTGCAGCTTCAGCCATGGTTTTTACAACTTTATCTAATATTTCGAATGACAAACCTTCTTCAATGATGACACCCAATGTTATAAATTTCGGAATAGCACCACTCACTGCCAAGTCATTGACTGTTCCGTGTATACAAAGTGAGCCAATATTTCCACCGGGGAAAATAATAGGTTGCACCGTAAAGCCATCAACGGTTGTCATTAATGGCTGATTTTGCATAGGCAGTAATGCTGCATCACTTTCTGTATTTAATAAATCATTAGACAGGTGCTTTGAAAACACATCTTCAATAAGACGACGCATATATTTGCCGCCATTGCCATGTGAAAGTGTAATAGTATTACTCATTGATAATGATACTCGATAATTTGACCAGCACATAAGCCACCGTCATTTACAGGGATTAATGATGGTATAACAATTCTTAAATCATGCTGTTCAATTTTTTGTTTAATTAAAGAAGCAAGAAGTTGATTTTGAAAAACGCCACCGCTTAGACCAATAGTTAAATTTTTATGTTTGTTGCTATATTGAGTAGAAACATCACATATGCATTGAGCTAGAGTTTCATGAAAACATCTTGCGCGAACAGCTTTAGATAAAGATTTGTCATTCAACATCATAACGAGTGGTCGCCAATCAATTCTATTAACATCACCCTCTTTAGATATTGGTAATGTAATCGCATCCGCTTGCGTCGTTTCAGCCAAAGCTTCTAACAACATTGGCCCATGGCCTTCGAAACTTTCAATATCGACCAATCCTAACAGAGAAGCTGCGGCAGAAAACAAACGTCCCGCGGCACTGGATTCAGGAGAGTTAATATTCTTTTGCCACATAATTTTTAACTTATCTGATTTAGCCTGATTAATCCTTTCATTATTTATTTCAAAATCTGACTGCCAGTTTAATGAAGCCGCTATACGCCATGATTCTCGTGATGTTTTTTCTCCTCCTGGCAATTTAAAAGTTTTAAAACTTGCAATTCTTTTCCAGTTTCCCGCTGAGCCTAAAAAAGTCTCACCACCCCAGAGCGTTCCATCTGTCCCTAATCCAATTCCATCCCAACTGAAAATCAGCCAATGAGTATTATCAGGCTTTTCAAATACAAGACTACTTGCATGAGCATGATGATGATAAATTTTTACTGTAGGAAGTTTTGATTCTACAGCCCATCGTGTACTCGCATATTCAGGGTGAGCGTCACATATAACCACTTCAGCTTTAACTTGATATAACTGTTGCAGGTCTTTAATTGCCTGTTGAAAAGTTTGATAGCCGCGTAAGCTGCTTAAGTCTCCATTGTGAGCAGAAATCACTAACCGATCATTCCACGCTAATGCAATGGTATTTTTAATATGCCCTCCTACGGCAAGTACTGGCTTTTCTAATTTAAAGGGTAAAGTTATTTCAGTGGGTGAAATGCCACGTCCTGTACGTAATATTTGTTTTCCAAAATTATTATGCAACATAACAGGGTCATCTGCGGGACGAACGATGTCTCGATTATTATGCAAATATGCATCACATAAACGTGACAGTTTTTTTACTGCTTCATCATTCGTCGTAATAATCGGTTCACCCGAAATATTCGCAGAAGTCGCGACCAGCGGTTTTTTAAAGTAGTGACATAAAAGGTGCTGTAACGGTGTACCTGGTAGCATTATGCCAAGCCTGTTAATACCTGGCGCCAGATTATCCGCAAGATCTTCACTGTTATTATCTTTTAATAATACTATCGGTCGACTATTTTCTTTTAACAAAAATAGTTCTTGCTCAGATACATCAACATATTCCTGAATGAGAGAAGACGCCATTAAAACAGCAAATGGTTTATCAGGACGTTTTTTTCTTTTGCGTAACAAATCTATTGCTTCCGATGATGAAGCATCACACATTAAATGATATCCACCTATTCCTTTAACTGCGACTATATTTCCTTTATGTAAAGAATCAATACAGGCTTCGAGCGCATCTATGTTGCCTATAATGTTTTTATTATCATCGACAAAATTTAGCACAGGCCCACAAGTATCACACGCGATAGGTTCTGCATGAAAACGTCTATCACTTACCGCAAGATATTCACTTTCACACTCTGAGCAAAGTTTAAACCCCTGCATACTGGTATTCTTTCTGTCATAGGGTAATGATGTAATTATAGAATTGCGGGGTCCACATTGTGTGCAATTAATAAAGGGATAAAGATAACGTCTATTGTTTTTGTTAAATAATTCTTCAATACATTGTTCGCAAACAGGAAGATCAGGCAGTATATGAATATCACTTTCTTTTAATTCATTACTTTGTAGAATTGAAAAACCTTCATAGCTCACCAAAGAAACTTCATTAACAGATTGAATTATTGGTTGTGCATTAACAGGGGCATGGCTCAACAGACGATCACAAAACAAGTCAAGTGTTTCTTTTTCACCCTCAGCAGTGATCGTAACCTGCCCCGTATTATTAGACACGCACCCTTTTATTTGTAACTGATTTGCAAGACGAAATACAAAAGGTCGGAAACCTACACCTTGCACGAAGCCGGAAATAATAATTTCCAGGCAAACAATTTTAGTTTCTTTTTGAATCGAATTAGCCACTATACTACTGATTCTGCTACCTGAGTTGATACACTCTTCTGTTTTATATTTTTTCTCGGTGCAGTATTCCACCAGATATGACAAGCACCTTCATCAGAGACCATGCAAGGTCCTATCGGTGTTTCAGGTTGACAGGCTGTTCCATAAAGCCTGCATTGATCAGGATAAATTTTTCCAAGAACAACTTTGGCGCAATCACATCCCGCTGGCATTTCACCAATACGTTTACGTGAATCATCACTATAGTCTTTAAATACCAAACGAACATCATGTGCGGCATATTGTTGATTCAAACTAAAACCAGACTTTGAAATAATGCCAATGCCACGCCAATTATTATCAGTCACATCCATGGTTTCATTTAGATAGCGCTGGGCAGTGATATTTCCACCATCATGTACAACTTCCTGATAACAATTATCCAGAAAAATTCGTCCATCTAATTTTTGCCGTATTACAGAATAAAGTGCAGCCAACATACTCTCTGCTTCAAAACCCGCAATGGCTGTCGGAATATGATGTTGCTCGATTACAAATTGCCATTCTTCAGGCCCCATGACTGTTGAAACATGACCCGGTGCAATCAGTGCATCAAAACCCGGTTCGCCTGAGTCCAATAGCATTGCAACTGCTGGCCATGTAAGCCTGCCTGATAGAAGAATGAATAAGTTATCCGGTAAGCCTTCGGCAATCATTGCCGCAACAGGGGCCGTAGTTGTTTCAAAACCTGCGGCAAAAAATATTATTTTCTTATCTCTATTAGAGTTCGCAATACTAATGGCTTCACGAGGCGAAGCAATGGGTCTTACATCAGCACCATTGGCTCGTGCTTGTTCTAATGTACGAACATCTTTTTTAGAAACATTAACAGGTACTCGTAACATATCACCAAAGGCAATAAGGATAACGTCTTCATTTAAGGCGAGTTGTATTGCCAGAAAAATATCTTCTTCAGGACATATACAAACAGGACAACCGGGACCAGGAATTAATTCAATATTTTCAGGTAATAAACTGCGTATACCAGCATTGCTAATGGTGCGTTCATGACCACCACAGACATTCATGATTTTTATTTTTTCAGGAAGCTGCAAATCATTAATTTTCTGCAACCAGTGTTTTGCATTGTTTAATGACACGATTAAGCCTATGTATGATTCTGTATTAAAGTATTATGACTGTGCGATGTTTCGCTATGAAGTTGAACGCCCTCTTTCTGGATTGCCGGTTTTAATGACTCTCCATTTTTAACTCTGCTTAGCTGAGCTTCAACTTGTTGCTTTAACCATGTTATCCAGTTTGACAACCCTTCACCTCGACGCGATGACAATTCAATAACCGGCGCTTCACTCGCAAGCTGTCGCAAGTTTTGCTCTGCCTTTTTGGTATCGAAATCATCTAACACATCCAGTAAATCTGTTTTGGTTAACAACATTAAATCAGAGGCACGAAACATTACTGGATACTTTGCTGGTTTATCATCTCCTTCGGTTACTGATAGCAAAGTAACGTTAAGATGTTGACCAAGATCAAAACTTGCAGGACAAACCAGGTTGCCTACATTTTCTATAAAGACAATATCAAGATCTTTTAACGAAAGATTGTGCACTGCATCATGAACCATGTGAGCATCAAGATGACAGGCACTACCTGTTGTAATTTGAATTGCAGGGACACCTTGTTTTCGTATACGCTCAGCATCATTTTCTGTTTCCAGATCGCCTTCTATGACTGCCATTCGAAATTGTTCTTTAAGTTGCTGAATAGTTTTCTCTAATAAAGCGGTTTTACCCGAACCGGGAGATGACATCAGGTTAATCGCTAATACATTATTTTTATCAAAGTGTTCACGATTATGCGCAGCAACCTGATCATTTTCATTCATCAGGTTTTTTAGTACTGAAATTGATGTAGTACCATTATTTGCTAACGATAACTTTCCACCCGGTTTAAGCAGGTGTTGGTTACCACTTGTAACATTACATCCACAGGTATCACACATGATTGGCCTCCGCTAACTGAGCATTCTCTTCTGGATTTTCTCGAGTAAGTTCAACACTCGCGAGTAACATTTCATCACCACTGATTAATTGTGTGTGATAGTCGCCACACTGACCACATATTAATTTATTGGCGACAACATTTGAATGAGCACCACACTGTTTACACTCTACAACAACAGGAAGTTCTTCGATAATAAGTTCTGCCCTTTCAGCAATAGTCTGTGCAGCAGCAAAGGGAAACGCTTGTTTTAATAAGGGGGCTTCAACCCCGGACAAAGGGCCAACTTGTAACGTGATACTTTCTATCGACGAAGCCTGATTTTGAAAGGCGATCTCATTGACCTGAATGATAATCTCCTGACAAACCGAAAGCTCATGCATCTTCAGGAACCGAGTCATTTTCAGTCGCAACAAGGATTTCATCCAACAATTCCCATGATGAACGCGCATCTTTTTCTGTTACTTTTTGAATGGCATATCCGACATGCACCATTACAAAATCATCAATGGCAAGCTCTTCATCCTGAAGCATAAATAAACTGACCTCACGTCGCACACCCTTTGCTTCACAGCGTGCAACATAGCCATCAATTTCAATAATTTGCATTGGTATTGCCAGGCACATTAGACATTATCCAAATGTAGTTAAAACTTATTCCTGATATTTATATGATCCAGTATTTAATTGATCCAGCTCAGTAAACACTCGAATTTTCATTGAGTCAACTATAAACCCTGCTATATTTGATCTATCAATTATAAATGGTGTAATGTATTCGTTAATCATTTCTATAGGGGTTGCTTGTATGTCTATTCTTATACAGTTTGTAACATCTATGCTACTCATAACAATGAGTATGGCTACCACACCTGTTATGGCATCGGCCGGCGAAGAGCTCTACATCATTAAATGTGCCTGCTGTCATAATGACGAAAGTACGGTACGTATCGGTCAGTCTAAAATCAAGAAAGCATTAACTGATGACAAGATCCGCGCTCACTATTTCAAACTGTCTGATTCAGAAACAAAATTATTAGTTGACTATCTTACTGAGGATAAAGATTAATGAAAACCGTCGTGCTGGGTTTGGGTAATACTTTACTTGGAGACGATGGCGTAGGTATCTACGCGCTTAATGAGCTGCAAAGCAACTGGCAAGATCATGAAAACCAAAACTCTATAGAATTTGTAGATGGTGGCACGTTAAGCTTTACTCTTACCGAAACACTTTATGGTGCAGATAATCTGATCGTTATTGATGCGGCGCAACTCAATACTAATCCCGGTGAAGTTAAAGTCTTTACCAATGAGGAAATGGATACCTTCGTACGTACTAGCAAGTGTAGTAGCGTACATGAAGTTAGCCTCTCTGAACTACTGGATATGGCTCGCCTGCTTGATACCTTACCAACACGTCGCGCATTGATTGGGGTACAACCTGAAACGGTCGACTGGGCAGATCAGCCAACCGAAATTGTAAAACAGGCAATTCCTGTAATGTGTCAGGAAGCACATACCTTATTAGAGGCGTGGCACTAATGAACGGCTTACCCGACATACCCGTTACCGTTAACTTTTCTGATGACAATCATTCAGAAACTGAATATGAAGTAACCGACAATGTCCGCGCTTTATTAACTGAAATTTCATCGATGCTTTCAGCATTAATCAATGATGACATGATAGATTCAATAGACATACATAGCCTGCCATTATTACCCGGTGAACATGAAGCCATTAAAACAATTCTTGGTCAGGGTGAAGTTAAGGCCAGTTTCGATTCGCTTGGCGCAACCACCATTTATGAAACTGCATTAGCAGGTGTCTGGTGGGTTACACACAATAATGAAGATGGTGACTGCATTGCTGAGACAATTGAAATCACTACGATACCAGCGATATTGGAAAGCCAGCATAACGATATCGAGTCTGCACATTTGGCTTTACAAGAACAATTACAAGAATGGAATAAAAAAGATTAAGCATTATTAAATAGCACAACTTCCCCGGTAATCAACTGGAAATATAAAACGGAAGGAGCGATAGAATGAGTGAAGATCAAACACTGGCGAAACTGCTGCAAGAGCAAGGTGTCAGTCGCCGAGGGTTTCTTAAATTCTGTGCCGGCCTGGCAACAATGATGGCCTTACCTGCCAGCATGGCGCCAACCATTGCTGAAGCACTGGAAAATGCTAAACGCCCTTCTGTCATCTGGCTTTCTTTTCAGGAATGTACCGGTTGTACCGAGTCACTTACCCGTTCACATAGTCCAACACTCGAAAATCTTATCTTTGATGTTATTTCTTTAGATTACCATCACACACTCATGGCCCCCTCCGGTACCGCGGCTGAAGATTCTCGACTGCAAGCAATAAAAGAACACCATGGAAAATATTTACTGGTTGTTGATGGTTCAATTCCAATAAAAGATGGTGGTGTTTACTCAACTATCGCGGGTATCAGTAATCTCGATATGCTTAAAGAAACGGCAGAAGGCGCAGCAGCGATTATTTCAGTCGGAACTTGCGCTGCTTATGGTGGTTTACCGTATGCAGATCCAAACCCTACTGGAGCAGTATCTGTATCAAGTATTATTCGTGACAAGCCCATTATTAATATTCCGGGTTGTCCCCCAATTCCCGTTGTTATAACCGGCGTACTTGCACACTTCTTAACCTTTGGAAAAATACCTGAACTTGATAGCTTCGGCAGACCGTTATCCTTTTATGGTGATTCTATTCACGATCGTTGCTACCGCCGACCTTTTTATGACCAGGGTAAATTTGCAAAAACATTTGATGATGAAGGTGCACGCAAAGGCTGGTGCTTGTATGAGCTCGGTTGCAAAGGGCCAACAACGCATAACGCATGCGCCACTGAAAAGTGGAATCAAGGCACCAGTTTTCCCATCCAGTCCGGTCATGGTTGCATAGGTTGTTCGGAGCCCGGCTTCTGGGATGCTGGCGGTTTATACCAACCAGTCACCGCATCACCGACAGATATTTCTGATTATGTTGCGCCCGCATTGGTTGCCGGTGCTGCAGCGGGTATCGCTGCTGGTCTTGCAAATCGTATGAAAAAAGCGAGTGCAGAAAAAAACCATCAAAAAGTGACTAACGATGATCTTCAAACTTAAGAGAATAGATTAATGACAACAATGGAATTATTAACATGGGTTCGTGGTCCGGGTATGACCATCGCCATCATTCTAATGTTGTTTGGTGTTGTTGTGCGTTTACTGGAAATGCTTTTACTCGGTAGAAAAAAAGATCTAAGTGTTGCACGTGATCTTGCCAGCGCTAAATATGGCTGGCGCACTGTAATAACACGCACCCTCCCCTCTTTTTCTTGTTTTAAATCAGTACCGGTCATTTTTTTAACCGGTTATATTTTTCATATTGGACTATTAATCATTGTTATATTTTATGTTCCACACATTATGTTCATTCGAGATTTAACCGGTTTTGAATGGCCCGGTTTCCCCTTCTGGTTTATCGATGGAATCACCTTACTCACTATGATCGCGATGTTAATAACTTTATGGTATCGCGTATGGGATAAAGTGCGTCGTTACCTGTCTCGTTTTTCTGATTACTTTGTCTGGGCGATAACATTTTTACCGGTGCTAACAGGCTACCTTTTATATCATCGTCAATTTTTACCTTATAACGAAATGATGATTGTGCATCTGGCAACAGTACAGTTGTTGTTAATAAGCTTACCCATGACCAAGCTCATGCATACATTTACCATTGTCTTTTCTCGTTGGTACAGCGGTGAAGCAGCCGGACGTAAGGGAGTGAAAGTATGAGCACTTCAATACAACGTGGCATTGCCGCTTTTAAACAACAGATAGATGCACCCATCGCATCATTCTTTAACAGTTGTGTTCGTTGTGGCATGTGTGCCGAAGCCTGCCTGTTTTACGAAGCTACCAAAGATCCAAAATACACACCTATCAATAAACTGGAACCCATGCGCAGGGTTTGGAAACAGGAATATACTTTCTGGGGACGATTAGCCAAGACATTGGGGATTAGTAAACCAGTCACTGATGCCGATCTCGATGAATGGCAGGAGTTGCTCTACGACAGTTGTACCTTATGCGGACGTTGTTCGTTAGTTTGTCCCGTTGGTAATGACCTCGTATATATGATTCGAAAAGCACGTGAAGGTATGGTGGCATCAGGACATGCACCTAAAGGACTAAAAGAAGCAACATCACGCGCTATAAAAATTGGTAGCCCTATGGGCATCACGCTAAGCACCTTTAAAAAACAGGTACAACATGCTGAAGATGAAAGCGGTATCAAAATGCCTTTCGATAAACAGGGAGCCGATTACCTGTTACTCATGTCATCTGCTGAAATCATGGAGTTTCCAGAGTTCATTAATGCAATGGCAAAAATTTTTAAACAAGCCGATGTGTCATGGACATTTTCAAGTGAAGCTTTTGAAGCAACCAATAGTGGTATTCAAATTGGTTCCTCAGATATTGCTACTGAACTGGTACAACGCATTGTTGATGCAGCAGAAAAACTTCAAGTTAAAAATGTTATCAGTCCCGAGTGTGGTCATGCCTACACCGCAATACGTTGGGATGGACCTAACTTAATTGGCCGGGCTTACAAGTTTAAAGTCATTCACATACTCGAATTACTCGACCAGTTACGACGCGAAGGCAAGATAGAACTCGAAGGTCTGGAGACAGATAAACTGACATTTCATGACCCCTGCCAGATTGTACGGCGAGGAGGCATTACGCAAGAGCCTCGTGATTTACTCAATAGTGTTACCAGTAATTTTGTTGAGATGCCCTGTGCCGGAATATGGAACTGGTGTTGTGGCGGTGGTGGTGGTGTTAGTGCCAATCCAGATGCCGATGAACTACGACTTAAAACTTTCGCAATAAAAAAACAACAGTTAGATAGCACTGGCGCCAAAACACTGGTCACCAGCTGTTCCAATTGTCGCAATATGCTCGAAGATGGCGTTGAAGAATACAAAATGGATATAGAAGTCATTGGTCTGGGCGAATTGATAGCAGACCATTTAAAAGAACAATAAACAGGAAATCAAATCATGTCAGAACGCATCGTTGTTGATCCCATTACCCGCATTGAAGGACACCTGCGCATAGAAGCACAAATGGATGGAGATACCATTGCTGAAGCCTATTCATCTGGCACAATGGTTCGCGGCATAGAAATAATATTACGCGGTCGAGACCCAAGAGATGCCTGGGCGTTTGCACAACGTATTTGTGGCGTATGTACATTAGTGCATGGGGTAGCATCAGTTCGTGCTGTTGAAAACGCACTTGATTATACCATTCCACCCAATGCACAACTCATTCGTAACCTGATGATTGCAGCTCAGTTTGTTCATGATCATGTTATGCATTTTTATCATTTACATGCACTTGATTGGGTTGATGTTGTTTCTGCTTTAAAAGCAGATCCTAAAGCAACGTCACAACTGGCTCAATCCATAAGTAAATACGCAAAATCATCACCCGGTTATTTTGCTGATATGCAGAAAAAAATTAAAAACTTTGTAGAGTCCGGTCAACTGGGTATTTTTAATAATGGTTACTGGGGTCACCCTGCTTATAAGTTACCACCTGAAGCAAACTTGATGGCTGTCGCACATTATTTAGAAGCTTTATCATGGCAACGTAATGTCGTTAAGTTACATACTATTTTTGGTGGTAAAAATCCTCATCCAAACTTTTTAGTCGGTGGTGTACCCTCTGCTATAAGTATAGAACCTGGGCAGGGTTCACAAATGCATGGCGGTGCTGGAGCAACGGCACTCAATGATAAAGGGCTTGCTATTGTAAAAAATGTCATTGATGAAATGCGTTATTTCGTTGATGAAGTTTATCTACCCGATACCTTAGCCATTGCCGGTTTTTATAAAGACTGGGCAAGTCAGGGTGAAGGCGTGGGTAACTTTTTATGTTACGGCGATTTTCCTGAAGACGGTACCGATGATATCAGTAAGTTATTGGTACCCCGCGGCGTTATTCTTGATCGGGATATTACAAAGATACATGAGCTTGATCTTAATGCCGAAAATGAAATTGAAGAATATGTTGCACACTCATGGTACGACTATAAAGGTGGGAAGGATAAGGGGCTACACCCTTATGATGGTGAAACCGAACTCAACTACACAGGCCCTAAACCACCCTACGATCACCTCGACGTCGACAAGTCTTATTCCTGGATGAAATCACCACGCTGGAAAGGCAAACCTATGGAAGTTGGCCCTCTTGCCCGCATACTAATGATGTATGGCAAAGGCAATGAACAGGTAACAGAATTGGTGAACTACACATTAAAAACATTGGATGTACCAATAGATGCTTTGTTCTCAACCTTAGGTCGTACCGCAGCCAGAACACTTGAAACAAAAGTTTTTGCAGATCAAATGATGGGTTGGTATGACAATCTCGTAACCAATATCCGTCTTGGAGATGTAAAAACGTTTAATGATAAAAAGTGGGATCCTTCACAATGGCCATCGGTTGCTAAAGGAGTTGGTTATACCGAAGCCCCTCGTGGTGCATTGGCCCATTGGGTTGTTATTAAAGATGGCAAGATTGATAACTATCAAGCAGTCGTGCCAAGCACATGGAATGCAGGCCCACGTGATGCCAAGGGACAAAGCGGTCCCTACGAAGCCGCGCTCAAAGGTCACAAGTTACATGATCCAAAACAACCACTTGAAATTTTACGCACCATCCATAGCTTTGATCCCTGCATAGCCTGCGCCGTACATGTATCAGATGCCGATGGTGAAGAATTAATTAAGGTTAAAATTCAATAACGTTTTTAATTTATAAGGATGAATGAAAAATGAATAAGATTATTAAGGTTATGGCTTTATTAGTAAGTAGTCTTTTTTCTGCAACAACATTCGCTCACGCTGGTCATAGTAATAATATAATTCACTCTCATAATGAAACTAATTATTTCGTAATTATGCTACTTGTTGGTTTATTTGTAGGCTTAGTCACCTACTTCGACTATAAAAAAAATATTCGAAAGTAATATTCGAAAAAAAAAGCCTAACTCTGAAAAATCAGAATTAGGCCTTTGAATTAATGGGGTGGCTGACGGGGCTCGATAATTTTGTCGGGAAAAAAATTAGGCATTAAACATGCCCGAAGGGTGCAAACCAGGGAAGGTTTGCATCAACCCGCGACGACCGGAATCACAATCAGATTAAATCTCGATATTTATCAATAAGTTAATGTTTTGTATTCGGAAAAATAGTAGCTTTATTATCCTATATTATATCTTCACGCTAAGAGAGACATATTTTTCCGGTAACTCAGCTCGGGCAACCGACCATCTTTACCTTCTTCAAATACTCCCAGTTTTTTAAATTCATCAGTTATCTTTTCCAGATTCAAATAATTAAAACTAGCTGTAAAATGGTGTGCTCGATCAAGCATACGACAATAAGCATTGTAATTTTTATTTCTCGTTATACTGCGCAGACCTGATAAATAATCATCACGGTAACAAGTAGGAATTAAGATTCTTTCTAAACCAGCTGCAATTAATTCTGCATTCATCATTTTTCTTGCAATACGTCCATTACCATCAACAAAAGGATGAACTTCTGCCACTACGAACATAATGTACAAAGCCCGTTTAACAGGACAATCCAACGTAAGATAATGTTTAAACGATAGGTTCAATGTCCCTTCTACACGATCTGAATCAACAAAAATGGTATTACCCGCAACATTATTTTCAACTTTAAACTCACCTGGCTTTTTCTCAGGGCTTTCAGCCATAAAATAGCGATGCCGTCTAATTAAAATATCCATGAAGTCATCCGCATTCACAGGCAATATATTCATTTCATTTTTATCGGAAAGTAAATCATGTGAGCGAATAATATTGTGACTATCTGCGTGTCTTGCTTTATTTATATTTCGATTAAAAATTATGTCTTCTGCTTCTTCAATGGGAAATTGAGTACCTTCTATATAATTTGAAAAATACGCATCCCAAAAAGCTGCATTTTCAAAAGCAATAATATCTTCTGACTGAGCTTTACGATGAATAAACTGACATTCTTTAAGATACATAGCCAATTGAGAAAACAATTCTATTCGAGGTTCATCAAAAGGTTCTCCTCGACTGCGAGCAACTGCTTGATCACTTAATAGCTTCGCTTTATGTGAGCCAAGTAATGCTCCAATAATATTATCAAGCTTAATAAATTCCTTATCCCAACCACCTATTTTAGCGACATCTTTAGCTCTATCACATATTCGGTTAAGCTCATTTTCTCCTAACCTCCCCATCATTTTTTCTAACCATTCTTCAACCCAAATCTGACCA
>JAGLTQ010000145.1 GCA_023135195.1 Gammaproteobacteria bacterium | reverse complement strand
GCAGTAGAATACGTTCTAATAGAATTAATAAAGCTTCTTGAAAAAATAGCTGGTTAAAATAAGTGAGTAACAAAGAAGAATTAGCACCTTCAGATTCATCAGTAACGACTAAGCGTCTCTTTTTTGCATTGTGGCCAGATGAAGACGTTATTCAGAATATCAACAAACATGCGGTAAAACATTTTTCAAATTGTCAGGGAAGAATCCTGGAACATAAAAACTGGCATATTACATTGGCCTATTTTGGTGCATCAGATGCAACCACTCAGGCTTGTCTTGAAGAGCAGGCTGAAAAGATTAAAAGTCAGCCATTTGAATTAAATCTCACAAAATGTGGTTTCTGGCCGCGACCTAAAGTTGCATGGTTAGCGTCTGAAGAAATACCTGATGTATTAAAACAATTAACTAACGATCTTCAACATGCAATAGCACCCTGTGGTTTTAAAATCGAAACGCGTGAATATTTTCCTCATATTACGCTTGTACGAAAAGCAAAATGCAATCCTACATCTTTTGAAGTTAGCCCCATTAACATGGAAGTGTCGAAGTTTTGTTTAGTTGAATCGAAAACTTATCCAGAAGGAGCGGAGTATAAGGTTTTGAAGTGTTGGGATTTATAATTATTGATTGTAATAATTTACAGATTATAAAAACGCCCAACCAGCAAAAGGTTCTATCTCATCTCGATTCATGATAATCAGCTGATAAGCATTCGGGTTTAACGAATGATCTTCAGTGGTATCTACCGAAAGACGTTGTAAAACATAAGCCAACAATGCACGACGTACCGTAAATTCAATAATATTATCTTCTGCCGCATAGTCAGTCATTAATATCTGACGTTTTTCTTCACTCAACTTTGGGTGTGGTGAGAGTTGTAAATTAATCGGCTCCATCCAGTCATCATCATATTCCGGGTTAGATTCTGCTTTTTCACCTAGCTGTTGCGCTTGTTGCACACGCGATAAAACAAAGTCTCTAAAATCATAAGTATCTTCACTATAAGCACGTACATGCCAGCGCAAACCTGTATTCACTAAAGAATGGGGTTCGATAATGCGCGCTTCACTGCTATTACGATCTGATAAAGAGCTATAAACCAGGCTTAGTTTTGTTTTTTGTTTAATTGCACGAATAACTTGTGCCACGACTTTTTTATTGGGCAGCCGCTGTGGCAATGGCAAATATTCGGTGTTCACACCATATAAAAGGTTTTGCTCTACGGTTTGACCTACGAAGGGCAGGTTGGCTGCGATCATGGGTAAAACCTGGTGTGGTTCGAGATCGGTAAATATTTCTTCAAAAGTGGTGCTGGGCACAAAACCAAAGACGTTGTGCTTATAAATGAGATTATCCGGGGCTATTTGACCATAGAACTTGAGATCTTTCGTTGCCGCAGCATCGGAAATGCCAAATGCCTTGGCAACATCACTGCGCGTGACTACACCGGTGTAATACGCCATAAGCTCAATATATTGCAGACGCTGCTGTGTAGCGCGCTTTATGCCGTTTACTGATTGATCTACCGCCACAACGTTCTCCAAGTTATTTTTTATTGGCTTCGAGCCCACACAAGAAGCCATATGAATATATTTTCATTGATAAATATACCGTCATTCCGGCCAAGCAAAGCGCGAGCCGGAATCCATATTTAAATCGCTGGATTCCCGCTTAAGGTATGCGGGAATGACGTAGTTTTCTTATTTTCTGCTTAGCTAATTAAACCCCCTTTTATTATACATACTATAAAAGATGTGCTCATATAAAATATTAAGTGGTATTTTATGCTTAGGTGATAAAAAGTATTGACATTGATTAGGGTACAGCCTAAAGTACATCCATCGCACAACGAATAACGTTGTAACTAAATTTATAAGAACACTTAACAATAAATAGAACGCTAAAAGAATACCTAACGGGAGAAGAGAAATGGCTGATATGAGCGCAGATAAGAAAAAAGCATTGGCAGCAGCACTGGGTCAAATTGAAAAGCAATTTGGTAAAGGGTCTGTCATGAAAATGGGTGATGGCAGTGCAATACGTGACATTGAATCAGTGTCGACGGGTTCGCTGGGATTAGACATTGCGTTGGGAATAGGTGGTTTACCTCGTGGTCGAGTGGTTGAAATCTACGGTCCTGAATCTTCAGGTAAAACAACACTAACATTACATGTTGTTGCAGAAATGCAGAAGTTAGGCGGCACAGCAGCCTTTGTTGATGCTGAGCATGCACTTGATCCCTCTTATGCTGAGAAGCTTGGTGTAGATGTGGATGAGTTACTTGTTTCACAACCCGATACCGGTGAGCAAGCCTTGGAAATTACGGATATGTTAGTTCGTTCCGCAGCCGTTGATGTCATCGTTATCGATTCAGTTGCTGCTTTAACGCCAAAGGCTGAAATTGAAGGTGATATGGGCGATTCGCATATGGGTTTACAAGCACGATTAATGTCTCAAGCACTGCGTAAGCTTACTGCGAATATTCAACGTTCAAATACGCTCGTTATTTTCATTAATCAAATTCGTCACAAAATTGGTGTTATGTTTGGTAGCCCGGAAACAACAACAGGCGGTAATGCACTGAAGTTTTATGCTTCTGTTCGTTTAGATATTCGTCGTATTGGTGCAATTAAAAAAGGTGATGAAATTCTGGGTAACGAAACCCGCGTTAAAGTGGTGAAAAACAAGGTTGCTCCTCCATTTAAACAAGTTGTGTTTGATTTACTTTATGGTGAAGGTATCTCTCGCCAGGGTGAAATCATCGATTTAGGCGTAAAATATGAAATCGTTGATAAAGCGGGTGCCTGGTATAGCTACAATGGAGATCGTATTGGCCAAGGCAAAGACAATGTACGTAACTATCTGAAAGAGCACCCTGAAATGGCAGAAGAAATCGAAGCAAAAGTACGTGCGATTGTATTGCCAAGTGATATGCCTGAAGATGAAATAGCAGAAGAAAAGGCAAAAGCGAAGAAAGTTAAGCCTGAAAAAGGTGCCGAAGAAGAGTTGGTTGAAGCTTAATGGCTTGAATTTATTCCCCTCCCTATGGGAGGGGGTTAGGGGGAGGGGATACATTTTATATCACCCCTCCCTAACCCTCCCCTTACTGGGGAGGGAATAAACCATCATGATTTTAACGGTTATATAAATGGCAAAAACACCCCGCTCAATCCGTGTAGCGGCAATGGATTATTTATCCCGCCGAGAACACGCGACTCATGAATTATTTCAAAAACTCCTGGCAAAGGAGGAATATGAAGCTGACGATATTTCGGAAGCTTTAGCTCGTTTAACGGATCAAGATTTATTAAATGACGAACGTTTTACCGAAGCTTTTATTAATCAACGTATTAGCAGGGGATCTGGTCCCTTAAAAATTCGTGCTGAATTGCGCCAAAAGGGCGTAAGTGATGATATGATCGAGGCGTTTTTGAATGAGCGCGATGTACTGTGGCAAGAAAGCGCACTGGAAGTGCGTATTAAGAAATACGGTTCAGAACGTCCAGCAGATTTAAAAGAAACCGCACGACAAACACGGTTTATACAGTCTCGCGGGTTTTCAAGTGAACAGGCACGTTATGCAATGAGTCACTATGATTCAGAATCATTTGATAGTGATCATGATTAGTATAGATTAAAATTAGTTCAGCTCGATGTAGCTTAATAATTCGTTGTAACACAATAAAAGTAAAGTAGCCCGATGAAAACCAGTATTAAAACCAG
>JAGLTQ010000144.1 GCA_023135195.1 Gammaproteobacteria bacterium | reverse complement strand
AAAGGGAAATAACTGGATTTTTTGCGAAATTTGCACTAAATACTCTTAATATCCACGGTGATCCTTCACAAACTTTTTAGCCCCTCGACTTAAGGGATGCATATGAATAATAAAATGACTGGCCTGCGACTCGCGTCTGTTCTTTTACCCGCGTTTATTACTCTCGGATTGAATGGTTGTAGTTCTCCTCAACCAGTTGTTCAGCCTGAACCTATTGTTCAACCTGAGCCAGAAGTGGCGCCAGAGCCCGCTCCAGAGGTTGAATCTAGTGTAGTAACACCGGATTACCCTGAGCGCTATGTTGTTGTTAAAGGCGATACTCTCTGGGATATTTCAAAGAAATTTCTTAATGATCCATGGTTATGGCCATCTGTGTGGCATATCAACCCCAGCATCCGAAACCCTCATTTAATTTATCCTGGCGATATTATCGTTATGTACATTATTGATGGTAAGCCTTACATAACATTAGATGGTCAAGCTGGAATGAGACCATCTGGTACGTCAGCAGAAAAACTACCGAGAGAAATTAAACCAGGATTAAAAGTTGTTAAATTATCGCCTTCTGCACGAGTAAGTGGAATACACAAAGCTATTTCGACTATCCCGATGAATGCAATACGTCCATTTCTGGATCGTCCGCGTGTAGTAACTGAAGATCAACTAGATGATGCGCCTTATATCGTATCGAGCTATGAAGAACATTTAATTAGTGGAACAGGGAATAAGGTTTACGCTATGAATGTTGAAACTCCACTTGCTGCTTATAATATTGTACGTCCGGGCAAAGAATATGTTGATCCAGAATCGGGTGACGTATTGGGTTATGAAGCTATTTATTTAGCCGATGCACGTTTGCTTAAAGTAGATGAAGATAAGCCAGCAACGCTTATCGTGACAAAAGCTTTACGTGAAGTATTAAACAATGATGTTTTAATTCCATACGAACAGCGTGATCAAATGTTCCAGTTCACTCCACGTTCACCGCAGGAAGAAGTTAAAGGCCAGATCATGTCTGTCTTCAACGGTGTTTCTCAAATTGGCCAACACATGGTTGTTGCCCTAAATAGAGGTGAAGAGCATGGTTTAGCACCAGGGCATGTTCTTGCAGTAATGCAAAAAGGCGCTACAGTTCATGACTCTCAGCGTTTCCTTTTTACCAGTGTTGAGTTACCCGATGAACGTGCGGGAATCATGATGGTATTCAAAACGTATAAGAATTTAAGTTATGCGTTGATCATGGAAGCCAATAGGGCAATGCATGTCAACGATCGCTTCGAGAATCCCTAACACGAATAACGAGAAGCTAGATTACGGCGTTGAAAACCGCCTCAAAATGCTCACTTACTTATTGTAAGCTCCGCTTTTTCGTTGGCTTTCGCCTTGTACTCTAGCTTCTCGTTATCCGTGTAGTTATATCCACTTTTGTGCTGTATCTCTCCTTAATATTCTTGTATAAATCCAATCAATTTTAAAATCTTATTAGTGTTACACTTTGTTCACCAAACGGATTTGGTGAGGATAGATTAAATGACACAAACAGAAAATTCTTTACGTAACTGGTTAGCCCTAACCCATATACCCAATCTTGGGCCTATTCGAATTCATTCATTGCTTGAAGCTTTTGAGAACCCATCTGCAATTCTAAATGCGGGTTTATCAGGCTGGAAAGATGCTGGCTTATCTGAAAAATTAATTCAGCATTTATCGTCTCCTGATTGGGATAAAGTTGATGCAGATTTAAAATGGTTGGAACAGGAAAATGCCAGCATTCTGACTTTGGATGATGAACGTTACCCTCCACTATTGAAGAACATTCCAGATGCACCTCCTCTTTTATATGTATTAGGTCAGGTTGAGATTCTCAAATTGCCTCAACTTGCGATTGTGGGGAGTAGAAATCCAACTCATGCTGGAAGGGATATTGCACATGATTTTGCTGCTTATTTAACATCTATGGGCATGACAGTAACTAGTGGCATGGCAATGGGTATTGATACAGCAGCACATCAAGGCGCGCTTGATAGTATGCAGAGTGATCGAGAAGGAACGGGATTTACTGTTGCGGTAACAGGAACTGGCTTAGATCGAGTATATCCTGCTAAAAATCGTGATATTGCACATAAAATCGCCGAAAATGGTGTTTTAGTGTCAGAATATGCACCGGGAACCCCTCCTTTACCGGGTAACTTTCCACGTCGAAATCGCATCATTAGTGGTCTCAGTATGGGTGTTTTAGTGGTTGAAGCAGCATTACAAAGTGGATCTTTAATCACTGCTCGATTAGCAACTGAGCAAGGCCGTGAAGTATTTGCGGTACCAGGTTCGATTCACCATCCATTGGCCAAAGGTTGTCATGCCTTGATACGCCAGGGGGCAAAACTTGTCGAGACGGCAGATCATATCCTTGAAGAATTAGGGGGCTTCGTTGGTATGCTCACTGAAGAAAACCGGACAGCCGAACAGAATTCAAATAATAATCAGGATACAGAAACAAA
>JAGLTQ010000143.1 GCA_023135195.1 Gammaproteobacteria bacterium | reverse complement strand
GTCCCGGTACTTTATTGTCGGGTGGCCCAACTTATGATTCAGAGGCATTCTGGGTTGTCGATGAAATTGACACACGCTGGCACACCCTGGCCTGGGATGCCGGGACCTGTGGTGCAGATGTAGGCTTAAATGTATTAGAGCCTGATTACTTCATCATTACCGGTGTTGATGCCAGTGGTAGTTCTGCTATGAACCTGCCACCCATATCTGGTCAAATGCGTGTAGGTGAAAAGCTTCTGGCACGTTATGTTTGTGCCGGTTATCACCCGCAAGAAGTGCGTATCCCAGCAGAATTGAATGCAAAGATTTATATTTCTGATGGACGTCCATTACCTACACCTCAGGGAGCAACAAAGTTTAGAGCTATCTCAGGTGAACGTTATGACATGATCATTGAACCTACCAGGCCAGGTAACTATGTGGTTGAGTTTGATATCAAAGACTGGATCACCGGTGAAGTATGGGGTACTGCAAAAACCAACGTAGTGGTAACTGCCTAAACGAATATAATAATAATTATAAATACGCGTAACAACGCAGTACAGGGGGAGGAAAGAAGAAATTCTTTCCCCTTTTTTTGCTTAAAATTTATTCCTGTTCAAATTTAATATAATTTTTCACTGCTATCCCATTAACGTTTCAGGCAATAGTGATAATTTTTAATGAAAATCATAATTATGTTATTTTTAACTCTTGTTGTTTCCATAAAAAATAAATACTCGGAATAATAAACAAGGATAATAAAGGCGCGGTGATCATACCGCCGATCATAGGCGCAGCAATACGTTGCATCACTTCTGAACCTGTTCCCTGACCTAGCATAATAGGAATCAAGCCTGCAAAAATGACTGCAACTGTCATTGCTTTAGGTCGAATCCGCATCACAGCACCTTCCATTATGGTATCAATAAGATCTTGTTTCGTAATTAATTGCTTATTGTTTAAACGATCTTTAACTGCATTATCTAAATAAACTAACATGATCACACCAAACTCGGCAGCAACACCGGCAAGCGCAATAAAACCAACCGCCGTTGCCACTGACATGTGATAACCCAATAAAAAGATAAACCAATAACCACCCACCAAAGCAAAAGGAACTGTTGCCATCACCAACACAGCTTCCTCAATACGACGGAAAGTTAAATATAATAATAAGAATATGATCATCAACGTCAGGGGAATAACCTGTAATAACTTGTCACTTGCCCGTAGCAAATATTCATATTGCCCTGCCCAGCCAATGGAATAACCTGGAGGCAGTTCTACTTCTTGATTAACAATACGCTGCGCATTTTGTACATAACTCCCTAAATCAACACCGCGAATATCAACAAAGGTCCAACCATTCAAACGCGCATTTTCACTCTTTAACATGGGTGGCCCATCAACAATACGAATATCCGCCACTTCTCCTAATGGAATTTCTGCGCCTGTGGGTGAGATAACCGGAATCTCACGAAGTTTTTCCAAATTATCTCGAACTTCACGCGCAAAACGCAGGTTAACCGGATAACGTTCCAGACCTTCAACAGTAGATGTCACATTAATACCACCAACAGCGGCGCGAACGACATCATTAATTTCCTGTATGTTAATACCAAGAAATGCTGCTTTATCTCTATCAGGAACTATTTCAATATAACGCCCCCCGGCGACACGTTCAGAATAGGCTGAAGTCGTTCCTCTGACTTTGGTTAATACGCTTTCAAGTTTACGACCTATACCTTCAATCACTTTTAAATCCGGGCCTGATACTTTTATGCCAACGGGCGTTTTTATCCCCGTTGATAACATATCGATACGGGTCTTGATTGGCATTAACCAGGCATTGGTTAAACCGGGAAAATTCACCGTACGATCCAGTTCATCAATGAGTTTTTCAAGTGTCATGCCCTCACGCCACTCATCGCGAGGTTTGAGTTGAATAATCGTTTCGATCATCGTCAATGGTGCGGGATCCGTTGCGGTATCGGCACGACCAATTTTGCCAAATACCTGTTTCACTTCGGGTAAACTTTTAATTAATCGATCAGTTTGTTGTAACAACTGCTTCGCCTTACCAATAGACAATCCTGGTAACGTCGTCGGCATATACATTAAATCGCCTTCAAAAAGATCGGGCATAAATTCATTGCCCAGTCCTGAAGCAAATCGTGCAAGCAACGGTACCGGTTTAAAAGTCTCACGCCAGCCATTGGCAACAGAAGTTTGCCATTCTGAAATTGTATCGAGATAATTTGCGCGAAGACTTTTATCTTCAACCGGTGACATCACTAAGCCAGCAAATTCAACCGGCCACTTTAAAGGCGACAATAAACCACTAATGCCACCAATAGGTAACACAATGGTTAACATAATAATTAAAGCCATCACTAACGTCTTTCGTGGTTGCGATAAAACTTTTAACAATAAGGGTTGATACGTTTTAATCAGCCAGCGGCTTATTGAATTATTTTTTTCATCCGGTATACGTCCGCGAATAAAATATCCCATTAACACCGGTACTAATGTCACTGCCAAACCTGCCGCCGCTGCCATAGCATACGTTTTAGTAAAAGCTAAAGGAGAAAACAACCGACCTTCTTGTGCTTCTAAAGTAAACACAGGTAAAAAACTTAAGGTAATAATTAATAATGAAAAGAATAATGCAGGCCCAACTTCACAAGCTGCGTTACTAATTAATTGCCAATGTTCCTTTGTTGCCGGAGTCTGATTTGGATTTTCTTTATACCAACGTTCCATGTGCTTGTGTGCATTTTCAATCATGACTATGGCTGCATCGACCATGGCACCAATCGCAATAGCGATACCCCCTAATGACATGATGTTGGCATTAATACCCTGCCAATGCATCACTATAAATGCCGATAAAATACCCAGCGGTAAAGTAACAATCGCGACAAAAGCTGAACGTATATGAAATAGAAAAAGCAAACACACTAGTGCAACAACAATAAATTCCTGAATTAGTTTATTACTCAGATTATCAACTGCATTTAAAATCAGATCAGAACGATCATAGGTCGCAACTATCTCAACACCTTTTGGTAAGCCATGTTGTAACTCTTTGAGTTTCTTTTTTACCGCCTCAATCGTTGCTAAAGCATTCTCACCGTATCGCATCACCACAATGCCACCGGTAACTTCACCTTCACCATCAAGATCAGAAACTACTCTGCGCATTTGTGGTCCGACCTGAACCGTTGCCAAATCCCTGACAAGTAATGGAATACCATTTTCTCTTACCATAACGGGGATACGTTCAATGTCTGCAACTGATGTTAAATATCCTCGTGTATGAACCATGTATTCCGCTTCAGCTAATTCAATAACTGAACCACCTACTTCGGTATTACTTTTTTTGATTGCGCTTTCGAGTTTTTTAAGAGGGATGCCATAAGCACGTAACTGTTCCGGATTAGCAATGACCTGATACTGTTTTACCATACCACCGACTGTTGCAACTTCAGCAACACCCGGTACCGTTTGTAATTCAAATTTTAAAAACCAGTCTTGTAAACTTCTTAATTGTGCCAAATCATGTTGACCACTTTTATCAACCAAAGCATAAGAATATACCCAGCCTACGCCAGTGGCATCCGGGCCTATCCTTGGTTTAATACCTTCAGGTAAATTATCTGCAGCTTGATTAAGATATTCCAGTACACGTGTTCGTGCCCAGTAAAGATCTGTTCCATCTTTAAAAACAACATAGACATAAGAATCACCAAAAAAAGAATAACCCCGTACTGCCTGCGCACCCGGTACTGAAAGCATGGTAGTTGTTATAGGGTAGGTCACCTGATTTTCAACAACTTGTGGCGATTGCCCGGGGAATGAAGTGCGTACGATTACCTGTACATCAGATAAATCCGGGATGGCATCTAACGAAGTTTGTTTTACAGATAACAAACCCCAGCCACTCAATAATAAAGTGGTAACGATAACAAAGACTCGGTTATCAATGGACCAGCGAATTAACTTAGCTAACATAATAATCGCACTCGCTTATTCAGTAGCTGATTCTGAATTCATGCGACTAAAGCTCGCTTGTAAATTCGCTTCTGAATCAATCAGGAATTGTCCTGACGAAACAATACGATCATTTTCTTTAAGCCCGGAAATTATTTCAACCTCATCATGACTATGCATTCCGGCAACGACATCAACAGGTTGATACTTACCATTACCTAAATCCATGACAACACTTTCACGTTCACCGGTAACAATTAATGCTTCACGTGGAATTTTCAGTAAATCTTTTTTCGGCCCGCCAAAAATTCTTACTTCAGCAAACATATTAGGCTTAAGTAACTGATCAGGGTTAGGTACTAACAAACGAACCCTCAGTGTTCGTGTCTTTGGATCCAGTTCAGGATAAATATAAGAAATGTGGCCAGTAAAACGTTGACCAGGCAAAGCCTTAACATCAATCTCGGCGCTTAAATTACGTTTTATCCATTCCAGTTGATGTTCATACACATTAGCTTCAACCCAGACAGTGGAAAGATCCGCAATCACAAGCATCGGAAAATCATTATAGACATACTTATGCTTATGAATATTATGCCGCACGATAGTGCCATGCATCGGTGCATAAACAGGCAGCCGATATTTTGGCTTTTTCTTACGCGCAATTTCATTCATTAAACTTTCAGCAACATGCATATAACGTAAATGATCACGTGGCCTTACACTTTCTTTACGATCACCATACTTACGTAAAATCCCTGACTTATCTTTCTTTTGCGCTTCAATAAAATCTTTTTGTACCTGTAAAAACTCCGGCGAATAAAGTTCCAATAGTAGCTGACCTTTTCGTACCGGCAAGCCGACTCGACGTACACTCAAATTTTCTACCCAACCCTCTGTACGCACACTCACTGTTTTAACTCGACGTTCATTATACGAGACATAACCAACCGTCTTAATAAACTTCCAGAGCTGACCTTTTTCAACTGTGGTTGTGCGCACACCCATTTTTTGCACAATATCAGGGGTTAATTTAATAACAGGATAAGCACCCGCACCAAGATCAATTTTCTTTTCCACCAGATCCATGCCGCAAATAGGGCAGGTTTGACCAGGTTCTGATTTAAAAATTTTGGGATGCATGGGACACACATAACGTGTCTCGAGGTGTTTTGTGGCATGCTTAACTGCGGATTCTTTTATAATTTGATCTGTATGAATATTTTCAGTAGTTTGTTCTGATTTTTCACCACAAGCAGATAAAAAAACCAGCGCAGAAAACAAGCTAAGCAATTGAAATTTATAGATTTTTACACATCGTCCCTGAGTAGGCGCTGTTGCAACCAAGACTGGCATAATACTGTCCTATTCAATAATTATTATAATTTTATCCCTGCTTTTAGCGGGGTGAATAGACTATATTAGATCGTCTTTTCTATAGATGCCACACCTATATACAGCTAAGAATATGTCTTTTAACAATATCTTTAAACCCGCAAAACGAGGAGCCTCGTTTAATTGAAACAGATATTATCCATTGGGTAACAGGAGATGTACTTGGAACAACACGCACCAGTATTACCGTAACGTAAGAAGAATATAATAATAATTATAAAGTAAGGGAAGTAAAAATTATAAGGGGAAAAGAAGAAATTCTTTTCCCCTTTTTTTATTTCTATTCAGCTTAAACTTATCACATCACTGAACGTAAATGAGTGACAATTTCTTCAGGGGCAGTGCCATGTTCAATGAACTTTTTAACAGCACCATCTTTGCCTACAACATAATAACGAGATGAATGATCAACAGAGTAACCTAATGCAGAATTAGGCATTTCAACTTTTGCATACATTACACCATAGTGCCGAGCAACAGCTGCTATTTCTTTGGCACTACCTGTTACACCAATAATATTAGGATGAAACGCATTAGCATATGTCTTAAGTTTTTCAACGCTATCTCGTTCTGGATCGACACTAATAAACATCACTTGAAGTTTTTCCAGCTCTTCTGCTGTTAGCTTTTGCAATGCCAAAGATAATAAACCTAAGCTTGTTGGGCAAACATCTGGACAAGAAGCATAACCAAAATATAAGACAACTGTCTTTCCTCTGTAATCAGCCAAAGACACAGGGCCTTTTGCTGATTTCAAAACAAAGTCACCACCTAAACATTTATATGCTTCAGGTATGCCCGCTAAATTCCCGGTTGAATTTTTAGTCTCTGAAGATATATATAAATAACCGGCAACCAGTAATATCACAGCACTCAAAATGAGCGATATAATATTTACATTACCTTTACTGTATTTATTCATGTGTCAAGCACTCCAGCCTTGTTTACTTATGCTGCATCATTTTTTTCTGCATACCCGCAACCATTTTGACGGGAACTTTTAACTCAATTTCACTGCCATTA
>JAGLTQ010000142.1 GCA_023135195.1 Gammaproteobacteria bacterium | reverse complement strand
GTGTTCCTGGGGTATGGAAGGAAATAAATGATGTTCAATGTGATAATTTAGTCCTCCTGTTACCCAGTTAAAAAACCAATCTCCACCTCGTAAGTTTTTAGTTGTGTTGCAAACATGAAATGACCAGGAATTCAGTTTGTTTTCTTTAGGTTTTGTTTCTGTCATATGAGGCAAACCAGAGCTTATATAAATTGCAGATTGCCAGGTGAAAAAATAAAGTCCGGCGCATAACAAGACCCACCATATATTTGTAAGGTAGATAGGGAGAAGGATGTGAAATGAAAAGGCAACAATAGATGAAAATATAATATCTCGTAAGTTGTCTTTGTCTTTTAATATTTCACGACTATCAAAAAAAGTGGTGGTATAGCCTCCAAGCAGTTGTAAAAATATATAGATACCATAAGTAAGGGGAGCATAAATATGCTGAAAGTTATGGTGTTGTTTTTTGGGAATATTATGAGACAAGCGAACAAGGTCTTTTAATGCATAAACATCATAATCATGATCAGGGTGCATGGGGAAATTATGATGTCTTATATGTTCATATTGAAAGTAGCGTTCTGGCATAAAGGGAATAAATAATCCCCATAGAATATCATTTAGAATCCAATACCCACGTCGTCGAGATTGGCGCACAAATAAATTTCCGTGGATAAACTCATGTCCAAATGTTCCAATTAAGGATGATGTTGATAAACCCATAGGAATTGCTGCAATAATTCCCCAGGGCGGTAAGAGGTACATAGATAACCAGCTTGCCAGAAAAATTAAACTTGTGAAGAATAGACGAAGATAATTTTTATTTGTCTGGCGATAATTAATATTGTTATTTTTAAAATAATGTCTTACCCGGTTTTTTAGGGTGATAAAAAATGAATCCTCATAAATATCAAATAAAGGTTCATGTTTGCTGACACAGCCGATTAAAAATTTATTAAGTAAGTGTTTTGAGTTTTTGAAATGATTGGAATAATACATTGCTGTGGAATCTTCACCAGCAAGTATCGTAAGAACATTACCTCCAGGATGTTGTTTAATCCAGGGGGTAATGTCATAAACAAACTGATCAATAACAATCCAGCAATCATTCTGGTTATTGTGTTTTTTTATTTCTTCCCAGCTAAGTTTTTGAATATTATTGTTTGGCTGAGCAGATTTTTTTTGTAGAGGAACATCCATGTATACTCCGTAAAAGTATTGTTAGAATATGATATGCCCTTAATAATATTGTGTTTTCGTTTTTTACTCAAGGATTTAAATATTAGTTAAATCCCCAAACAGTGCTTATAAGGCTGGACAATCCTTCATATTCTTGAGTGTCTGCTTTTACCAGGTTTTTCTTTTTAAATCTTTTTAATAATCCACTGACAGCTTTTTGACCTTCATCATTTAATAATAGCTTAGTTATGTTTGTGGCTAAAGCAGGACTAACTTTTGGTCCAACAGTAAATGTACGTTCAGGAAAAGCTTTCGGGAAGGATGCCATAATTTTAAGCCCTTTAGACGCACCTGTTTTGTTCGCTTTGCCCCATAATTTTTTTCGTAAAACTGCAACATCACCCCTTCCCTTTTTTAGACACTTCATTATGTTTTTAAACCCCTGAACTCTGATGATGGCCGGTTGCCTTGCAGGGTTAGAGTAATGAGAAAGAAAGGTCATTGTGAGAAGGTTTGGTGGGAAAAAGGCACAGGCTTTAATGCCATATTCTAGATCTTTT
Organism: Gammaproteobacteria bacterium; assembly: GCA_023135195.1. Taxonomy (GTDB): domain Bacteria; phylum Pseudomonadota; class Gammaproteobacteria; order UBA6429; family Thiohalophilaceae; genus JAGLTQ01. The sequence goes on along the minus strand of JAGLTQ010000142.1, from coordinate 24,935 downwards.
AATGTCGTTAATTTAGAACCTTCTTTTACTGCAACAACAACTTGAATTCTTCCGGGTAATCGAACAATAGGTCGATGTTGCTGATGTTTAATTCTCCAGTCAGCAAGATGGGGGCCATCAAAAATTATATCATAATCACCACGTTGCATTTGTATAGAGTATTGAGTGAAGCTCCTGGGGATAGAGAGCGTAATTTTTTTACCTGTTTTTTTCGAAAGATAATTAACAATAGGCGTATAGATTTTTTTTGTTTCATCAGCCGAATGTGTCGGTGCAGTAGCAAAAATTAATTCATCCCCAGTGGCATAGAGTAGATGGCTATATGAGAAAGCCAGAACACAAGAGAAGAAAGTAAAAAACGTTTTAAAATTTTGCATGAACATATACCCTACACGTACAGTGTGTTATTTGTTGTAATTCTAATGTCACTAGTATCTGTTTAGTAAAAAGAAACTTAACTAAATAGTATTAATACTTTTTATTGGGGGGGGGGGGGTAGAGTATTAAAAAAATTAGACTAAGTCTATAATTTAAAAAAGAGAGAGAGGAAGGGGTTCCTCTCTCATAAAGAACTCAAGGTATGTCGAATATCCATGAGTAAAAAATATTAAACAAATGGAAAATAACCGTTTGTTATTTTCTGAATGTTAAGTATTAATGTAAGAACTATATTCGGGTTATTTGATATTCGTAACCTTGATCTGGATCAATAATCGTTAATAAAAGAAGGTGATTAAAATAGAATTTTATTATATTGTTTTTAACGCAGTTAATAACTTCTTTAATGCCTGGCCACGGTGGCTGAGGATGTTTTTTTCGTCAGAACTAAGCTGTGCAGAGCTACAATGATGTGTTGGAACATAAAAGATGGGATCATAGCCAAAACCATTTTCACCTTGAGGTTTGGTTAAGATTATTCCCTCCCAGGTTCCCTGGCAGATTAACGGTGTTGGGTCTTCTGCATGACGCATGTAAACCAAAACACATTGAAAACGGGCAGTACGTTTTTCTTCCGGAACATCTTTTAGTGTGTCGAGTAATTTAAGTAAGTTTTTTTCATCCGTTGGCCCTTCACCGGAGTAACGTGCAGAGTAAATTCCCGGTGCACCGTTTAAAAAATCTACTTCTAAACCCGAGTCATCCGCTATGGCAGGTAAACCCGCAATGGCAGAGGCATGGCGTGCTTTTATAATTGCATTCTCAACAAAGGTTAAACCTGTTTCGTCGGCATCTTCAATATTAAAAGTGGCTTGTGGAATAACTTCCATATTAAGTGTTGAAAGCATTTCACCGAATTCGCGGACTTTGCCTTTGTTGTTACTTGCCAGCACAATTTTTTGCATTTTTATAACCTTAAAATTTTAGCCATGCACGACGCATGGACGCAGGAGCAGTTGCCGAGGACACAAAGAAAATAAAAAGCAATAAACTACGGGGAACACGGGGTTCACTGGGAAAATTTTTTAAATATGTAATCCCCCGTGCTCCCTGTGTCCCCAGTGGTTTTTATTCTTTTCCTTTGAGTTCTTTGTGACTTAAATTATTTATTCACCTAACGCTTTGCGTTGTTTTTCAATTAACTCTTCAATCGAATTTTTTGCTAAAGCTAACATTTCAGTGAGTTGTGTACTGGTAAAAGGATCATCACCTTCAGCTGTACCTTGAATTTCAATAAAACCACCGTTGTCATCCATGATGATATTCATATCGGTATCACAATCTGAATCTTCGATGTAATCAAGATCCGAAACTGGTGTACCTTTATATACGCCAACTGAAACAGAAGCGATGTGGCGGGTGAGCGGGCTCTTTGAAATCATCTTTTCTTCTAACATGTAATTAATGGCATCGGCTAAAGCAACATAACCACCGGTAATTGAAGCGGTACGGGTACCACCATCGGCCTGAATAACATCACAATCAATCGTTATTGAATTTTCGCCGAGAGCTTTTAAATCTATTGCGGCACGTAATGAACGTCCGATCAGACGTTGGATTTCCATAGTGCGCCCACCTTGTTTTCCACGAGCGGCTTCACGTCCCATGCGACTGCCAGTTGATCGAGGTAACATGCCATATTCAGCAGTAACCCAGCCCTGCCCCTGACCACGTAAAAAACCGGGTACGCGCGACTCAACAGATGCAGTACAAATGACTTTTGTGTCACCAAATTCAACAAGCACAGATCCTTCTGCATGTTTAGTAAAGTTACGGGTGATGCGAATTTCTCGCATTTGTTCTGGAGTTCGGCCACTTGGTCGCATGTCTAGTCCTTAAATGGTTTTAAATTTAAAATGTTGGGTTGGATTATACCTAAAGACTATATTAAAAAAATAAAACCCCCACGGGGAACACAGGGTGCACGGGGTTTAAAATATATTTTCCTGTGCTCCCCCGTGTCCCCTGTAGTTAAATCTTGTTTTTATCTTTATTCGTTCATTTCATCTTTGTAATAGTTAAACGCATCTTCTATTTCCTGAATTGCGCCATCTAAAGGTGTCTCGGATTTTCTGGATACAGATTTTTTATTTGCTACTGTTTTATTGATATCTTGCATCGAGGTAACTTTCATTGCCAAAACAGTGGTGTTGTCACTTTTCGGATAGCTACTTTGTTCTGCCCTTGCGGCAAGTTTGGTAATGGCATCTTTAACGTGGCTATCAACGAGGTTGCTGCCAATTTGTGAATCGTCTAAGGGTTCCCAAAAGCCATCACTGCAAAGTAATAAGGTATCATTTTTTTGTAGCTCGATACCTTTACTCACTTTGACCTTGGGTTCAGTTTCCATAAGGCCAATGCATTGCGTGACGTAATTACGCATCGGATGTCCATCACGTTTTTCCAGACTAATTTCACCACGCTGATAAAGATGTTCAACGTATGAGTCATCGCGTGTGCGATAAATGGGCAGGCCATCGCGAAATAAATAAAGACGGCTATCACCAACATGTGCCCACCAGGCCTTTTTATTTTGTATTAAACATACAACAGCTGTTGAACCCGGTTCAATGGGCGGGTTTTGTTTTTGTCCTGCAGAGCGAACGGCATAATGCGCTTTAATAATAAGCTTTTCTAATAACTTTTCTGGTTCTTCTACCGGCATGATTTCATGTCGTAGTGAATGCTGTACAGATTTAACCAGAGTTTCTGCGGCAAGTTCCCCACCCGGTTTGCCACCGAGGCCATCACCTAAAATTAAAACAATACCGCCATGACTTTCGAACACGCCCAATCTGTCCTGATTATTTTTGCGGTTTCCAAGTAAGCTGACGCGGCCTATTTCATATTGCATTTTATTTAGCTCACTCGACTTCTTTTGAGACACCATTTTGTGCCAGGGATTTAATACTTTTAAGTTTGTTAAGTAACGACTCCACTTTTTGCGGACGTAACATTGGATCTACTTCCATTGCCCAATCAATAGCTTCGAGTAACTCAGTAGAATATTTTTTCTTAAAGGCGTTTATTGCCGGACGCATAGTATCTCTTTCACGGCGCTTTGTTGAAGGTGGTGGAGGTGTGCCTTCAATACATGCGCGTATGGTTGCACCAATGGCATATATATCTGTCCATGGTCCCACATAGCCACCGGGATCCAGTTGTTCTATTGGGGAGAAACCAGGAGTGATAACCTGGTTAGGTTGAAATTGACGTGAATGCATCATTTCATGCACCGCACCAAAATCGAGTAATAAAGGGTTTGCACCACTGCATAAATGAATATTGCCGGGTTTAATATCAAGATGTAACAGGCCACTGCTATGAATTAACTCTAAGCCTTCAAGTAATGGAATAAAAACAGCACCGATAAGTGTCTCACTTAATCCACCACTATGTTTTCTGATATAGCTTTGTAAATTTACCCCATCTTCGTAATCCATCACCATATATACCGTGCCATTAGCGCGGAAGAAATTGATGACGTTAACAATGTTGGGGTGTTTGAGGTTGATAAGGGTGCCAGCTTCCTGAAAAAAAAGGCGGCGGCCATGAGCAAAACGTTCGATATTGGTATCCGTGGTGGGTTTTACTTCATTATTTTCACCACGTGAGGCTAGTCTGCTGGGCATGTATTCTTTAATGACCACTTTTTGATCATCTTTATCATGTGCTAAATACACAATACTAAAGCCGCCTCCACCGAGGATGCTATCAATCGTGTAGCCATCTAGCGTAGTGCCTTTTTTAAGCGAATTATCAGCCGTTTTACTCATTAAGTTTATATTTCTGTTGGAGGGGGTAGATTTTCAGGTTAGCACAGCAGGCTTGTTAATAGGTATAAATTATAAAATTGAGTTCTTATCTGGCTTATAATGGCAAGATAGGCTTTAGAGATGATACCCAATGAGAGGAATGATATGGCGCGTAGTATGACCGCATTTGCACGACAAGAGCTGGTAAAGGACTGGGGAACGTTGACCCTGGAATTACGATCGGTAAACCATCGTTATCTGGATGTTTCTATACGGATGCCGGAAGAGTTTCGTAGTCACGAGTCGAAAATCAGAGAAAAAATTTCTGCCAAACTGGCGCGAGGGAAAGTTGATGTTGGCCTGAGATTTGCCCGCACTGAAACCAGTAGTGGCGAAATTACCATTGATAAAGAGTTAGTTCAGCAAATAGCGAATGCCAGCCGTGAAGTTGATCATATTCTTTATAATCCTGCAGCCGTTTTATCTTTGGATATTTTACGTTGGCCGGGCGTGATTAAATCACCAGAACTGGATACAAATGAATTAACAACAGCCTTGTTTGAATTGGTGGATGACACATTAAAAGATATGCTTGAAGGGCGAGAACGTGAAGGTGAAAAATTAGCGGAGCTTATTTCGCAACGTTGTCAGTCTATATCTGAGGTCATCATAAACATAAAAAAACGTCTGCCAGAAATAATGCAAATCTGGCGTGAAAAGTTATTAACCCGAATACAAGATGCCAGTGTAGAAGTTGATGAAAACCGACTTGAGCAAGAACTTGTTATTATTGCGCAAAAAACAGATGTTGATGAAGAGCTTGATCGTCTGGCGACTCATGTTGTGGAAGTTGAACGCGTGTTAAAAGATCAAAAACCGATAGGTCGTCGACTTGATTTTTTAATGCAGGAATTAAATCGTGAAGCAAATACTTTAGGCTCTAAGTCTATAGATATTGAAACCACAAAAGCATCGGTTGATTTAAAAGTGTTAATAGAACAAATGCGTGAGCAGATTCAGAATATCGAATAAGTTGTTAACCGCGGGGTACACGGGAAGCAGAGGGATAAAGACAATAAAAATGTTTCCTCTGTGTTTCCCCATGTACCCCGTGGTTTGTATTTATCGTTAAATATTATTAATAAGAGTTTAAAAAATGAACGATCCATTAGGTACATTATTTGTTATTTCTGCACCATCAGGAGCAGGTAAAACAAGTCTGGTTAAAGCATTATTAGAGCAAACTAAAAATATTGGTGTTTCAGTTTCACACACCACGCGAGCGATGCGTGAGGGTGAACAAGATGGTATCGATTATAATTTTATTGATAAGGAAGCGTTTGTTTCGATGGTTGGGCAAAGTGCGTTTTTAGAGCATGCTCAGGTATTTGATAATTTTTACGGCACAGCGATTGCTAATATCGAAGATAAGCTCAGTCAAGGTGAAGACGTTATCCTGGAAATTGACTGGCAGGGTGCAGCTCAGGTTCGCAAACAACTTCCTTACGCGGTCAATATTTTTATTTTACCGCCATCACAAGCTGCTCTGGAAGAACGTTTACGTGGTCGTGGTCAGGACAGTGATGAAATCATCCAGCGTCGAATGCGAGATGCTAAAAGTGAAACATCTCATTACTCAGAATATGACTATTTAGTTGTTAATGATGATTTTGATAAAGCCCTTATTGAATTAAAGAGTATTGTTTTAGCGCGCCGTTATCGATATGAGGCTCAAACACAGCGTTTGGCGCCCTTATTAAAAGAGTTGCTGGATTAAACAGCATCTGATCGGTATACTTGCCGACCTTTTTTGATTTTGTCCCCTTTTCCGGGATTTATTGTTTTTTGGAGATTTGCCAGATGGCTCGAGTAACTGTTGAAGATTGTCTTGAAAATGTTGATAACCGTTTTGAATTGGTTCGATTAGCTGCAAGACGTGCACGCCAACTTGCACAAGGTAAAGATCCTCTTGTTGATCCAGAAAATGATAAGCCTACTGTTATCGCTTTACGTGAAATCGCAGCAGGTTTAATCGACGAGCAAATTCTGGATGAAGCAGAAGCAGCTGAAAAACAGCAGTTTACAGAAGTTGACTCTGAAGACGGCGCAGAAGAATCAGGTGAAATGAAAGAATCTGATACACTTGATATGGCAGCAGCAATTAAAGCAGCATTAAGTGGAGACACAGGCAGCAGTGACTCAGATATCACAGGAAACAGCGCGGAATAAAAATTACCCTGAAAAAGGTAATGCCTCGCTATATCAAAAAGATCCCACTGCCTTTCGAATAAGCCACCTGTGTGAAATGCTCGAGACCTATCTCGAGATGGAGCAAGTGGCTGAAGTCTACCAAGCCTACCTTTTTGGCGCGGAAGCGCATGACGGTCAGGTTCGTCAAACTGGTGAACCCTATATTTACCACCCTTTAGCCGTTGCTCGCATCCTTGCAGAAATGCACATGGATCAAAAAAGTATTATCTCCGCAATATTACATGACGTTATTGAAGACACTCCCTTCGCCAAAGACCAGGTTGAAAAACGCTTTGGAGAAGAAGTTGCCGAGCTAGTCGATGGTGTCAGTAAACTTACCCATATAGAATTTGCCAGTAAGGCCGAAGCACAGGCAGAAAACTTCCGAAAAATGATGCTGGCGATGGTGAAAGACATCCGCGTCATACTCATTAAGCTTGCCGACCGCCTGCATAATATGCGCACCCTTGGCATTATGCGTCCGGATAAACGCCGCCGCATTGCACGTGAAACATTAGAAATTTATGCACCGATTGCTCATCGTCTGGGTATGAATCGTATGCGCCTTGAGCTTGAAGATTTAGGTTTTGTGGCCATGTATCCAGAGCGCTACCGGGTAATAGATGAAAATGTAAAAAAAGCACGGGGTAATCGTAAAGAAATAGTCAGCAAACTGGAAGAATCTATTTTAGAACGCATGCGTCAGGAAGGACTTGTCGGTCGAGTAATTGGCCGTGAAAAACATCTTTTTAGTATTTATAACAAGATGAAAAATAAGCAGCTTTCTTTCAGCGAAGTAATGGATGTGTATGCATTACGTATTGTCGTTAGCTCCGTTGATATGTGTTATCGCGTCTTAGGTGCAGTACATAATTTATATAAACCTGTACCGGGCAAGTTTAAAGATTATATTGCGATTCCCAAATCGAATGGCTATCAATCACTGCACTCTGTTTTGTTTAGTCCATATGGTGTTGCTATTGAAGTACAAATTCGCACCGAAGATATGGACAGAGTGGCAGAAGCAGGCATTGCTGCTCATTGGTTATATAAAAATGATGACGAGGCTGCGAGTAACAGTGCACAAGTAAGAGCGCGCCGCTGGCTGCATGATTTATTGGAATTACAACAACATGCCGGAAACTCAATGGAGTTTCTGGAAAATGTTAAAATTGATTTGTTCCCTGATGAGGTTTATGTCTTTACGCCAGAAGGTGAGATTATGGAAATGCCGCGTGGTGCAACGGCGGTAGATTTTGCATATGCAGTGCATACCGATGTTGGTAATCAATGTGTTGCAGCAAAAGTTGATCGTCAGTTAGTTCCGCTGCGAACAAAATTACTCACGGGGCAAACGGTAGAAATTATTACTGCACCAACAGCATCCCCCAATCCAATCTGGATGGATTTTGTATTCACAGCAAAAGCCCGTACCAATATTCGTCATTATTTACATCAGCTGCATCATGATGAAGCAGAAGAACTGGGCAAACGATTATTAAATAAATGCCTTGCAGTACACGGTACCTCTATTGATGTTATTCCAGAAGACGAAGTTCAATTAGTGAGTGAAGAGCAAGGTTTTGTAAGTATTAGTGATATGTATTGTGCGCTTGGTCTAGGTAATCATGTTCCTATCGTTGTGGCTTTAGCCTTATCGCAGATACGTAAAAAAATGGGTGAACGTACGGGCAGTAACAAAGATGAAGAGTTAAAGTCACAACCACTCGCAATTAAAGGGACGGAAGGCGCGGTTATTAATTATGCAAAATGTTGCCGTCCAATTCCTGGAGATCCCATTTTAGGTTTTATTACCGCAGGTCGCGGTATTGTTATCCATACTCAGGATTGTAAGAATGTCGCAGAGTTTCGTGGTAAGCCTGAAAAATGGCTGGATGTTAAATGGGAAGATGATATTCACGGAGATTTTCCCATTGATATCAACTTGCTGGTAATAAGCCGGCGAGGTGTTTTAGCGCGAGTGGCATCAACTATTGCCGGTATGGAAGCGAATATTGAAAATGTAAATATCGTTGAACGAGACGGTACTCATTCAACATTAAGTTTTACCGTTATGGTCGAAAACAGACAGCATCTTGCAAGAATAATGCGGGAGTTGAGGAAGATGGAAGAGGTAATACGAATTCAACGCATCAACAAATAAATGCTCCGCACGAATAACGAGGTGCTAGATAACAGCGTTGAAAACCAACTCAAAATGCTCGTTTACTACGTGTAAACTCCGCTTTTTCGTCAGTTTTCGCCTTGTTCTATAGCACCTCGTTATCCGTGCAAAGCATTTAAATAAAGGACTAATAGTGAGAAGCTAGATAACGGCGTTTACCCTCTATTTATATTTAATGAGGGGCGCTACGAAAAATCAACTCAAAATACTCATGTACTAATCGTACACTTCGTTTTTTCGTTGCTTTTTGCCTTGTTCTATAGCTTCTCACTATCCGTCATACATAATAATTAACAAATTCAGGAGAACAAGATGGCGCGGGAAATAATTAAAACGGATAAAGCACCTCAAGCAATTGGCACTTATTCACAAGCTATTAAAGTTGGCACAACGGTTTATATGTCGGGGCAAATTCCTTTGGTTCCAGAAACAATGGAAATGGTTGAGGGTGATATTTCTGTAAATATCCGTCGTGTCTTTGATAATCTTAAAGCCGTAGCGCAAGCGGCGGGTGGTGATTTAAAAGATGTGGCTAAGCTAAATGTTTTTTTAACAGACTTAAGTCACTTCCCTACAGTAAATGAAGTGATGGCTGAATATTTTACAGAACCTTATCCAGCGCGTGCTGCGATTGGTGTTGCTTCATTGCCTAAAGATGCGCAAGTTGAAATGGATGCGGTATTGGAATTAGAATAATAAATAGCCACAAAGGGCACGAAGAAGAACAAAAAATTAACCACTGTGTTATGTGAAATTTTTTGTAGGTTGGTTTAAGGGATTATATGACTAAACCAACAAAGAGCATTCATGGTAAAGGTGCTAAGAACGTAGAAGTAAAAATTCTTTTGATCTTGTTTTAACAAAAAGCATCGTTGGCTTCACTGCGCTTGAGCCAACCTACGAATTTCATGTAGGTGAGTTCAAGGAGCACTGTAGAACCGCTGCGCGTTTTACCTCAGAACTGCAAATGTGCAGTCCATCAGGTACTACTTCGCTTTGCTTAGGGCGTGAATGACGGAACCGACAAAGGAGCGCAGGGGTAAGAGCTTAGTTTTGTTTAAGCAAAGTATGCCCTTGCCCTATGTTAACACCGTGATTCTTATAGTTTAATATTGAAACCTTGGTGTTCTTCGTGCCCTTCGTGGCTAATATTTAAAATGAAATATACTGCAACTGATTCAAATTCACTTTTAAACTTAAAAGGTGTTGGTCCTAAAGTGGCTGAGAAATTGTTACGCCTGGATATTCATAATCAGGAAGATTTGCTTTTTCATCTACCCTTACGCTATCAGGATCGCTCTCATATTTACCCTATCGGTTCTTTACGGGCGGGTATGGAGTGCCAAATTGCTGGAGAAGTTCAACTTAGTGAAATAAAGTATGGGCGTGGACGCATGTTGTTAACACGTTTATCAGATGGCACGGGTTTTATCACCTTACGTTTTTTTCATTTTAGTAACGCGCAAAAAAATCAATTAAAACGTGGTACTAAACTTTTATGTTATGGCGAGGTTCGGCGAGGAAAAGTGGGCTTTGAAATGGCTCATCCGGAATACCAGTTTATAAAAGAAAATGAAGAGATTGTATTAGATGAAAACCTGTCTCCGATTTATCCCTCCACGGAAGGTGTGCATCAATTAACTTTGCGAAACGTGATGTCTCAGGTCATCGCAAAACTTAAAAATAATGAACTATCTCTTCCAGGTTTAATTCCCGCTGAGTTATTAAAAAAATATCACTGGCCTACGGTTAAAGAAGCCTTGTTGTATATTCATAATCCACCCGTGGATACGCAATTAGAAGATATTTCAGATGGAAAACATCCGGCACAACAAAGTTTAATTGTTGAAGAACTTTTAGCGCATCATCTTAGTTTGCGACAATTACGCGTTGCGATGCAAAAAGAAAAAGCACCTGCTTTAATAAAACAAACGAATTTAATAGAACAATTTTTATTAGCATTACCGTTTAAATTAACCGGCGCACAAGAAAGAGTTGTGCAAGATATTAATTTTGATTTGGAAAAAAACTATCCAATGCAGCGTTTAGTTCAGGGCGATGTCGGTTCAGGTAAAACAGTGGTTGCTGCTTTGGCCATGTTAAAAGCGATTGAGTCTGGATACCAGGCCGCGATTATGGCGCCCACTGAATTATTGGCAGAACAACATTTTCAAAACTTTAAAAGCTGGCTGGAACCTTTAGGTGTCAATGTTGTTTGGTTATCCGGAAAATTAAAAGCAGCGGAAAAACGGGAGGCGATTGAAAAAATTGGTAGTTCTGAGGGACAGGTTATTGTTGGTACACATGCATTGTTTCAGGAAGGTGTTGAGTTTTTTAGGTTAGGTTTAATTGTTGTAGATGAGCAGCATCGTTTTGGCGTGCATCAACGTTTAGCATTAAGAGAGAAAGGTAACAAACAGGATGGTCATCCTCATCAACTTATAATGACCGCAACACCTATACCACGAACGTTGGCAATGACAGCCTATGCTGATCTGGATTGCTCAGTCATTGATGAATTACCTCCGGGTCGTATACCCGTTGAGACAGTTGTTATACCTGAATCAAAACGCGATGTGATTGTGCAAAGGGCAGAACAAGCTTGTACTGAAGGTCGACAAATTTACTGGGTTTGCACTTTAATTGAAGAGTCAGAAACATTACAGGCACAAGCAGCAGAAGATACTGCCAACAAACTTGCTGAAGCATTAACTCAGGTACGTGTTGCGCTGGTTCATGGTCGTATGAAAGCAGAGCAAAAAGAAAAAGTGATGTCTGAATTTAAAGCTGGTGAAGTCGATTTATTGGTTGCCACTACTGTTATTGAAGTCGGGGTTGATGTACCCAATGCAAGTCTAATGATTATTGAAAATGCAGAGCGATTAGGTTTGGCGCAATTGCATCAATTGCGAGGTCGGGTAGGTCGTGGTTCTCAGGAAAGTGCCTGTGTACTCATGTATCATGGTACTTTATCGGATACCGCGCGAGAACGCTTAGCGGTTATGCGTGAAACCAATGATGGCTTTGAAATTGCCAGAAAAGATCTGGAGTTACGCGGGCCAGGTGAAGTGCTTGGCATAAAGCAAACGGGTTTGATGCAAATGCGTATTGCTGATTTACAACGAGACCAGGAATTGATTCCTCCTGTAGCAGAAATGGCAGATCAAATTTTCCGGCATTATCCAGAAGCGGTTGAACCGTTAATAAAGCGCTGGATAGGGCAAGCAGCAAAATATGCTGTGGTTTAACTATTCTGACTGTGGCTGAATAACGCACGTCATTCCCGAGTGCTTTCAGCGGGAGAAGTGGTGCATGGACGCACCGTTTACGGACCTAAGGACGGAATCCAGTAGTTTAAATTCAGTAGGTTCCAGTTAGAGTCATACCGGAATGACTGCATACGATGTTGATCGTTAAATATAAAATGAATTTGAGACAACCTTGAAATCGATAATACATAACAATTTTGGCAATCATGTTTTAGAGCCAGTATGGCGTGGCCACGATATGTTAATGAGTCATTCTGTACCGGTTGAGCTTGCCCCCTGGTTGTTTGAGCATGGATCATTAACACGTCGAATTTTACAACGCTGTACAAAAAAATTTCGAGTCGAAGTATTATCGCAACAATGGCAACGGCCAATGTTAAATGAAGCACTTCGCTTAGGTGCACATCCTGAGCATCTTGCTTTAATTCGAGAAGTTTTACTTTATTGCGGTGACGAACCATGGGTGTTTGCACGCAGTGTTTTACCACGTAAAACATTAACCGGGCCACGACGTTTTCTTGGCAAGTTAGGTAATCGACCTTTAGGCGAAATTTTATTCTCTGATCCAAAAATTCAGCGTGATGAACTGGAAGTTGCTGAAATAAAAAAGGGCCAGCGCATGTTTAGTTGCGCAACAGGGTGTTTAGCCCATCCACCGGATACAGTTTGGGGACGACGTTCTATTTTTTATTTACATAAAAAGCCACTACTCGTAAATGAAGTTTTTTTACCCTCTATTTTAATTAAGTGAAAATATACAATTATGAAAAATCATTTAAAACCGGGTATTAACTGGCCGCATATTCGACAACGAGCATATCAATATGCTGTTTTAGCTCGCTTAAATAAACCCGTAGGTATTTTTTTACTGTTGTGGCCAACATTGTGGGCGTTGTGGATTGCCGCAGAGGGTGTTCCTCATCCTGGAGTGTTAACGGTATTTATTTTGGGTGTTATTTTAATGCGCTCGGCAGGCTGTGTGATCAATGATTATGCTGATCGGGAAATAGATCCCCGGGTAAATCGAACAAAAGATCGCCCCATTGCAGCCGGAAGAGTAACGGCTGATGAAGCGATGCTGTTATTTATGGCTTTGTGTTTTAGTGCATTTTTGCTTGTGCTGACCATGAATACATTTACCATTCTGTTGTCACTAGGCGGTGTGGTGCTGGCGGGAATTTATCCGTTTATGAAGCGTTACACACATATGCCACAGATCGTTTTAGGTATGGCATTTGGCTGGGCGGTGCCCATGGCCTTTGCAGCACAAACCAATAGCGTGCCAAAAATTGCCTGGCTTATCTATGTTGTCACTGTACTTTGGGCGGTCATTTACGACACCATGTACGCAATGGCAGATCGCATGGATGATCTGAAAATTGGCGTAAAATCAACGGCTATTCTTTTTGGTGATGCAGATCGCGTCATTATAGGCATCCTGCAAGTGATGATGCTTTTCGCTCTTTATTTGACAGGGGAGCAGGCTCAACTGGGTGAGACCTACATGGTTGCCATAGCTATCGCGGCAGCGTTGATGATTTACCAGCAATATTTAATTCGCTATCGCCAGCCAGCCTTATGTATAAGTGCTTTTTTAAACAATAACTGGTTGGGAGCCGCAGTGTTTATTGGAATTGTGGCAAGTTATATTTAGTTTACAATTGTTTGCCTTGTAAAGGCCTTCACAATATAGGCAAATGCAATAAGTTGACCTATAATCTTTGTAAAAACATAGGCTTACGAAAGAAAGCTAGAGTCAAATGTTAAATATTTGTGTCTTGATGTAAATTATAGAGTTGGGGGCTGGGTGTTCAATTTCTTTAAAAAGAAAAAACGCGGTCAGGGAACGAATGCATTGGTACTTTCTGAGGAAGGTATTACACACGCATGCATATTCCGTAATGTCGGCCAGCCACCTACCCTTCAATCTTTCCACTATTCAGCTATTGAGAATAAAGCAGAAACCAGCAACACGCTTAAAAAGTTTCTGCAAAAGAATAAGTGTGAAGATTTTTTAGTCGTCACAACCTTATTGCCAACAGATTCAACTTTGGTGATGTTAGAAAAACCAGAAGTTGCCGATGATGAACTTCGCCAGGCTGTACGCTGGCGCATAAAAGACAGCCTTTCCTTCGATGTGAATAATGCCATTGTTGATGTCTTTGAAATCCCGGGCCAAAAAGAACGTGGCCGTGCCCCGTTAGTGTATGTAACTGCTGCAGAAAAAGAGTTGTTAAAACAACGTATCCAGATTTTAGGAGAACAAAACCTTGAAGTGGAAAGTATTGATATTGCCGAATTAGTGATGCGTAATATTGCCGCCTTGTTACCAGAAGATCATCAGGGTGTTGCTTTGCTAAAACTTGATGCAAACAATGCTGTAATGACATTAACACAAGATTCAACGCTTTATTTAGCGCGTAATATTGATGTTGGTTATTCATCGCTTGCTACTAACAGCAGTACGAATTCTATACTGGGTGAAGATCCAAATGAGGTAGATGGTTTATCGCTGGAACAAGGTATGTCTCCCGAGCAGCAACGTTCACTTGATGCGATTGTTTTAGAAGTGCAGCGTTCGCTTGATTATTATGAAAGTCATTTTGCTAAACCAGCGATTAATAGTCTGGTTATTGCTCCATTACCCTTTGAAATTCCCGGTGTGATTAAGTACCTCGCCAGTGCGCTTGGTTTGCAAGTGCGTTTGCTTAATTTAAATGCCGTGCTTGATATGCATGCACCAATGAGTGAAGCAGATCAGGTAAATTGTTTTTTTGCAATTGGTGCGGCATTAAAAGAATCAACCTCAGATGAACACGCTTCTTTAAGCCAGCAACAAGGGCAAGGTGAAGCGGCTTGAGTATGCAACAAGTAAATTTATACCAGGAAGAATTAAAGACGGTAAAGCTAAATTATTCGGCGTTAATGTTGACGCAGCTGAGCATTATTTTACTTATTGTTTTTTCAGCTGCTGCTGGTTTTAGATATTTTCAGTTGCAACAGCATCAGAACAGCCTGGTCGAAAAGCAACAAAAACAAAAAGTAGTCATGGCTGAGTTACAAAAAATACAAGCTGAACTTTCCTTAAGAAAAAAAGATGCAGCGCTGGCAAAACGAATTATGGATAAAACGAAAGAGCTATCTAATAAGCAAAAGGTGGTTGGAATTTTAAGTCGAGATGAATTCGGTAATACCAAAGGATTCATTGAGCACATCAGTGGATTTGCTCGACAACGTACCGAAGGTTTATGGCTTACACAAATTCGCATAGCAGGAGGTGGTACAAATATTTCTTTGCAAGGTACGACCTCTAAAGCAGAATTACTACCAAGATATTTACAACGTTTATCCGCTGAAAAAGCGTTTGCCGGTACCGAGTTTCAAAGTTTAGTGATGACCCGACAAGAAAAGAAAAAACAGTGGCTTAACTTCAGTTTGCAAAATAAAAGAACGGATGATACAGCGCCGTAATGAGTATAAAGACACAATCACAGACGTTATTTGAAAAGTTTGACGCCTTAAATGAGCGTGAACGAATTTCTGTCATGCTTTTATCTGTTGTTGCAATTATTATCGTTTTTGTTGAGTTGCTTATTTCTCCTCTGAATCAGCAATACGATTTGATAGACAAGCAAGTTGTAAGCTTACAAACGCAAACGAGACAACTTGAAAGTCAAATTGTCATATTAAAAACTAAAAAAAATCGTGATCCTGGTTTTCAGGAAAAGCAAAAAATTAAATTGCTTGATGAACAGATTTCAAATTTAAATATTCAGTTAAAAGAAAAAATGCATGGCTTGATTGAACCAAAACAAATGGCCAAAGTATTGGAAGTGGTGCTGGCACAAAATACAGATTTAAAATTGCAGCGAGTACAAAGTTTAGGTGCGGAACCTTTATCGCCAATAAAAGCAAAAGAAGGTGAAGAAGCAGAAACGTTGGGTATTTATCGCCATGGTATGCAGATTGAATTTAAAGGTTCTTACTTAAGCACTTTAAAATATCTCAAGGCCTTAGATAAATTGCCGTGGAATTTTTACTGGGATGTGTTGGAATTAAATGTCGATAAATATCCAGTTTCTAAAATAGTCATAACGGTGCATACATTAAGTTTTCATGAGGGCTGGATTGGTGTTTAAGTTAAAGACATTATTATTTAGCTTATTTATGTTGATGGTTTCTTTTGTATCAATGACGGTACAAGCACAGCTGGATGATCCAACACGTCCTCCAGGTTATCGCCTGGTTTTACCGGGTGGGCAAAAGGCAACGGCCGGAATACATTTTTTATTATCTTCAGTTCGTATATCGCCATCGCGTCGATCTGCAGTAGTGAATGATCGCTCAGTTGAAACTGGAGATACAGTTAATGGAGCAGAAATCGTTGCCATATATTCTTCTTCAGTAAAATTAAAAAAGAAGGGTAAGATTTTTACCATAAGACTTGTTTCAGGTGTTTCGAAGAAAGTTGTTAAACGGTAAATATAAATTTTGACTATCTTTATATCTAAAGATTAGGCGGAGAGCAGTTTGAAAAATAGTAACAATATAATTCGTTGGATGACAATTAGCATGGCCTGCATGTTATTGAGTGCCTGTGCCAGTCAATCCGAAACAAAAGAAGTTAGTGCTCTGGATAAAATGATTAATGATGCATTTCAGAGTAGTCAGTCGACAGCAATGACAGCAGCAACGAGAACAGAACAATCAGCATCTGAAGATGAAGTTGCATTAGCCTTATTACCTGATATTAATTTAAGCGCGCCTGGTGTGGGTAGCATTGATGTTGAACCACGTTTTGATATTAAAGTTTATCGTGCAAAAGTTCGTCAATTTTTCATGGGGTTAGTTGAAGACAGTAACCATAATATGGTTTTACATCCAAAGGTTAGAGGTCGTATTACTCTGGACCTAAAAAATGTCAACGTAGCTGAAGTTATGGACGTTGTACGCGATGTATATGGTTATGATTTTGAGAAAACCAAAACCGGCTACAGTGTATTTTCAAATACAATGCGTACTCGCATATTCACCATGAATTACCTCAATGTAAATCGTAGCGGTGGTTCAAAGATGAGCGTTAGCTCTGGTCAGGTAACTGAATCTGTAAGCGGTTCAGGTACAACGGCAAACAGGTCACAAAGTATTTCTGGAAGTAGTATTAGTACGGCTAGTAAGTCAGATTTTTGGGCTGAATTAAAACAAAGTTTAACCGCGCTTGTTGGCAATAAAGAAGGGCGAAATGTTGTTGTTAGTCCACAATCAGGTATGGTTGTTGTACGTGCAATGCCACATGAATTACGTGCAGTAGAAAAATTCATTAAGAAAACACAAAGCTTTGTTCAGCGCCAGGTGATTATTGAAGCTAAAATTCTTGAAGTTGAATTGAGTGAACGTTTTCAAACGGGTATTAATTGGGCAGCATTAGCTGCATCGGGAAATAACAGTGCACTAATCGGCCAAACAGGTGGCGGCAGTATTTTTAGTGGTTCAGGTGTGACCAGTATTGCGGGTAATACAGGAGATTTAAATCCAACTGCTTTGGCACAACTCGCTGGTACCGCAACTTCAGCCTTTGGTGGAATGTTTACAGCGGCATTAAATATAGGCTCTGATTTTACGGCTTTTATTGAATTGTTAAAAACGCAAGGTGATGTACAGGTTTTATCTAGTCCGCAAATATCAACCGTTAATAATCAAAAAGCCGTTATTAAAGTTGGTAAAGATGAATTTTTTATTACTGATGTGGAGAGTAATACCAGCACAACGACAGCAACAGCATCAACATCAAGCAATGTTGAATTAACGCCGTTCTTTTCCGGTGTTGCTTTAGATGTCATTCCACAGATCAGCGAGAACGGTGAAATAATTTTACATGTGCATCCTTCAGTGAGCATGGTTACAGAAAAGGTTAAGAATATTAGTGTCGCCTCCGGTACCGCTTTAAGTGTGCCTTTAGCGGTAAGCTCAATACGGGAATCAGACAGTATTATTCGCGCCACAAGTGGTCAGGTTGTCATTATTGGTGGTCTGATGCAAAACAGAATCGAACAAAATGTATCAAAAGTTCCTTTGTTAGGTGACATTCCATTATTGGGTGAGTTATTTACTCATAGACAGGATATCACGGTAAAAAGTGAACTGGTTATTTTATTAAAACCTATTGTAATTGATAACGAACAACAAATGGCTACACAGGTGAATCGTATGAAATCACGTCTTAAACAAGTAAGAATGCAATAGTAAATATTATACGGGTAATGTAACGAGTATGTATCAAGAATACTTTGGTTTAACAGAAGCACCTTTTTCAATAACTCCTGACACCAGTTATTTCTACGCGCACGGACATTATTCAGAAGCTTTAAATACTTTGCTGGTTGCGTTACGTACAGGTGAAGGTTTTGTCAAAGTTACTGGTGAAGTAGGTACTGGTAAAACCATACTTTGTCGCAAGTTATTAAATACTGTTGAAGATCGGTTTGTTACGGCATACATCCCCAACCCAATGTTGACGCCTTACGGTTTGCAAAGCGCGGTGGCGGATGAACTTGGTCTGGATATGAGTAGGCACTATGGTCATCATCAATTACTTAAAATGATTAGCAACCGTTTGCTTGAGTTAACAGCTGATGGAAAAAATGTCGTTTTATGTATTGATGAAGCGCAAGCGATGCCGGTTGAAACAATGGAAGCTTTGCGTCTGTTAACAAACCTGGAAACAGAAAAAGAAAAATTATTACAGGTTATTTTATTTGGTCAGCCAGAACTGGATGAGCGTCTGAATGAAAAAAATGTTCGTCAATTAAAACAGCGCATTACTTTCTCATATAAATTAAAACCTATTGATAGAGAAGGAATGGAGTTGTATCTAACACATCGGTTAGGTATTGCTGGCTATAAAGGTGGAAACTTGTTTGAAGTTAAGGCTATGAGAAGTTTGTTTAAAGCCAGTCGCGGTATACCTCGTTTAATAAATATCCTTTCACATAAATCAATGATGTCTGCTTATGGTGAAGGTACTAAGTATGTTGATAATAAAAATATGCGTGCTGCAATTAAAGATACGGAAGATGCTCAGCTGCGCAGCGCGGACAAAAAGAAACCCGGATGGTTAGCCGTTTTTTCTGCGGTGCTTGTTGTTTCTCTCACTACATTCGTTTTGCTTCGCTAAGTTAGAGCAGATACGACATGAGCCTTATTAATCAAATGTTAAAAGATCTCGAGAAACGTCGTTCTCGTGATTTGGAAACGTCAGAATCTTTAAGTAATAATATCACCTGGGAGACCCGGCCTGCTTCCAGAAATTTTAATTTCCAGACGGTTGCTTTAATTACTATCTTGGTAGCACTGATTTTTCTTGTTGCGTACTTATTTTGGGAAAGATCAGAGTTTAAAGAAGAATGGCTCTCAGCTGCAAACAAACAAATTGTTGTTGTAAAAAA
The DNA here is from genome assembly GCA_023135195.1 of Gammaproteobacteria bacterium. Taxonomy (GTDB): domain Bacteria; phylum Pseudomonadota; class Gammaproteobacteria; order UBA6429; family Thiohalophilaceae; genus JAGLTQ01. The sequence goes on along the minus strand of JAGLTQ010000142.1, from coordinate 5,593 downwards.
TAATAAAAAAAGTACCAAAGTAAAACATGTTAAAGCAAGAAAGCGAACTGTAACTAAAAAACAAACAAGTATAAAAACAAAAAGTAGTACTACATCAAATCAAGCGTATGCTGAAGCAATTGAAACGGACAATGTTGTTGATACCGAAGAGGTTGAAAACGATACTCCGATAAAACTAAATAAAAAACATCGCCCACTAAATTATAAACAGTTAGCAGAAATAGAATATAAAAAAGGTTACCTCGCATTACAGCAAGGTCGTATGCGTCAAGGTAAAGAACGTTTACGTGAATCATTGTCACTTTATGCACCACACTTAAAGTCTCGTGAAATGTTAGCCGGAATTTATATTAAATCAGGGCGCTATGTAGAGGCGGCTGAACTTTTACGTGAAGGTATAAGAGTGGTACCAACGTATTCATTGTTCGCAAAATTATATGCCCGCGTGTTACTCGAACAAAATAATCCACGATTAGCAATAAAAGTTTTAGAAAACAGTGCCAAGGCATTAGATGTTGATCTTGATTACCATGCTTTATTAGCTGCAACGTACCAGCGAGTCAAAAATCATAAAAAAGCAATTTCGATTTATTTACAGCTGGTCAAAGAAAAGTCATCTGTTGGCATCTGGTGGTTAGGTTTAGCAATATCATTAGAGAAATCGGGTAAAAATAAAGAGGCGCTGGATGCCTATCAGCGCGCTCAGAAAACAGGGAGTTTAAAAGCGGGTTTAGTTAAGTTTACCAACAACAGAGTTTCAGCATTGAAGGAAATTGGTTTTCCTGAAAGCTAGTAATTAACCCGAACTTGGGATAAGAAGAGCTCATCATTCCCGCATGCTTTTCACCCTTCGGGTACAAACGAGCGGGAATCCAGTGTGCCAAGCTTTGGATTCCGGTGGGCGAATCAATATAGGTTTCCATATCCAGAGTTCAGGTTAATTAACAAAAAAATTACAATTATGAGAACAACTAGCTAGTTTCAGCACAGGCTCTCAGCTATAATTTTCGTGCAATCATCCCCCGCAAGTTCAAGTAGCTTACGGATGAGCTAATTTTTAATTAAACTTTGATTATCTTGATTTATGAGCAAAAATATCAACAACATAGGAAAACTTTTAGCATTGATAGCAATGCTGTTTGCAGGTGCCCTTGTTGCTGAGCAAAGTGAGTCCTTACTTAATTTTAAGTTTAACCATCTATCAAATATTCAAAATTCTGATCAGTCATTTCAATTTGTTCCTTCATTAAATAGTACTAAACTGGAATTTGCACAGTTTGATGCAACATGGACATATCCGTGGGAAACAAAAAATATGAATATTGATCTAGGTGTAACATTACGTCATTTATCTGGTTTTACAAATTCAACTGAAAATACAGAAAACGGTCGTTTTCAGGAAGTATTACCCTTATTACATGCGTCTGCATTGTATTCGCTTCCGCTGAAGGGTTTATCTGCTGGTATCGAGGGCAGTCGTCTCGATACAAATACTCGCCAGGTTTTTGATTATCGCGCCAAGGTTTCTTACGAATGGCGTAAAGGCTTAGGCTTGCAAGGTGGTTGGCAGCATCAGCAATTTAAGCTTGATTCGACTACTGATACTGGTGCGGATTATGAAGTTAATGGGCCGTTTGTCGATTTCTACCTAAACTTCTAAAAATCTCCGCACGGCTAACGAGAAACCTGATAGCGGCGTCAAAAACCTCCTTAAAATCTTCATTTATGCTGAACACGATGTTCGAATGCCGTGAAGCACAGGGATGTGCGAGAACGGCCTATATGTAAACTCGGCAACTGCTCCTGCGTTGCTCTACCTTCGCCCGTCCATGGGCTCGTCAGCTTTTTCGTCGACTTTTTCCTTGCTCTAAGGTTTCTCGTTAGCCGTGCGAAAATTTTACTCTAGAAAATATTTATCGTAGTTTTTTGTCTCTTGGTGGCTCAGATTATTGTTTATTCGGTGTACGGGCGATCGCCCACACTTCTATTGTTTCAACACCATTTTGTTTTAATTGTTTTGCTAATTCATTAACGGTTGTACCTGTAGTCACAACATCATCAAATATGGCGACATGTTTATATGAATGTTTTTTTGTCAGGCTAAATGCATTTTTCAGATTTTGTTTACGTTCTTTTGCACTTAAACCACTTTGAAATGGAGTGGCTTTATTACGCTGACAAAGTGCGTAATCGAGCGGGATATTGAGTTGTTTTGCGATAATACGGGCTAATTCCAATGCCTGATTAAAGCCTCGCTCATGCAGGCGTTGTGAATGTAATGGAACAGGAATTATACACTCCGGTAAGTTATTTTTACGGTGTTCGACAAACTGAATAAAACTCTGAGCTAACAATGGGGCATGAGTGAGATTGCCCTGAAATTTTAAGTTGCTAATGAGCTGCTTCAGTGGTGATGTGTAAATATGGGGAATTAGACTCGTTGTGTAAAAAGGAGGTTTTTTTTGGCATTTTCCACAAATAAGTGGCGAATGAGTTGTATGGGTTGCGACAAAAGGAATTGCACAAATAATGCAGTGAAATTTGTTCTCAGGCAAATCCTTCTCACAGCCTGAGCAGAGTAAGTGGCTATTATTGGTAGGACTTAGACATAATAAGCACTGCTTTATAAATAGGCTGGAAAGGTTGTTTTTTAACCAGTTGTAAATCATTGATATCCATATCAGTTGACACCTAACCTAAGGTGTTTATCATTCACGTTACTGTGAAAAGCACCAAATTGTAACTGAATAACCCTCTGAGTACTGAAAAAATAACCATGACAATCCCAAATGAAGCTTCAATTAACATGAATGAAATAACAGAAAAGACAAAAATCATTCCTGCAAAAAATGCTCGAATGTTTGCCCGGTTATTTAATTTTGGCAACCTATTGTCTCTAATGCCCGGCTTAATTATTGCCCCTATTATTTTGCTTGGCGAGCATGAGGGAATATCGATGATCTTCATGTTTATCGCCATGATTGTGCCGCCTATTTTATGGTTTGGCCTTTCAATTATGATTTATATTATTTCGCGTCATCATCCGAATGAGTTGGTAGGACATTACACGCAACAAGCGGCTTATCGATATTACGGCATGATAGGTGTGGTCATTCCGGTCGGAACATTTTTTGGTACAGAGTGGGAACTTTGGATTTTGATGGGCGGAGTGGTTGGCCTGGTTCTTGTTCCCTGGACGATTTGGGAATTAATAAAAAGTCAAAAAGAAAATTGGCAGGATATTGAAATAGTGATTAATGAAAACGTGGGAGAAACATCATGAGTGCCGTAATGAGTGAAACAGAAAAAAAAGAAAAGGTATTACGTTACGACTGGACGGTAGATGAGATTGCAGCCTTATATGATATGCCGTTTAACGATTTATTATTTAAAGCACAAACAATACATCGTAAAAACTTTGATGCTAATGCTGTTCAGGTGAGTACGCTTCTAAGTATTAAAACCGGCAAGTGTTCAGAAGACTGTGGTTACTGTCCACAAAGTGCGCGTTATGACACCGAGCTGGAAAATGAACCTTTGATGCCTTTGAGTGAGGTTATTGCCGCAGCAAAAATAGCTAAAGAAAATGGCTCAAGCCGTTTTTGTATGGGGGCTGCATGGCGCAGTCCAAAAGATAAAGATCTTGCACCTGTTATTGAAATGGTAAAAGAAGTTAAAGCCATGGGTATGGAAACTTGCGTAACCTTAGGCATGTTGACCGATAATCAAACGGAAGAGTTAAAAGAAGCTGGACTTGATTATTACAATCATAACCTCGACACATCACCAGAATATTATGGTGATGTAATTACCACTCGAACATATCAAGACAGACTAGATACCATTCAACGTGTTCGAAATGCCGGCATGAATGTTTGTTGTGGTGGTATCGTTGGCATGGGTGAAAGCCGCCGTGATCGTATAGGCTTATTTCAAGAACTTGCTAATCAACCACAACATCCTGAAAGTGTACCCATTAATATGTTGGTTCGTGTTAGTGGAACGCCAATGGAAAATGGTGATGATCTGGATCCATTGGAATTTATTCGCAGTGTTGCTGTTGCACGAGTCATGATGCCAAAATCCTATGTGCGTTTATCTGCGGGCCGGGAACAAATGAGTGATGAAATGCAGGCTATGTGTTTCTTTGCCGGAGCAAACTCTATTTTTTATGGTGATAAGCTTTTAACAACACCAAATCCAGAAACGAATGACGACATGCAGTTGTTTGAACGCTTAGGTATCAAGGCTATATAAGAAAAGATCCAACGCAAAGGTAAAAATAAGGTTTTTATTGCTCTAGTTATTTCTATTGACTCTTAATTATGAAACTTAGTTTATTATTCATTAAAAACTCTGCGTTCCTTTGCGCCTTTGCGCCTTTGCGTTGGGTTTTGATTTTATAATGTTAGATAAACTGGGTTTACAGCTTGAGCTCAGTAAAACTGAGCATCTTTATCGTTCACGTAAAGTTCTTGAGTCGCCACAATCTGTTGAGCCAATCATTAATGGCAAAAAAGTTTTATCTTTTTGCAGTAATGATTATCTAGGTTTAGCGAATCACCCCGATGTTATTCAATGCTTTAAAAAAGCAGCGGATCAATATGGCGTTGGTAGTGGTTCTGCTCATTTAGTCTCGGGGCATTCGGCAGAACATCATGCTTTAGAGGAAGAGCTAGCAGAATTTATGGGCGCTGAGCGTGCTTTACTATTTTCTACAGGTTACATGGCAAACCTCGGTGTTGTTTCTGCTTTATGCGATCGGCACAGTGAAATTTACGAAGATAAACTTAACCATGCTTCATTATTAGACGCCGCTTTATTGTCGCGTGCCAGGCGTATACGTTTTCCTCATGTTGATATGGAACATTTAGGAAAACGTTTAACGCAATCAAATTCTGAAAATAATAAATTTATTATTACAGATGGTGTTTTTAGTATGGATGGCGATCTCGCGCCGATAGATACACTGGTAAAATTAGCAAATAAAAATAATGCGACATTAATGGTCGATGATGCGCATGGTATAGGTGTCTTGGGTGAAAAGGGTAGAGGTGTTATTGAACACTTTAACCTTGATAATAAGCAAGTCCCTATTTTAGTTGGTACCTTAGGGAAAGCATTTGGTACCGCCGGAGCATTTGTTACAGGTAGTGAAGATTTAATTGAAACATTAATTCAAAAATCACGTGGTTATATTTTCACTACAGCAATGCCCGCTGCGGTTGCTGCTGCAACAAGAACAAGTTTGCAGTTGTTAGAAAAAGAAAGTTGGCGAAGAGAAAAGTTACAAAGTCTGATTAGTCAATTTAGAAAAGGTGTGAGTGAATTAGGTTTTGAGTTGATTGATTCAATGACATCTATTCAACCTATTATAATTGGCTCGAGTGAAAAGGCTTTAGCTCTAAGTGAAAAACTATTAGAAAAAAATATTTTAATAAGCGCAATTCGACCGCCAACTGTACCTGAAGGTACAGCGCGATTGCGCATTACTTTTTCTGCCACTCATACAGAAGAACAGGTAGATAAATTATTAGCAATCTTGAATGAAGTCACCATTGAATGACCTCTGGACTTTAAAAATATGTAGGTT
>JAGLTQ010000141.1 GCA_023135195.1 Gammaproteobacteria bacterium | reverse complement strand
TTTTCGCATGGTGGTTGCCGGCAACGAGCCTGGATAAAGTTATGGCGCCTACTATCATCCTTATGCATGGATGGGGTTCGAATGCAGAGTTGATGTTGCCACTGGCCGTGCCGTTATACCGCGCCGGGATGAATGTACTGTTACTGGATGCACGTAATCATGGGCGCAGTGATGACGATAACTTCTCCTCGATGCCACGCTTTGCCGAAGATGTATCCGAGGCGATCAACTGGATCAAGCGTCAGGGGAATCTGCAAAATGATCAGTTTGTGTTGCTAGGCCACTCCGTCGGCGCTGCCGCTGTACTGCTTGAAGCTTCCAGGCGAGATGATGTTGCAGCAGTAATCAGCCTTGCAACATTTGCCCATCCCGAATGGATGATGCGCCGCTATTTGGGACGGTTTCCATTACCTAAGTTATTTATTAAAGGCGTTCTGCATTATGTTGAACGGATTATTGGTCACCGCTACGAAGCCATTGCACCGATGCATACGACTTGTTTGATCAAGTGCCCGGTTTTGCTGGTTCATGGCACAGCTGATAAGACCATACCGATGTCGGATGCTTTAGCCATTCGTGACCAGTGCAAGAAAAATTCAATAGAGCTGCTTTTGATAGAGGGTGCGGATCATGAATCTATTGATAAGATTGAAGAACACGCCAAAGAACTGATTGCATTCCTGATGCGAGTCGGAGTTATAAGAGCAACACAGTAAAAAAACAGGTGCAGAGAAAAGTATCCTCTCAAAATTAAAAAAAGCATGTCAGTACTGACCAGGCAATCTCAAGGTTATCCTCATCATCATGATGATTGCTTTTTCCGAGCTTTAACCTGTTTTTGCTGAGCTGTTGTTTTTGATCGGTTTTGTAATTATTTTTGTGGATGTACATCAAAGTCTGACCACTGAATTCTTGATATAAAAGAAAAAAAAGTGCATCTTAGCATCTTAGAAAGAATAATAATAAATCAAGCGGCGAGCTGCCTAAACCTTCACTATGCATAAAATAACAATAATCACTTTTTTCTTATTCATGATTGGCTGCTCAGAACCAAAGCCTCTCGTCGAATATAAAAAACTCGAAATAAGAAAAAAAACAATTACAATAAAAACAAAACAAAATGAAATTCATCCTAAAAAATCAACTGATAGTAATAATAAGGAAGATGACAATGCTTTTGATCATATAGTAATTAAAATACATAACGCTATAACATACCTTAAAAATAAAATACAAGATAAATAAAAAACTACTTATCTTAATCATAGTAAGCAAATATTAAGTTTATAATATATGTCACTGCTGTCCCGTTAACACCCTCTCCCGTACGACTATATGGACGCAGGAGGTAGAGAAACGCAGGAACAGTTACCAAGGGCGAGGGTTGGGGTGAAGGAATCATCATAGATATAACTCATTGTTTTATTTATCCCCTCATCCTAACCTTCTCCCGGAGGGAGAAGGAATTGCACCGAATATGGATTTGTGTGATCTCATGTCTTCAATTTCTTCGGACAGCCTGATGTTTCGCAAAATAAGTGACTTACTATAAATTACTAATATGTTAACGGGACAGTAGTGAACAGCAATGTAAAAATACCGATGCAGAGAAAAATGGATTTAAGTGTTCACTGAATGGTAAGAGAGTTAAAATATAACGATATTAGTATGGAGAATAAAAATGCTCGAACATGTTGATTTATTCATACTCGCTGCAGATGCCATTCTGTTGCTACACGTGCTTGTCGTCATGTTTAATGTGTTTGGGCTTATCTTCATATTTATCGGCAATGTTCTTAAGTGGTCCTGGGTGCGAAATCCATGGTTTCGACTACTGCACCTTCTCGCAATTAGTGTGGTTGTCCTTCTCGCATGGTTAAACTCTATATGCCCACTCACTTCAATCGAAATGGTGTTACGTACTCGCGCGGGTGATGTTGCTTATTCTGGTTCTTTTATCTCTCACTGGCTAGAGGGCATTCTTTACTACCAGGCTCCACCATGGGTGTTTATTGTTGCTTATACAATATTTGGACTTATGGTTGTTGTAAGCTGGTTTTTGATTCGCCCTCGTCACTTTCCAAAAAGAACATAAGGTTTTTTCAATGATTAGTCGTAAACATCATAAACTCGTTAACCTTGTATTAAAGGATTAATGAATAAAATGAAAGAATGTAATCAATGTGGTAAATGCTGTACTAAATATGGGAACGGTGGTCTGTCTGTATCTGAAGATGAAATAAAATTTTGGGATGTTTTTAGACCTGAAATATATGATTATGTTAATGATGGAAAAATATGGATGGATCCTTCCACAGGAAAACAACTTGAACTTTGTCCGTGGCTTCGGAAACAACCAAATCAAAACATTTATACTTGTGATATTTATTACGACAGACCTGATGACTGTAAGTACTACCCGGTAACAATTGAACAAATGATAAAAGATGAATGTGAAATGATAGAATCTCGTGATTTAGCCAATCCTGACCAGGCACAGAAAACGCTGGATAAACTCATGATAGATAGCAGACCGCCTTTTGAATAAAGCATTGTTATACTAAACGTATACGGCATATCAGAAAAGGAGAATATAATGAAGGCGATATGGGGAAATCAGATTTTAGCCGATAGTGATAAAACCATAATTATTGAAAACAATCATTACTTTCCATCCTCATCTCTAAATATTCAACATTTCAAAAAAAGTGATTCAACGACAATCTGTCCATGGAAAGGTACCGCCAGTTACTACAACATACTTGTAAACGGTAAAGAAAATATTGATGCCGTAGGGTGAAAAAGCATACCGGAATGACATGCGGTTTTTATACAGAGCTCAGCTTACTTTATAATACTGAACACTAAATAATTTATCATCATCGATCCAATATTTTTCAAGTTTCAATCCAGCCTGTTCTGCCAGTTCAGAAAAGCTCTCAATAGTATATTTATAAGAGTATTCCGTGTGGATACGTTCAAACTCAGAAAAACATAACTGACTAACATTATCAATATTGTATTTATGTTCTGCTTTACTTTCTAAATGCATTTCTATACGACACTGTTCTTCATTATAGAATGCAACATGCTCAAACAAGTCTATATCTATATCACTACCTAACAATTTATTTGCATGATTTAATACATTCAAATTAAAAAGTGCGGTAATACCATGCTTATCATTATAAGCAGCATCTAAAACTTCTTTCTCTTTTTGCAGATCAACGCCGACTAATAAACCACCACCCTTCCCCACAAGATCTTTTACATGCTTTAAGAAAGCTAACGCTTCATTTGGATTATAATTACCAATGGTTGAGCCCGGATAAAAAACTATTTTTTCATTGTTTTTAAATGCCGATGGTATTTCAACTTTAGCTTTCATGTCGTCAGCAACGGCGTGAATGTTAATAAAGGGATATTTATTCTGTAGTTTTCTGGCACAATCAAATAAAAAGTCTGCGGAAATATCTATTGGCATATAACACTTTGGTTTTAGTGTTTGTAATATATACTGTACTTTTTCGCAATTCCCTGCTCCCGGCTCTATGAGTACAATATTTTCACCCAATACTTCGGCAATTTCATGTTTATACTTTTCCAGCAAACTCATTTCTATTCGGCTTGGATAATATTCTGGTAATTGCATAATTTGTTCAAAAAGTTGAGAGCCAACTTCATCATAAAAAAACTTGGGATTTATATATTTTTCCTTCGCACACAAGCCATCAATCAATTCCTGCTTTAAAATCAAGCATTCTTCAAAGACCGTATTCAGTTCAGTTGTTGCTAGCACCTGGTTCATAAATTATCCTTTCATTATTTATTGTTGATATAAATATCTTACGGAAAAATATAGTTATTATTTAACATCAGCCTCATATAAATAAAGTATTTTAACCGGTAGCCCGGATGAAATGTAATCTGGGGAAACAGCCTTTAAACTCTCTCTCCCGGATTTCGCTTCGCTGCATCCAGGCTACATTGCTTTCTGTTTTAAAATCTCCCTGCTATTAGCAACCCTGAAAACGCAAGAATTATGTGCTTTTCTTTATACACAACTCAGGTTATTTAGCTAACCTTAAGCCACTAAACTGCCATTGATCTGGTGGATAAAAGAAATTGCGATAAGAATGTCGATAATGATTTTTGCTCGTCACACAACTCCCTCCTCTTAACACCAGCTGATTGCACATAAATTTACCGTTATATTCACCAATCGCCCCCGTTGCAGCCTTATATCCCGGGTACGGTGAATAAGCACTGCTGGTCCACTGCCATAATGTTCCCATTACTGCTGGATTATTTTCCAGTTCAATAGCGGGGTGAAATATTTTACTTTCGAGAAATTGTCCAGATTTTTTATTTTCTTTTTTGTTTGACGTTTGCTTTGAAAATACTTCCCATTCAAATTCAGTCGGTAACCTGCAATCTTTCCAACGAGCATATGCATCAGCCTCATAGGCAGAAATATGGCAGACCGGTTGTTGTAAATTTAGTACCTGCAAACCTTGCAAGCTATATTCAAACCATTGTCCATCCTGCTCTAGCCAATATAAGGGCGCATGTTTCCCCTGTTTACTTTGAAGCAAGGCCCAACCATCTGACAACCAAAGCTCACTACGTTTATAGCCATCATCCTCCATAAATATAAGGTAATCGCCATTCGTCACCAGGTGTTGGGACAATGAAACTTCATGTATGTAATGTTTGTGTTCAGGTAATTCATTGTCGAAACAAAAGTTTTCCAATAACGATGATGAATATTTATTGTTAAATCCTGTTTCATATAAATCTGGATTAATTTCTACCCAACGGCTATGAAATTGATGAACATTTTCAGATGCAGCCGGGATCACCTGTATTAAATCATTTTCCTTATTATGTGATCGCTCCACATATACTGGATACAAAGGATTTTGAAACCATGAATATTTTAAATCTGTAAAAAATAATTCCTGGTGTTGTTGCTCGTGATGGCAACCTAAAATTACATTATTAAGAATATTATCAGTACACAATTCATGACCTGACAATAATTCGAGCATGGCATCGTTAACATAATGTCGATATGCGTATACTTCTTCAACCCCTGGACGCGATAGCAAACCACGTTGTGCTCGCGGGTATTGTGCGCCGATACCATTGTAGTAAGAATTAAATATATACTCGTATTGCGGATTTAAAGGTTTGTAGTTTTTTAAATGCGGTTTTAATAAGAATATTTCGAAGAACCAGGTAGTGTGTGCTAAATGCCATTTTGCGGGGCTTGTCTCAGGCATTGCCTGCAAACCATAATCTTCTATCAGTAGTGGTTCGCATTGCCACTCACTTATTTTCCGAACATATTGAAACCTTTCTATAATCGCATTGATACTCAAATTAACAGTTTCATCATGATCAATATTTTTCATTACTGAGTCTCCATGCTTGCATTCGCTGTAATAAAAACTTTTTCTTCTCCACAGTTAACTTTCATGTACCCACCAAGTGAAGAATATTGAGTAACATCAAGCTGTACACATTGATAATTTTTTTCTATATAGTCCGCAACAAAACGCATGACGGAACCTGTTGCAACATCCTCATCTACTCCATACTGTGGAGCAAAATAACGCATAGCTAAAGATTCTTTCTCTTTATCGAATTGAATGATAACAACGGCATGTTTTGTATTATCACAAATCTTATTGGTATCTAACTGCATCTCACGGAATACTTTAAGCGGCAGTACAGAGGATAATTCTAATAATAAATACCCATCATCATCTTCTGATATAGCCGATTTATTCGGTGTTAGTTTTTCATTTTCAAAATTAATTACATCATTCGCCCAGTCAGGCACTATCTGTAACCTTGAGTACAATCGTGGCAGACTCAACTTAACAACATCATTCCCCGCCTCATCAATATCACGTGATGCTGTAATGTTTTTATTAATAATAATCTTTGATAATTTGTTTTCGACAAAAATATTTTTTGCCGCCGCTATCATTCCATGACCACAGCATTGTATTGCTGACTTATTATTAAAACACTGCACTTCATATTGCCCGGCTTCCAGCTCAGCAGTAAAGCAAGTAGTGGTTATGCCTTTATCTTTACGTATGTCTGCACTAAGACGAATAAGTTCATTTTGAGGTAAAGTAATTGGACTGGAAGATAAAAAAATGACGGCCTGATTTCCCTCTGCTACCTTTGCTTTGTTAAATACACGAACAAGTTGATATGGGCTTAGCATTCATACACCGTTATTCAATTCATTATTATTTATATGTGTTTTTGTTAAAGATAAAATTTCTTAAGCGGAAATAATTTTATCTTTTAAATAATATAGAGGAAGTAAGAAGGAGTGTCCTTACTTTTTGAAAATACTTTGATATTTAAATTCTCAAAATGAGAAAAAATTGGTTTTTATCGTGAAGCTAACTGGAAACGTTTAAGGTGCTTCATTACTTTTTTAACGTAGCCCTGCGTTTCGCGATAGGGGGGAATACCATTATATTTATTCACGGCATTTTCACCTGCGTTATAGGCGGCAATGACATGTTTGAGATTATCAGGAAAGAGTGTCATCAAATAACGTAGATGTTTAATTCCTGCGACAATATTTTGTTTAGGATTATAAAGGTCACTCACACCATATTTTTCTGCTGTCGCTGGCATCAACTGCATCAAACCAGACGCACCTTTATGAGAGGTTGCATTGGGATTAAAGTATGACTCGGTATAAATAACAGCCTTTACTAATGAGTCATCAATACCGTATTTTTTGGATTCGTGAAAAATAAAATATGACCATAGACGCATACGTCGTTTTGCACGCACGGTACGACGTGCAGCATAGTGACCGATGTTATCGAGTTTTTTTCCTCGGCGAACCAGCTTAGCTTTCGTATTAATAAGTGGGTGATCAGTAATTAAACGGCTGCCATCAGGCATTTGATAAAGAAATACTCGAGCCTGCGCAGAAGATGAAATTCCAGCCAATAGCAATCCCGCCAATAAAAGGGCTAAAACTGGCTTATTTGCTGAAATTTTGTTCAATTCTTCTCTCATAGCCCTATATATCGGTACTGGTTCACATTTCTTAAATAAAGTTTCACTTTAATTCGGTGAATATTAACTTATTTTTTGCAGTTGGTAGATACACTCATTCATGTAATCCAGCCCTTTAGCACGAAATCTCTCATTATTACCAAGCACATCTTGTGCCGAAAGCTGTTTTACCTGGTAATTGGCTTGATATAAGGTCTGAATCTCACTTTCCGACACTGAAAACGGAGGTCCATCCATTTTATCTTGTTCATATTCCAGTGTTACCAGTAATTTAGGAGCAGATTGGGTCAATTCAGTCATTTTATCGGCATAATCTTGACGCATGGCAGGTGGTAACGCGATGAGCGAAGCCCGATCATAAACAGCATCTACAGGCCCTAAAATCTCGGCGTTAAGGTCGAAAAAATCGCCACAAAATAGGCTTATTTTTTCAGATTGCCAATAGTCCAAACCACCAACCTGGCTACGTTCGACTATTAAGTTATTTTCAGAAAAAAAGGCCTCTACTGCCAGGGGACTCAGCTCAATACCGACAACCTGATGACCTTGTTCAGCTAGCCAGATTAAATCCAGGCTTTTTCCACAAAGAGGGACAAAAACACGCGATCCCCCCGCTAAATTCAAAACAGGCCAGTTTTCTTTTAAATACGGATTAACTTCATCCAGATGGAAACCCGTTAAATTATTTTCCCAACGGTTATGCCAAAAATCTGCTTTCACGACCAAATCCTCTAAAACAAATAATCATTCGAAATACGGCCGCAAATTGTACCCCATTATGGCTAAGGGTTCCCTCCCCTTCAAGGGGACGAGCCCCCTCCCTAAGGGAGGGGTAGTAAAACTAAAACATTAACTGCTCGGTATTACCTATTACGCCGCTATTTTTAATATTTCCCCTGCCTGGCAACTACAAGCTACTATATGACTAATAATACTTAATTAACTGGAAACCAAAAATGACCCTAATTGTAGATAATGATCGATACAGCATTGATGCGATTGAACTTGGTCCAATGGAAAATTTTGTTTATCTCATTAGTGATAAAAAAACAAAACAAGCGGCTGTTGTTGACCCAGCCTGGGAAGTACCGGAAATTTTAAAACTGGCAAAAGATAAAGGAGTCACTATTACTGACATTTTACTGACTCATAGTCACTTTGATCATATCAATGGTGTTGAAGGTATTTTGAAAGATCACGATGCACAGTTACATTTATTAAAAGATGAAGCAAAATTTTGGGGTGAGACTCTTGCTCATCCTTCTCTTCATCACGGTGGTGATAGTATAAAAATTGGCGAGAGCGAGATTAAAATATTGCATACCCCCGGTCATACTCCCGGTTCCGCGTGTTATCACATTGATGACAATCTTATTGCTGGCGATACCATGTTTGTATTTGGTTGTGGCCGTTGTGATTTACAAGGTGGCGATCCCAACGTGATGTATGACACGTTAAATAAACTCGGACAAATGCCCGGTGAAACTCTTATTTTACCCGGACATAATTACGCTGACAAAACCACGGCAACCATGCAGGAACAAATAGAAGGCAATCCTTTTATGTTTTTTGATAAGGCTGATGATTTTATTGAGTATCGAATGCATACGCACGATAAAACACGTGAATCCCCCTACCATGCTGAAGTAAAACCAAAATAATAACCATGAAACCTGTTCGTATATTTCGCCATGTGGACTGTGAAGGGCCGGGTTATCTGGGTATCTTTCTGGAAAACAATAATGTGCCCTACGAAGTTATCTGTATTGATGAAGGTATTACCGTACCACAAGATTTAGATAATATATCAGGTCTTGTTTTTATGGGTGGTTCAATGAATGTCACCGATCCACTGCAATGGATCAGTGATGAAAAAAAACTTATCCGCAACGCGATAGATAAAAATATTCCTGTCATGGGAATTTGCCTTGGTGCTCAACTTATGAGTGCGGCACTCGGCGGAGAAATTACTCATGACCCATCAATGGAAATTGGTTGGCATTCAGTCAAATCTGATACTGAGCATTATGATAATGAATGGCTAAAAGATCTTCCTCAAGAATTTATCCCTTTCCATTGGCATGCAGATACTTTTTCTATACCCGACGGTGCAACTGTTTTACTGCATAGCGACTGTAGAAAAAACCAGGCGTTCACGATTAAAAATAGTATTGCAATACAATTTCATTTAGAAATGACAATAGATATGGTGAAAAAATGGGTATATTTATTCAAGAGTGATTTGGATAATAAATATCCTTGTATCCAAAAAAGTGATGATATTATTTTAAATTTAGAACAGAAGATTGACACATTACATCAATATGCAGATGTTTTTTTTGGTAAATGGATAAAAGAATTTACTGATAAACCATGATTTAATTTCGACAAATATATGTCGGCTTATACAAACGCATAAGCCGAACAATTATATTTAAAATAAAACCATCATAATTTATTTACAATGAAAGTCTTTCTGCAACAAAGTCTGCATCTTTATCACCACGACCCGATAAATTTATTAAAATATTTTTATCTGTTGGCATATCTTTTGCTATTTTCATCGCATAAGCAACCGCGTGCGCACTTTCTAAAGCAGGGATAATTCCTTCTACTCGAGATAATTCCATAAAGGCATCAAGACATTCATTGTCATCTATAGATTCATAACGCACACGTTTAATATCTTTTAAGTAACAATGTTGTGGTCCAACACCAGGATAATCTAATCCAGAAGCAATTGAGTAAACGGGTAATGGATTACCTTCTTTGTCTTGAAGGTTGTAACACTCAAACCCATGAATAGCACCTTTGCTACCCAAGGTTAAAGTTGCAGCATGATCAGGAGTATCTAAACCTTTACCTGCAGGTTCAACCCCAACAAGTTCAACTGATTCATCTTCAATAAAGGCGGTAAACAAACCCATTGCATTTGAACCACCACCTACACACGCCATTGCAATGTCAGGTAATTTACCTTGCATATCTATAAACTGTTTACGCGCTTCATCACCTACAATTTTTTGGAAATCTCTTACCATTTTTGGAAATGGATGTGGCCCAACAACTGAACCGATTGCATAAAATGAATTAACAGGATCTTTAAGATATTCTTCAAACGCACTATCAACGGCATCCTTTAGTGTACGAGTACCTCGACTAACAGGAATTAACGTACAACCTAAAATCTTCATTTTTGTTACATTTGGATGTTCTTTTACAATATCAATTTCACCCATGTGAATTTCACATTCAATTCCCACAAGCGCACAAGCTGTCGCTAATGCAACGCCATGCTGACCGGCACCTGTTTCAGCTAAAACTTTTGTTTTACCCATATGCTTAGCTAATAATGCTTCGCCTAAACAATGATTGATTTTATGTGCGCCCGTGTGATTTAAGTCTTCACGTTTTAAGAAAATTTGTGCTCCACCGAGTTTGTCACTTAATCGTTTAGCATGGAATATTGGGCTAGGTCGGCCAACATAATGAATGAGCAAATCATTTAATTCATTTTTAAAATCATCCGTGTTGCGAATGTCTTCATAAGCATCATTTATCTGATTCATTATAGTAATTAAATCTGGCGGAAGAATCTGTCCGCCGTATTCACCAAAATACCCTTTGTCATCTGGCATAGGAAGAAATTCTATACTCATATTAGCCTCCACTCATTATTTTTTATTTTGAATATAATTAGAGTGAGATAGACTACATTGAATTCAATTAAATGTCTTTAAGATGAAGATTATTATGAGGTTTATTAAAACATCAAATATTAATAAAAGCTTATACAGCAAATAAATTTAGTACAAAAGAGGATAGATGAAGTCTAATTATTATTTTGAGAGGGGATTATTTCCTGACGAACTTTTTTATATTTGTGCTACCTTCTTCATGAGGGTAATCTCTATTTCCTTGTTTTAGCCTTTCACGTTCATGCATCATGTTATACAGAGTCTCTTTAGTCAGTTAACTACAAGAAGCTGTTAAAATAACAAAAACATGACTAAATAAAATAGTTTTCATTATCGAATACTAAGTGTGTTTTTATCTCAAATGGTGATTTTTATCTCTGCGTCGGGCTTCTGTAAAACCGCTGCGCGGTTTTTTTCAGTTGTAGGTTGGGTTAAGGAGCACTGTAAAACCGCTGCGCGTTTTATTCAGCACTTCTTCGCTTGTGCTCAGGTCGCTCGCGACGAACCCAACAAAATCGGAATCAATATAGCTCTTCTGTTGGATCCGCTACGCTTGATCCAACCTACACAATAAAATCTTTTTTATTTTTCAGCTACGATGTAAATCATCCATGACTCCTGATTTTCAACTTCGGTTGTTTCGTAGTATTCACCCGTCCCTTCTAACTCATCATCATCTTCATCGTCAGACTCGACGTATTCTTCCCAGTAAACATGACTTTTACTGTAACCGGCTTCTTCAAGTAATTCTAAAATTTCAGGTATTGCCCATAAACGCCAGCAATAGGTGAAGGCTTCATCCATGCGAGAACCATCATCAAAATCGAAGTGAATTGCACATTCCATATGATTATTGATTGGATTGAATGAAACGTGCTCCCAAATATATGTTGCATTTTGATCTTCAAGTTCTGTTTCTTCTTCCAAAACATCCGCACATTCGGTTCCACCGAATAAATCTAAAACTAATAAACCATCATCCTTTAAACTTTCGCGTGCAATTTTAAAATAATTGATTAGCTCATTACGTTTTTCAAACAGACAATAACTAAAGTTAAAGGCACAAGTCACATCAACTTTATCTGTTTTAACTCGTACATCATCTTCAATTAAAGTAATCCGTTTTGCGACATCTTTACCGGCAGTTTCAAGATTATGTTTTCTGCCCCAGTCTAATGTCGGCCCATCAAAATCAACACCAATCGCGGTTCTTTCAGGATCACTTTTACACCATTCAGTCGCAAGATAAGCCGTACCACAGAAATCTTCTTTCATACTAAGGGCTTTACGGCCACGCAGCTTTTGGAACGTTTTGCTCATAAAATCAACTTCAGCTTCGGGGAATTGAACAGACTCCTGATATAAAGCGTGGCGATCAGCCTGTTCTGCCATCGTTGGTTTATTTTGTCCTGACTTCTTACCCATCTTCACTTCCCCTGAATTATTCGGATTGATTCTGATTATTTTTAAGGCACCTATTATAACTTCTTTCCGCTCATCATTCGATATAGATTCGCCACGGATTTTTTGCCAGTGAAGTAGATATTTTTGTAACTAAAGGTAATCCCGATGTAAATAAAAAATGCTATGATTCGTGCTTAATTGAATAATAAACGGTCTCCATCATGACGAAGAAATCACGTTCAACCACCCCGGTTAAAATTGGTACTCCAGAGCACTATGTCACAGTAGGTGGTGAAAACCCGATTGTAGTGCAATCCATGACTAATACCGATACAGCAGATGTCTATAGCACGGTAAAACAAGTCATAGAACTGGCCAATTCGGGGTCGGAACTGGTACGAATAACCGTAAATTCTGCCGATGCAGCCGAAGCCGTCGCTAAAATCCGTGCAGATTTAGATCGACAAGGCTGTTTTGTGCCCCTCATTGGCGACTTCCATTTTAATGGCCATAAACTTCTTAATAGCTATCCTGAATGTGCCCAGGCACTTGCTAAGTATCGAATCAACCCGGGAAATGTTGGTAAGGGCAAAAAACGCGATGAACAATATGCCAGTATGATCGAAGTTGCGGTTAAAAATAATAAACCCGTCCGCATCGGTGTGAACTGGGGGAGCCTCGATCAATCTCTGTTAGCTCGCATTATGGACGAGAATCACCAACTGACTGAACCACTCGAACCCCATGAAATTATGCATAAAGCCATGGTGACCTCGGCACTTGAAAGTGCAAAACAAGCTGAAGCACTTGGCTTAACAAAAGATAAAATTATTCTCTCTGTAAAAATGAGTAGTGTTCAGGATCTCGTTAGTGTGTATCGAGATCTCGCCAAGGAATGTGATTACGCCTTGCACCTTGGGTTAACAGAAGCCGGTATGGGCTCAAAAGGTATTGTTGCTTCCACCGCCGCGTTGGCAATTTTATTACAGGAAGGCATTGGTAATACCATTCGTATTTCTCTTACACCGGAACCTCATGGTGATCGTTGCAAGGAAGTGATTGTTGCTCAGGAAATTTTACAAACCATGGGCTTACGTTCATTTACACCTCAAGTTGTTGCATGTCCTGGCTGTGGTCGTACATCAAGTACATACTTTCAAACATTAGCCCAGGATATTCAAAGTTACCTTCGTAACAAAATGCCCGAATGGAATGAAACTCATCCCGGTGTAGAAGATATGAACGTCGCTGTCATGGGTTGTGTTGTTAATGGCCCGGGTGAAAGTAAACATGCCAATATCGGGATTAGTCTGCCCGGTACAGGTGAAAAACCCGTCGCTCCGGTTTATGTGGATGGTAAAAAAACAGTAACCTTAAAGGGCGATAACATTGCTGAAGATTTCCAGAAAATTGTTGAAAAGTATGTAGCGGAAAATTATAAAAAATAATATTTATTTGCCACGAAGAACACTAAGAAATATATTATAAAAATAAACCACGGGGGACACTGGGGAATTAAGGTGTTTTTCTTTTTAGCCCCCGTGAGCCCCGTGTCCCCAGTGGTTAAATCTTTTGTCTTCTTCTTCGTGGCAAATTTTTTATGTTTCTCACTGCTACAACGAATTTTCTTTCATGATTTTTTCCAGCATATCCTGATAGTCGCGGATATTTTTTACATAACTCACAGGCTCAAATCCGCGAGCATAACCATGTTTTAAATTTTTATAATATTTTTTCTTTGTCAGTAAAGGTAAAATTTCTGCAAGCTCTTGCCATTGGTCAGGATTTTTATCCAGCTCTTTCGCCAAGCGACGCGCATCCCAAATATGTCCCATACCTACATTATAAGCAGCCAGCGCTATCCAGGTACGATCAGGTTCCGTAACTGTTTCAGGTAATCGTTTTCGTAATTTATTTAAATAGTCTGCCCCGCCCATAATACTTGAGGTTGGATCTAAACGATTTTCAATGCCTAACTCTTTTGCCGTGATTCGTGTCAACATCATCATGCCACGAACACCTGTTGGACTTTTTGCATTTGCACGCCAATGTGACTCCTGGTAGGACTGTGCCGCTATAAGCGTCCAGCTTACTTTATATTTAGCTGCTGCACTTTTAAAAACGTTTATATACTTTGGTAAATGTGATTTTATTTTTCGTTGATAAGCACGAATATCGACATAATCGAAACTTTCAATATAACCATAATAACGATGCATTACCTCATCAAGCTTGCCACTGTCTACATAATCACTAAACCAGTCTTCTATCGCATCTTGTAAATTACCCGCTTTACCAGACATAACCCACGCTAGAGGTTCGGGGGCAGTTACATCAAAACGAACTGATAACTCAGGATGATAACGCCGATTAATTGCAACAATATTGGAGTCTGCAATAGTGCAGTCAATTTTCTTTTGCGAGACTTGTTCTAATAATGTTTCTGTATCAACATCATCAACCTCTTCCCATTTAACATCCTGCTGGTTTTTTTTAATTTTTTCCAGGCGTTCAACATAACTGCTATTTGTCGACACTTTAATATTGATACCAGCTAAATCTTCAATTTTCTTTGGCCGCTTACCACCGCGACGACAAACAAGTTGCTGTGCTACAACTTGATAGGTAGGACCAAAGAGAAAGACTTCTTCGCGGTTTTCAGTATGCGTTAAACCTGCGGCCGCAATATCTCCATACCCTTCCTTTATAGCAGTAAATAAATCAGAAACATCTTCCTTTGTTACAAACCGAACTTTAACACCAATAGAATCGGCAAAGGATCTGGCCATTTCATATTCAACGCCCATATACCCTTCGCGCGATTCATAATAGGTTGTCGCAGCATTACGTGTTAAAACAACCAGTTCCCCTTTTTCCTTAATTTTATCTAATCGATCACTTCCGTTTGAACATGACGCAAGCATTAATACAAAAATAACAAAAGAGAAACGACGTAACATATAAACTCCTGATTATTAAGCAACCCTGGTGAAAAACTTATCACTCCATTGATAAAAACTCATCCCTAACATAATTAAGCCCGTGCCTAACCATACACTTGCATTTAACACTTCATTGTTTAAAGCATACCCTAAAAACAAGGCAACAACAGGTGTTATCAGGGTAATCAATGAAACACGACTAACGTCTACATGTTTTAAAATATAAAAAAACATGACAAAGCC
>JAGLTQ010000140.1 GCA_023135195.1 Gammaproteobacteria bacterium | reverse complement strand
CTTACTAACAAGCCACCATGAGTTATTTCAAGTGCTGTTAAATGAATATCGAGTTTTTTAAACCATACACTACTCCATGAATGCAGTAATACCGATAAACATACTGCGGCTATACCAATAGTGGCATGTTCGCCAAGTTGTACTCCCTGACTAAAAATTATAATCAATCCAACAACACCGAATATCACACCCAGTATTTTTGCAGGCGTTAAACTCCGTTCATTCAACCACAAGGCTGCCATGATTCCTGTAATGATTGGGTTTAATCCAAAAATAACAGATATAAATCCTGAAGAAATATATTGCGAGCCCCAGTACACACTTAACATTGCACCATAAATTGCAATACCGGCCACCATGTATATCTTACGCGCATGTAGATCCCACGGCAGGCGACGACGTGATAGCAACATAATTAACATGCTGCTAAATAGCAGGCCGATCAACATCCGTGCGGTTACACCAAACAAAAAACCGGCATCACCACCGCTCCATTTAATGGCGAGTGGTGTCGTAGACCAGATAATAATTACCCCGATGTACGCTAGTGGAACTGACATGAGAATTCTCCATTTCTTTACACAACAAAACTACTTTTTTTAAATAGCCCAAAACGAAAAAGGCCACAGTTCTTTTAAAACTGTGGCCTTTTGAAAAATATTTTACCGACTAAATTTAATTGATAACTTTTTCCACATGCACACAGTTCAAATGCCACGCTAGTTTGCGTGCCACACGAATCACTGGTTTGTGCATTGAATTATTCATGGACGCGAGTCTGCGCCTGCTTTTGAAAACTGTCAACAGATAAATCTAAAAAAGTTATCACTGTCATTGCAACTTATTGGATATAAAAATAATCCCAACTTGTATCACTTATTTTTTCTAATATTTGTAACAAATGAGAAGTGGGTAATGCCTCCTGTGGATAAATGCCATGCACGCTGATAAAAAAACGACCACAACCTGCGGTGTTCTTCCAGTCATATTCTGACAGATGAGATTCAACGCCGCATTTATCACAAGAGTACTTCATTGTTTCAGGTACGGAATGCCAACCGGCATGTCGGTGACGACAATGTGGACAACGGGATATTAGATGATCACTTCCTTGAATAAATTCAACCGCTCTTTTTATTTCTTCAATTTCAATATGACAAAAATCTGTTGACTCCGGTTGTTTAACAATAGGTTCAAGTTCAATAGCTGGTGCACAGCCCATAAAGGTGACTAAACTTAAAAATGAATCTCCAATTAAATAACGTTCACCCGTTACTGAATCAGGGCTTTTCCAGTTATCACCCAAAAAACCTGTTTTCTGCAAAGCACTGATAAGATCAGAGATGTTAGCTGGAACGTATTCTGGATTTTTCGCACAAAAAACAAGCTTTGGCATAATGTACTCACAACGTCTTAATGTAGGCATGAATTATAAGCTAAACATTTGTTAATAAAACAAAACGGTATGACTTTTAATCTTATCCTATACTGTCAAAGGTTATTCTGATCTGCTAACAACCGTATTTAGCCGCACTAACATAATAAAACTGTTAGAATATGATCTCATACTCGCCACATTTTATCGTCATATGGATTATCTCAAATGAGCAAAGATACAATTTCGAAAGAAGAACAAATATTGCAGGTAATGCGTAAAGTTCTTACTGATATCGCAAAAGACACATACACACCGGCAGATTTAAAACACCCGTTATCAGAAGGTACGATTCATAGTATTCGTGATTGTTTAAGCCTTATCACGAGTCGTGAAGCAGAGTTGGCAAAAGAAGCGGGAAGAGAAAATAGCATGCGTCCACGCTATATTGATGAGCCATCAAGCTCAGTCGAGGTAAAGCTCGATCCTAATAATTTCAAGCCGAAAAAAGACTAGTAACATACAATAAACAAGGGCAATTTCAATACCCTTTCTAGTAAGAGCCCGTCATAGCAAACCTAATTTAATCCGCAATTTTAGCTTATTTACAGCATTTTCTCCCTTAATGGCAGATTATCAATAAATACCCCTCATTTTTTTCATTATTTTTAATAACATCCATATGGGACGGCCTTTAAATACTCTATTATAAGTTTTAGTTAAACAGATAATAATATGTGCACGACTCAAATTTGATGCGCAAGGATTAGCAATACTTATGAAGTGGCTAAATTTTAACAGTCTGCGTAAACGTTACGCAGTATTAACCGTCGTGCTTGCCATTATCATGTTTGGTTTTAGCTGGCTTGCACAAAAAGAAATGAGTGCGATCAAAGCAGATATACATTCCAATATAGAATCACGTAATTTATTATTTCAGGAAAATCAGGCATTCCGTAGCACCCTTTCAAAGTTTCGCGACTTATTATCTAAATTTCAAATCGATCCAAAAAGTTTTAAAGATAAAGAAATTATTTCTATTACAATTTCAAAAGCAGTCCAGCATGCTGAACGCCTGGCGGAACATCCATGGGTCAGAGAAAATTATAGCTCAACGATTCAGGAATTGGTATTAACCCTAAATGAGTTTGATGCGGTAACTCGAAAACTTATAAAAATAAGAATAACACCTCAAGAAGTTTTTCCCTCATTAAAAATTGCAAATATTAAAATGCAACCTCATTATGCAAAATTCACACAAAATATAAACCTGGCCATTAAAGAGATTGAAGACAATTACACGGAAAAAGACCATAAAGAACATATTTTGCTAATCACATTACGCTCTGACTGGATAATCAAAACTTCCGTCTTTAGAATGTATTTGCTAAACCAGCTAAACTCATTCCACGAATCAGCCCTTACTAACCAATTAAACAGAATCAACAGTTTTGAAGAAAGTATACAAACTCAACTAAAAAAATTAAATGAATTAAATAAAAGTGAAAAGCTAAGCTTCTCAACAACTATTGCATTAGATGAACTTAATCTCGCATCCATTAACTGGATGGATGAATTTAATAATATAAGAAAAATAAACAGAACGGATAAATGGCGAACCGATACTATTCTATATCGTAATGAACTTGAACCTAAGCTACATAAAATAAACACATTACTGCACACTCTTGATATTGGCATTGAGCGTTTTAGTGAAAATGATTTAGACACTCTTTCCAATATTGCTCAACTTCAGGTAAATTCTATTTGGGCTGCATCAGTAGTTGGTATGATTATTCTGTTAACTGGTTTTATTTTTCTTGTAAAACTTATACTCACACCTATTGCAACAGTAACACAAGCATTAAAAGATGAATCTAAAGGTTTAACAACCCAAATACAACTTAATATATCTGTACTTGAAACAAAAAATCTTATTGTTGCCTTTAAAGAAATGCGCCGACAAATCCATACCCGTCAGGAGGAACTGGAATATCATGCATTGCATGATGACTTAACCGGACTTGCAAACCGGATGCTACTTATAGATCGCCTGGAACAGTCTATTCATAATGCAAAGCAGGAAAAAAGTACTTTTTCTGTTCTGATTATGGATCTGGATCGATTTAAAGAAGTAAATGATACCTTAGGTCATGCAGTAGGAGACAAACTACTGCAACAAGTAGCTAAACGTCTTACTAATTTGTTACGAGAAGTAGACGTAATAGTTAGATTAGGTGGAGACGAGTTTGCCGTTTTATTAACGACGGCACATGAAAAACATGCAGAAATTATAGCTAAAAAAATAATAAACGAATTTAAAATGGTTTTTACCGTAGATAAAACTCCACTTTATATCGGTATCAGTATTGGAATTTCAGTTTATCCTCAGCATGGCACAACAGCACAACTTTTACAGCAACGTGCCGATGTTGCAATGTATGTCGCAAAACGAAATAAAACAGGCTATGAAATTTATAATCCAAAATATGACGAATACAGTGTCGGCAGGCTTGCACTCATATCAGATCTTCGTAATGCAATAGATCAAAATCAATTGTTCATGGAATATCAGCCAATTATCGACATTAAAACAGGGCAGGTTGTTAGTGCTGAAGCATTATTACGCTGGAACCATCCTGAGCTTGGCAAAGTTTATCCGGATGATATTATTCCGATGGCAGAACAAACAGGCTTAATTAACCCCATTACATATTGGATTTTGGATACAACCGCAAAATATAACAAAAAACTTCAAGCTAACGGTATTGATCTAAAAATTGCGATAAATTTATCAGTATACAACTTACAAGAAATTGATTTCGTTGAAAATATCATTGCAATATATGAAAATAATGATATTACTGCTTCAAAATTCATTATGGAAGTAACAGAAAGCGTCATGATGACCAACCCGAAAAAATCAATTGACGTATTAAAGAAAATTGATGAATTAGGCATTGAAATTGCCGTTGATGATTTTGGAACAGGATATTCATCACTCGCATACCTAAAACAGCTCCCCTTATCCAAACTAAAGATTGATAAATCTTTTATTATGGATATGATTGAAGATGATAATGATGCCATTATTGTTCGCTCAACCATTGACCTTGCACATAATCTGGGGATGCAAGTAGTCGCTGAAGGTGTAGAAGAAAAAGAAATATTAGAACTGCTGCAAATCCTCGGTTGTGAATTTGGGCAAGGATATTATATGAGTCATCCTTTAAGTGAGGATGACTTTAAAATGTGGGCGATTAAACAAAATACTAAAACACATGAATAGATATGGATGATAGCAAAATAAGAGAACTGCTTCATACCCTGACCCTTGAACATAAGGATCTTGATGACGCATTGCATCTAATGAAAGAGAAACCTTTTGTTGATGAGTTACAAATAAAACGTATAAAAAAACGCAAGTTAAAATTAAAAGATGAAATAAATTTATTAGAAAGTAAACTTATTCCGGATATTGAAGCATAAATCCATAAATGGTTAATACATCATATGAGCAATAACAGAGAGTCAACTAGAATAGGTTTGGTCATCGACATCAAAGTAACTTTTGATGATGAGAGTGAACATATACTTAAATCTCGCAATATTAGCGATCATGGCGTTTTTCTTGAGCATAATGAAGGATCATTAGCTTTCTCCGTTGGTCAGAAAGTTATACTTCAGGTATGTTCACAACTCGGAGATGAGCCCCTTCCCCCGGTCAAAGCTGAAATAGCACGAATCACGAATGAAGGTATAGGGCTTCAATTTATATTATAATAGCCACATGTATATTATAATTACTCATCCACACCGTTATGTAAGAACCGCTTGCAAATGAATTCAACTATAAAATCCTCAGCCGAGCTTTTTGTCGCAACAGGTTGCAGCCGCTGCCCTATTGTATTAAATGAGCTAAGTGATCAATTAAAAAAAGGGCAACTTTCTTCATTAAACATTACCAATATTGCGGTTGATAATGATAGAGCGGCTAAATTAGGTATTCGAAGTGTGCCATGGTTTTCTTTATCCGGCGAAAACTCCTTCATGGTGTTTGCAGGAGATCATACCCCCAAGGAAATTCAAAAATGGCTTGCTACTTCACATACAAAAAAGGGCATGCTCGAATATATCGAAGAATATCTCACTAATGGTCAGCTAATGTCTATTACTCAAGCTATTCAAATTAAACCAGAAATGTTTAAACATATCATCGCCATGCTTGAAGATAATGAAACCAGCATGAATATTCGTATTGGACTTGATGCATTAATAGAAAACTTTTCTGCCACAGAAGTTTTACAACAGCATACGCAGGCACTTAAAAAAATAGCATCATCGGATAATATACGATTACAAATTGATGCGTTACATTATATTGCTCTTACCGGTAATGCAGAAAATAAAGTGTTTTTAGAAGAAATGACAAGCCATGAAAATAAACAGGTAAAAGAATCGGCAATTGAAGCACTTGAAACCCTGAATGATTTACTTGATTAGTAAATATTTTTGAGTGCAGCCTCTAACTTAAGCTTATCAATAGGATATGCCAGTTCAGCATGAAATGAAAAGCGTGCACGAAGCTTTTCAAACTGGTGTAGATATTCTTTTTCGTAAAAAATAATAACCATAACACCATCCATTTGTTGCAGCACCGCCATTAAGGTTTCCAGGCTACTCGTTCTATCACGAAAATCAGATTGAAAATTAAATTCAGCAACAACAACTTCAGGTTTGTTTTGTTTCAAACTACGCAAAGCCTTTCGCATACTAGTTACAGCTTCAACATTGAATCCTGATTTTGCATATAACCCGGTAAAATCCGGATAACCTCCAAGTTCAGTAATTGCCAATAAACCTTTCGTATTTTCCACGTGGTTAAATCACCCTACAAAATTAACAATAAATAATTACTCAAAAAGACTTGAATTAATTGTAGCACGCCACCAGACTCTATATCTCGGTGACAAATGAAATACCATCATTCCATGTACCTCTTTTCACTTACCAGGAGTTATTTTATGCCCTACTTCGTTTACAAAATTGCACCGGGTGTCAGTAAAATTGTAAAAAACCTTGAACCTCTTGATGATTTTGAGAAATTTAAAGAAGCAAAAAACTTTGCTAAAGAAAAACGCCAAGAGGAAGATTCTGATGCAGGCAACGTTTATAAAATAATTTTTGCTGAAAACCCCATTGATGCAGAAGAAAAATTACAAGAACAACGTGAAGAATCCATTGTGCGGGAATGGGAAAAGTAGTTCATTTTAAATAGCGATAATGGATGAAGATAAATACAGAGAAACCTACCACTCAGTTAATCCACTGCAATGCCCGTTTGAAAAAACGTTAAATTCACGTCGATGTATATGTAATGAGATGGACAAAATTAACCTGGCTGATCGTGAATGCGTTGGCTGCAAGAATAAAGAAAGCTGGCAAAACTGTCTCGATTTTCTTGAAATATTACGCAGCAATGCAAAATTTGCATTAAAGCTCACTGAAGTTGAAGAGCCATTACCCCACGGTAAAGAAATTAAAGTACAAAACGGCGGAGTGATCGGACTACAAAAATTATTTACCCCGGAAAGTGAAGGTAAACCTAATATCTCTCAATTAATAAATCAGGCATTAGAGAAATACCAAAAATTTGAAAATCTTCCCCTCGATCAACTAATGCAATCTATCGTGCACTTTAAAGCCAGAGCAACAAGAAAAGATAAAAAAAAGTAGTTTGAATATTTTACACGGATAACGAGACACTAGAGA
>JAGLTQ010000014.1 GCA_023135195.1 Gammaproteobacteria bacterium | reverse complement strand
AGTTCATATACTGGTTATGACAGTGCAACTCATAATCCTACGGGACGTTTTTATTACGTAAGATTAAATCATCAATTCTGAAGTAAAGGGTGGTTTACCTCCCTTTAATTAGTTTCATAAGGATATGTAGTATGGAATATAAGTATATAAGTCTATTTTCGTTATCTTGTTTTTTTCTGTTTTTCACTAATCCAGTGTTATCTCAGAAAAATATTAATGATGTTGTAAAGGTTCAAGAACGACAGACATTGAATTCAAAGTCATCTCAGATACGTATTAATAAACTATCAAACCAGACACAACGCATGCTGGAAGATTACAAGTTAACTTTGCATAAGGTTGATAATCTCAAAGCCTACAATAAACATCTAAGTAGTCTTATAAAGTCACAGCAAGATGAAATGGTGCGTATGAAGCGTCAGTTGGGGGAGATTGATGATACTCAGCAAAACATAAGCCCGCTAATGATTCGTATGGTAAATACCCTGGATGAATTTATTAAGTTGGATATCCCGTTTCATCAGTACGAAAGAAGCAATCGCGTAGCTGAACTGCAAACCCTGATGAGCCGTGCAGATGTTTCTGTATCAGAAAAATACCGTCGTGTTATGGAAGCCTACCAGATAGAAGTTGGTTACGGTAAAACCATCGGTGCTTACCAGGGCAAACTAACTATCCATGACAAGAACATAACCGTTGAATATTTACGCATTGGCAGAATAGGTTTTTACTATCAAACCCTGGATGGTGAGAATTTAGGGTACTGGGATAAAAAGAGCAATACATGGCAGGTATTACCAACTGAGCACGAGGATTATGTTGTAAAAGCACTTAAGGTCGCAAAAAAGCATGAGTCACCTGATCTGTTAATGGTTCCTGTTCAGTATAGCGGGGTGAAACTCTGATGTATTTTATACGTAAAACTATAATCAACACCTGTGTGATAGTTGTTTTTCTATCTGTTTATTCGAATGCTTCCCATGCTGATCCTATCGATGATTTACTTTCTCGCATACACCAGCAAGCTACGACTGATAACAATATTAATAAAAAGCGCGAAAAAGAATTTAAACAATCTCGTGATCGCCAACAGCAACTCTTATTCAACGCCAAAGCAACGTTATCTAACGAAGCAAAGAAGCGTGACCAGTTAAAGGCCATCTATACACAACAGGAAAAGAAACTTGTCAAAGTAGAAAATGAGTTGCATCAACGGATGGGCGTATTGGGTGAATTATTCGGTGTTGCCAGGCAGGTCGCCGGAGATGCTTTAGGTGAATTCGAAAATTCACTGATCAGTGCCCAGTTAAATGACAGAATAAACTTTGTTAAACAAATATCCAAATCAAAGTCATTACCTTCCATTTCTGAGTTAGAAAATCTGTGGTTCTTATTACAACAGGAAGTTATCGAGTCTGGACGTGTTACCAGTTACGCCGGTAAAGTTGTGACAGGTGATGGTAACAGTATGGAAACTAATATTGTCAGGGTAGGTTCTTTTAATGCTTTTAACCAAAATGGTTTTCTTAAATATTCGCAAGACACTGGTGAATTAACGGAACTTTCTGTACAACCAAACTCAATATATTTTGATGAAGTTGGTGAGCTGGCTACATCTAATGGGCAAGTCACAGCAGTAGGTATTGACCCAACACGCGGATCTTTATTGTCTTTGCTTGTTCAGTTACCGGGACTATGGGAGCGGGTTAAACAAGGCAAGCTGGTTGGTTATATCATTATTATTATTGGGATTTGTGGCTTGTTATTAGCCGTGTATCGGTACTATAACTTATCACTAACCTTGAAAAAGATACTGCAACAAAAGTCACGCAAAGATATTTCTCAGGATAATCCTCTTGGCAGGGTACTAAATGTTTTTTCTCAAGCCAAAAATTTGAAACCAGCCATACTCGAAAAGAAACTTGACGAGGCTATATTACGCGAAATTCCTGTTCTGGAATCCGCAATTAGTACTATAAAAATACTGGCAGTAATTGCGCCATTATTAGGCTTGTTAGGAACAGTTACAGGCATGATCGGTACCTTTCAGTCTATAACATTATTTGGTACCGGCGATCCAAAGCTAATGTCGAGTGGTATATCTCAGGCATTGATTACAACTGTTCTCGGTTTAACAGTAGCGATACCGCTTATCTTTCTTCACAGTCTTGTTATGAGTAAATCAAAGGCTTGTATCTTAATTTTGGAAGAACAGAGTGCAGGACTAGCTGCACAACATGCAGAAGAAAATCAGACATAATGATCATTGAATTTAACATGATTAATAATATTACGAGTCTGATCGATGCCGGTGGTTTTGTTATTTGGGTGTTAC
>JAGLTQ010000139.1 GCA_023135195.1 Gammaproteobacteria bacterium | reverse complement strand
GAGACTTTTAACGCCGTTATCTGGTGTCTCGTTATTCGTGTTAGGGATTTTTGTGCCAATCGTATGAACAATCGAGATGCTTCCTAATCTCAACAATACCTTCCAGCCCATTCTCAACAATAATTTGTAATGGGATTTGATTGTTTAACTTTTTGCTACGTTGGCGGATCCATATTTTCCCCATATGAGGGTTATGCGGATAAGAAGTTCTTAAAGCATCTGTAATACCAATAATATGTTCTAAACGATCATTTAAACCAGGACTAAATGGAAAAGCAGTATTTTCTCTATAACGACGTAAAGCACGAGTAGGCGTTTTATCGGGCAAATTTAACAGTGAAATTATCTCTGCTGCTGATAATCCCCAGCCATCTACTATCTCCATAACACGGATCGTTAGCGCGAGCTGTTCTTCTGGCGTCAAATTTTTCATCATGGCCTCAATAATAATTTCACAAACACAATAAACCTACAAACTACCCGAAAATTAGTTTAGAGGCTTTACTATGAAGACCCTTAAGATTATCTGGCATTAAATAACTTACATTGAATTGTACATTAACTACATATTATATACTTTTAAAATTGAGGCTATTCAGTACGAGGAGAATAAAAATCACTCCATTTCACGATGAAAATAAGAAAATTATTTCAGTAAATCTTTATATTTTATTACTAACATTAATACGAATAAATGCTAATGAAAAATCAAAATTCATCATATTTTGTTCAGACAAGGCATTATAAACAACTTTCAAAAACTCCATATTTTGGTCAATATTTCTTGCAAAGTTATACATAACATAAACTATTTTTTGTTTTATTATTGCTTGTTCAGGTTTATTCTCTCTTCCCAGGTCTAAATATATTAATGTTCTTAATATAGTAATTCTAACCAATAGCATTTGAACATAAGTAAATGGATCCGGCATGCTTACAAACCATTCACGATAAAGACAATTAACAATATAACGGGTGATCGCTTTATCAATATATTTCTGTGTATGTTTATCCAGCTTAGTTCGAATTTTATCTAAATTTCCAGCTAGTACTTCGGTGGCATTATCATTATTCGCATCGTAATCATGGATAATTTTTTCATAAAATTTACTAATATTTTCATCTTCTGCTTGCTGTAATTTAATTGATAAGATTGAATGTACAACAATCATACTGATCGGTATATCAGCTTCATATTCTTTAATCAAGGTATCTAACTTCAAAATAAAGTCATTGCTAGATAGCTCTGAAATTGTCTGTTGAATCTGTTCCGCCTCAGGCTTTTTGCAACCGCGGTGATAAAAAGTGGATATTTTATTGGCCAGGTTTGCAATAACATAGAGTCGCGTTTCCAGCTCATATTCCTCATTCGCGATAATCTCCATTAATTGTGCACGAACAAGTGAAAAACTCTCAGAGTAAAAATCATTATCCAAATTAGAAAATTCACGCTGAATAGGATAATTTTTACTTCTCGGTAAATCGGTTATCTTGAAGCGTTGTACCTTTAACGGTAACTCTTCATCAATACAGTTTCGCACTACTTCAGGACAAGACAATGCTCCACTTAACTCAATCGTATTACCGCATCGAGATATTACGCGAGGAAACATCGTACAAACATCACCTAATACAGAGACACCATGGTTTGCATGTATAGAACACAATCCTTTATCGTCAAGCATTGCACAATAACCGTTTAAGCCCATACGTATATAAGCATAATCATGGTCACTGGTAATTGAATTTTCATTAAGGCGAATATATTGTTCGAACATGCTCTTTTCATGTTCATCTTTCGACATAACATCAGAAAGTAAATCGTAATGCTGGCGATCAAGCTTTATTTCCCAATTACGGCAGCAAGTATCCTCACAATCTCCACCTAGACATGAGAAACCAGAAAATGATGCTGGCGTTTTATAGGTGATTGACATTATTAATGTGTAGTCGCTATATGAGTTGAATCAAGATTGAGAAGACTAAGTGATTGATTGTTTTTTGCTTCAGAAAAATCAACCAAAATCATACCGCTAAATTTATTACCTTTATAAAGTTCGACTCGAAATATTTTTTCATTTTTATCAATGGAAAACCTCGATCTAATATCCTTTCTTTTAATTAAAATATTATTCTCATTAGTAACGCCACGTTTCGCATAACCAATTATATTTACACGATAATCACTGCTTGCTCTAACTCTAAAATTTTTCTCTACATTTACCTTGTCACCAATATTTATTTTTTTATTCTGGCCATCTATTTGCACGGTGACAGAATTCAGGCTGTTATCATATTCAAAATACTGAGGATTAAGAGAAGTAACATACCTGTTGCCATAACGAATCTTAAGACCTTTTTTATGGTTGATGACAGCGATTAAAGGGTTGTTCTTTTTATACTCTAGCGACGAGTGTTTTTTAAGTGGTACATAATTCAAATAACGACGCGCGCGCTCAACATTAAGATTGATTCGGTTATCATATAAAGATATCTTAAGATTGTTTCCAATTTGTTTCGATACATCACGTTTTGTCATTTTAAAATCTCGTTGAAACTTTATGCCTAGCTCACTCATAAAGCCTTCAACAGCAAGTAAATGATAAAATGTTCTCTCATAAGTTAAAAAGCTTTTACTCGCCTCAACAGCAAAAGCAGGACGATTATTTTTTATCGAAAAATAGGTCAGTGACTTTTCCATTTCAACATCACCTTTTTTGGTCTCTGTGTTTTTCACATAAAAGAATTTATTTTTATTTTTCAAACGTTGATTGATGTATTGCTGCACATTTCCTGCAACACTTGATAAATCACCAAACTTTTCGTTACTCAGAACCTCCTGATCAATAATGATACTTTGTCCCCATCGATTAGGGTTATGCATTTTATTTATGTATTTCTTTTTATAAAAACCACTTCCATCGTGCAAGTTCACCACAACATCAACATCAGCATGTAAAATTATTTTTTTAATTTTTTGTACTTCATCAAACTCAGGATCTTTTTTTGAAAGAATATTAAACTTACGATTCATATCACCATGAATACCACGACTCCTTTTAATGATACTTTCAAAATTCAGGTTTGGCACAACCCATATACTTCCCGCTTGTACTTTATAGTTCGTTACCAGCATTGAAGCCGCAGTAAATCCACCAGGTTCATCTCCTTGAATCCCGCCAATGACTAATAGTGTTGGACCAGGCATACCAGATTCAATTTTATGTAACGAGAAGCGTAGTGGTTCAGCGCAAACGAGCTGACTAAGAGAAAGGATAAAAATACTAATGCATGATTTAACAAGCATTTATACGACCTTAATGTGCCAGGGTTCATAACGAACACCGACATCATTGTCTTTAGTATAACGAATATCGACATACTTCAATTCTATTAATTTTTTGTATTCGCTGGTGTTAGAAAACTCTGAGGTGAAATTCAGCTTACCATAACCTTTCTTGCCCACATCAAAATCACCAACACCATGATACGAATGTCCAGGAGGTGCCAGCGATCGGGATGTTAATGATAAGTTACCTTTACTTCTCTCAAGTTTTGATAAAAACAACTGTAGTTGTTTAACAACACTACGTACACCCGAGGTTAAAACAAGATTAGGACCAACATCTTTTTCCAGTTGATTGAATTTTGTTAATGCATCACCTTTAAATAAATAATGACCGCTACCAGCAACTTTTACAGTTTCTTTTTTATTTATTTTAGATGTTATATCTTTAATTACTTTGTCGCCATGAAAGCCATATTTATTGGCATCATAAAAAAATATCTCATCGATCAGCACAAGTTCACTTTTTGTGAAACTACCAATTTGTGGATAACGTCGAGCGTAGTTCAGCATATCATCAAAGCTAATAAGATTAAAATTAGCAAAGCCTATTACTTTTTTAACTTTTGAAATTTTATTTAGCGCTGTATGAAAAGCAACGTATTTATTTTTTTCCAGGAATATATCTTTAGAAAAAGTTTGATTAAAGCTTTTTACTTTTTGCAAGTTATCTTTTACAGCCACTTCGTGCTCAAGAATCAGAGCTGGTGTTACTGCTGGTATCCTTTCCGAATTAATCAAATTAACATCATTTAACTTTTCTTTATTATCGACTGGCAATAATAATAGACCAGCAGAGCCCGTTGCCAAAGTTGCAGCACCTGCTTTTAAGATTGCTCTTCTTTTAATATTAAAGCTCATATTTAGTTCCGCAATAACACCTATAAGATAAAGGGTATTCTTACTTAAGAGTAAATTATTTTCCAGTTAAGGATGCATTTACTATTTAAAGTATTACACTTAAATTAATATTGTTATTTATATCAACATCACCTTAATAACTATCTCATAGATAGCATAAGTAAGCTATATTATTGAAAATGTCATACATACTAATTAAAAAATATAATAAGCAACATACTCATATTAAATTTACAGGAAATTTCCAGAACCAGGCTGTCACATGGGATACCCGGTTTTTCACATTAGATGGCTACAATGCACAGGAAAGCATTAAAAATAAGAGCCAAAAACAATTTCTCCATATTGAACCCGGTGAAAACGATGTTTTTAAATTAACAATTGTATTAAAAATACCTGAAATCACTGAACCCAATATTCTGAAAATGATGATTATGGTAAAACAATATAAAAACCTTGCCCTTGGCCGACATGAATATGGCTAACCATAACTTTCACAATTAAAGGAATAACGATTATGCCAAGACTTATTTCCCTCTCACGCGCGGCAAAACTTGTTGGTTTATCTCGAGGAGCGTTGCAAAAGAGAGTTCATAATCTAGAGCTTGAGAGCTTTGAAGGGCAGGTAAAACTTGATGATATTGAAAGAATATTTCCCGATGCGGAGATTGAAGACAACCATATTATTGAGGATTTGGAAAAAATTGTTGAGCAAGCTCTTAAGAAAGCGCACGGCGCAAAACTTGCCAAACTATTAGCACCTGACTCATATACTTTAGCTGCTCGTCTAAGGGCGATCACAAAAGAACATGCGCATGCAAAAGAACAAGTAAAGGATTTTATTGCGCTGTTCTCTGAACTTGAAACACAAATCACTCAACTATCCACTACCTCAGACAAGGCTTATCTTTTTGAAGATTTAAATAATTGGATGAATGACGCTATAAATAAGATTCAAACACCCTCTTTAACACCTACGCATTTACTGGAAAAAGATACCATCCTTCGGGTAATGGCTGCACAAGTCCATTTAAAAAATACCGGACATGAGTTTTTTGTTGAAGGCAGCAATTCAATTCTTGAGGCTGGTTTAAGTGCAGGCCTGGCTTTAAATTATGGTTGCAGCAATGGCAACTGTGGAAAGTGCAAAGCCAAACTTATTTCTGGAGAGATTAAAAAAATTAAACCGCATGATTTTGTATTTCCTGAAAGTGAAAAAGCACAAAATTACTTTTTATGTTGTTCAAACACAGCAATTACCGAAGTAGAAATTGAAGCCGATGAAGCCGGCAGCGAAAAAGATATCCCGTTACAAAAAATTTCTGCAAAAGTTAAAAAAGTGGACAAGATTACGGATGAACTACTCATTCTGAATTTAAAAACACCACGCACCAACCGCTTACGTTTTCTAGCGGGGCAAAATATCATCTTAAGCCGAGGCGATTTACCCCCCATAGAATTACCAATCGCAAGCTGCCCCTGTGATGATATGAACATTCAGTTTCACATCCCTCACGACAAGAATAATGCCTTTATTAACTTTGTTGTGGATGAATTAAAGAGTTCAGATTCCATCCAGATAGAAG
Organism: Gammaproteobacteria bacterium; assembly: GCA_023135195.1. Taxonomy (GTDB): domain Bacteria; phylum Pseudomonadota; class Gammaproteobacteria; order UBA6429; family Thiohalophilaceae; genus JAGLTQ01. Next base: position 2,485 of record JAGLTQ010000139.1, on the reverse strand, counting down.
GCCCCACGGGTTCATTTATTCTTGATGAAGATTCCAATAATGCAATTATTTTTATTGCATTTGATACGGGATTTGCTCCTATAAAAAGCCTAATCGAGCATGCTGTAACCTTAGATCATGCTGAGTCTATTCATCTGTACTGGTTACATGCAGATGAAAAACCTTATATGCATAATCAATGTCGCGCCTGGGAAGATGCATTGGATAATTTTAAATATCAGCAACTACAATATGACAATTCAGATATTAGTCAACTTGATGTAAAACTGGATTTATTATTAAATGAATATGCAGATTTTTCAGATAAAAACATCTACATCTGTGGCGCAGAAAAAATGGCCAACAAAACTGAAAAAGTTTTACTTGACCATTCAGCAAACAAAGAGAACATTAAAATACAGGCGGTCTAAATTTATGACTCTTCTTCGTCACCCATCCAGCCTTGCAGGGCGTCAATTATTTTTTTAGCCTGATCTTTACTTGAAATATTAAATTTTGATTTAAACTGGTATTGTCCGTTACGTTTTTGATAACGACGAATACTGTATTTATCCGGGCCAAATTCGCCTTTTGTTCTATTTAAATCCTGGTACTTAAATATGATAGTGGACCATGCACCGCGAGTTAAAATAACTTTATCCAGTTCTTTTGATACCAACTCACCACCGTCTTCATAATTTACTGTAAGTTCGTCAATCTCAGATGACATACGAGTTGCTCCTGATATTTTAGTTCTATATTAAAAGAATAAATGCGATTATAACTGAAAACCCGCTTTCACAACAGATTTTAATGTATTGATTATGCTTTCAAAAAAACAACAACGTACGCTATCCCTGTCTATTTTAATTGCAGCAGGCCTTTATTTATTTTTTATATTTAATTCTGATACAAAAAAAATACTTTCGACCATGACGCAATTAAGTTTTGTTGACTGGCTTATTATTTTGTCTTGTTCATTTTCCAGCTATATTTTTCGCTTTGTTCGCTGGAATAAATACATATCTTCATTTCAACATGTAATACCTCTAAAACGTCACTTCGCCTACTACCTTGCAGGCCTTGCGCTAACAGCTACACCAGCCAAAGCAGGCGAAACAGTTCGTTCACTTTATTTACTACCATATGAGGTGAAAATATCTCAAAGCCTTGCCAGTTTTTTTACGGAGAGATTACTTGATGTCACGGTAATGGTTTTGCTGGCGTCATTATTATTTTTTACCTTTCCAGACTTAAATAAAAAATATAGCTATTTTATTTTAACTTTATTAATGGCCCTTATTATTTTATTACCTTTACTCAGCACACGTTTGCCTCAACAATTATTAAATTCAATAATAATAAAATTGAAAAAAAATAAATTCTCCCAAATGCTGGGATACCTCGTTGCTCTTTTACAATCTGCTCATCAGTTATTAACATTGAAAATGCTGTCTCAAGGCATAATTTTAGGAATCATAGCCTGGGTCTTAAATGGGCTCGTATTTTATTTAATACTCGAAAAAATTGGTTTTCCAATTGCATTGGATCTTGCCCTGAGTATTTATGCTATCAGTATATTAGCTGGAGCTGCTTCTTTTATTCCTGGCGGCATTGGTGCTACCGAAGCGTTGATGGGACTTATGTTGCTTGCCATTAATAGTGAACCACATATTGCAATCGCCGTGCCCATTTTAACGCGACTGGCAACACTCTGGTTTGCAGTCTGTGTTGGCCTGATTGCTAATGCGTATTTAAGCAGGAGCAAAACAATATAAACAACATGCATCTTACTCTATACATAATGGTGTGCTATAAAAGGCATAGTACACAAATATACAACAATTTCGATAAAGGAATATTGGAGCTAGCAAATGACAGATTTCATAAGGATATTTTTACCCATCTACCTCATTGTATTTATTTTTGCTGTTTTCCTGCTAAGAACATTTATTGTTTGGAAGAAAACAGGAGTTAATGCTTATGCATTATTAAAACAAGAGGGCGCAGAGGGCGTGGTCGCTCGTTATTTTAAGCTCGTTCCTTTAGCCAGTATTTTTGTTGTTTTTACTGTCTCAGTATTCCCCTCAGCTTATACCTATTTAGCACCTTTTTACTGGCTTGAGGAATTACCGGCGGTCACCCTGTCTGGATTGTTCCTGCTTATCGTTTCACTTATCTGGATATGGATTTCACAAACACAAATGGGGAATTCATGGCGTATTGGTATTGATAAAACCAACGAAACCGATTTAGTTGTAAATGGTGTCTTTTTAATCTCTCGTAACCCTATCTTTCTTGGCTTGGCGGTGAACCTGGTTGGTTTCTTTTTAGTCATACCCAATGCTGCTACCTTAGCGATCATGTTATTAGGTATCGCGATTATAGAAATACAGGTTGCCCTGGAAGAGCAACATTTACTTAACCTGCATAATGATAACTATGTGAGTTATTGTAAAAATGTTCGACGTTGGCTATAAAAATGGCACATGCTTATCAATAAAGT
>JAGLTQ010000138.1 GCA_023135195.1 Gammaproteobacteria bacterium | reverse complement strand
CTCGGCCACTTCTCCAGTATTCAACAAGTGCGCAAGGATACTGAAGGACTAAGCCAAGGTAAAGCCTTTATGGCGCTAATAATGTATTTTTCTTACTCGTTACCCGGTTCTTTCGGTTCTTTCGCTTCGTTCTGAATGCGTTCATAAATTTCTTCACGATGGACAGAAATATCACGCGGAGCGTTAACACCAATACGTACCTGGTTACCTTTGACGCCAAGGACCGTTACGGTCACTTCGTCACCAATCATGAGCGTTTCACCTACTCGTCTTGTTAAAATCAACATACCTATTTACCTCTCAAACAATATCTTTCGTTACAGTTCCTTCTGTGTCCTTGTAGAATCTAGTGAAACTAGCTCCGTTACGACACGCTCAGCCTTTATATCGACATGAAAAAAGGAAACTTTAAAAAATGTTTAATTACTTAATGTATAAGTGACATTTAGTGAATTTTTGGCCTATTCCTCTAATCCTTAGCCTCATCCAGAGCAAACTCTGAATGCAGAGCGCGCACGCCCAGTTCCAAATACTTTTCATCAACCACAACAGAAATCTTGATTTCTGAGGTCGAAATCATACGAATATTGATGCCTTCATCTGCCAGGGCCTTAAACATCTGGCTAGCGATACCTGCATGCGAACGCATACCCACGCCAACGAGAGAAATCTTCACAATAGTATTATCACCCACAACTTCACGGGCGCCCAGTTCTTTAGACGTTTTATTCAAAATAGCCAGGGCACTGTCATAGTCATTACGGTGTACTGTAAAAGTGAAATCGGTTGTTCCATCAGCACCCACATTCTGAATAATCATGTCGACTTCAATATTGGCATCACCAATTGAGCCCAGAATATTATGCGCCACACCGGGTTGATCCGGTACACCTAAGATTGTGAGTTTGGCTTCATCGCGATTAAACGCGATTCCTGAAATGGCTGCCTGTTCCATATTGTCTTCCTCATAGGTAATCAGAGTACCTGGCCCTTCTTTAAACGATGAGAGCACGCGTAATTTTACATTATATTTACCGGCAAACTCGACAGAGCGAATTTGCAGTACTTTTGAACCCAAACTGGCCATTTCCAGCATTTCTTCAAAGGTAATTTTTTCCAGACGACGCGCATCCGGTACAACTCTAGGGTCAGTGGTGTAGACACCATCGACATCTGTATAAATCTGGCATTCATCTGCTTTTAGAGCCGCTGCAAGGGCAACAGCTGTCGTATCTGAGCCGCCACGTCCTAAAGTCGTGATATTTCCATGCTCATCTTTGCCCTGGAAACCCGCAACAATAACAATGCGACCTTTGTCTAAGTCTGCACGAATTTGTGATTCATCAATATCAAGAATACGAGCCTTGGTATGAGCGCTATCGGTTAAAATATGCACCTGTGAACCGGTGTACGAGCGCGCATCATAGCCTCGCTCTTTTAGTGCCATGCCTAATAAAGCAATAGTGACCTGCTCACCAGTTGACACTAAAACATCATATTCGCGTGGATCAGGTTTGGCTGAAATTTGCTGTGCCATTTCAACTAAACGATTAGTTTCTCCGCTCATCGCCGAAACAGCAACCACAACATCGTGCCCTGCTTTTTTCGCGGCGATCAGACGTTCAGCGACATTTTCGATTTTTTCAACCGAGCCAACTGAAGTGCCACCATATTTTTGAACGATTAAAGCCATGTTTCACCTACGCGAAAAGGACGCAAATTAGACACTAATTCGTCACAAATTTAAAGAGAAAGCCTTGAAAAACATGGACTAATCAGGCCATCGTGCAAAAGGCACGTTTAGAAAAGGATTTTATTAGTGTGTAAAAAAGACTAAATGAAAATCATTATTATTTAAATATTACTTTGTGGAAACAAATAAATACCAATCAGGGGAAAACCCTTAACTTATGATGGAAAAGTTTAAGTAGTTTGTTCCTGAACCCAATCAGCTACACTTTTTAACGCGGCAGATAATTTTTCAGGTTGATCACCACCTGCTTGAGCCATGTCGGGTCGACCACCGCCCTTACCTCCCACCTGGCTGGCAACAGAGTTGACCAGATCACCGGCTTTAATTTTATTCGTTGCGTCTTTACTGACACCTGCAACTAAACTGATTTTTTTACCATTTACAGCCGCAAGAACTATCGCAGATGTTCCAAGTTTATTTTTCAACTGATCCAAAGTATCACGTAATGTTTTCACATCGGCACCTTCAAGGTTAGCCGCTAAAACTTTAATGCCGTTTACTTCAACTGCTTGTGAAGATAAATCGGAACCCTGACTACTTGCCAGCTTACCTTTGAGTTGTGCAAGTTCTTTTTCTAAACTGCGATTCTTATCCATTAACTGGCTGACACGATTTGATAAATCATCCCGGTTACCTTTTAACATTGAAGCAATTTTAGCTAACTGACTTTCACCTTTATCAGACCAGTCTAAAGCATGTTCAGCTGTCACTGCTTCGATACGGCGCACACCTGCCGCTACACCACTTTCACTAATAATTTTAAATAAACCAATATCACCAGTGTGTGAAACATGAGTGCCACCACAAAGTTCAACAGAAAATGGACTCATACTTAAGACACGAACTTCATCACCATACTTCTCACCAAACAAAGCCATCGCACCACTCGCCTTTGCTTCATCGGGCGTCATTATTTTTGTATCAACAAGATGGTTTAAACGAATGTGCTGGTTAACCAGATATTCAACTTCTTTTAATTGAGCGGATGTAATTGCTTCTGGTTGTGAAAAATCAAAACGCAAACGCTCTGCCTGAACTTGTGAACCTTTTTGAGCAACGTGATCACCTAAAACGGTACGCAGTGCTGCATGAAGTAAATGGGTTGCGGAATGATTAGCGATGATTGCCTGACGACGTTCAGTATTCACCTGGGTATTAACCGTATCACCCACTTTTAATGAACCTCGTAACACCTCACCGTAATGACCAAAGACAGCAGCGCCCTGTTTTTGTGTATCAATAACTTCAAATTCAGTTTTGCCGCATGTGAGTAATCCGCTATCACCCATTTGTCCACCGGACTCAGCATAAAAAGGTGTTTGTTCTAATACCAGCATTGCAGTTTGATTTTTTTCTATTTTATCAACTTCTTTACCATCAACATAAATCGCGGTAATTTTTGACTGACCTTCTAAATGTTCATAGCCAGTGAAATCCGTTTCACCTTCAATATCCAATGAGCCTTCATAGTGACCACCGAAGGTACTCGCAGCACGTGCACGTTCACGTTGCGCTTCCATTTCTTTTTCAAAGCCGGCCATGTCTAAGGTTAAGTTACGTTCACGCGCAATATCATTGGTTAAATCTGCAGGAAAACCATAGGTATCATAAAGTTTAAAGACCACTTCGCCGGGAATCTCCTTTCCTTTCATGTCTTTAATTGCTTGTTCCAGGATAATCATGCCTTTTTCTAATGTTTCAGAAAAACGATCTTCTTCCTGATGCAATGCTTTTTCAACTGTTGCTTGTGCCGCTTTTAGTTCCGGATAAGCATCGCCCATTTCTTTTACTAATGGTTTTACTAATTTATAAAAGAAGGCATTCTTTTGGCCTAAGTTATTACCATGTCGAAGTGCACGACGAATAATACGACGTAACACATAACCGCGCCCTTCATTTGATG
>JAGLTQ010000137.1 GCA_023135195.1 Gammaproteobacteria bacterium | reverse complement strand
GCTTCAGCTTCAGCAGTAGCTTGTTGAGTTTTTTCTGCTGCAAGCATGTCGGCCTGTTTTCTTGCTGCGGCAAGAATAGCATCATGCTTACGTTTTTCATCTTCCTGAGTTCGTTGTAACTTTTCTTCTAGTTGAGTGCGTGCAGCCTCTATCTCTGAACGAACTTGCTGAGCTTCGCTCATCGCTTCACGACGAATTTCGTCTGCTTCATTTCTCATTTTAAGAGCAGAGTCTTTTATGATCTTTTCTTCTTCCTTGATGCGAGCAGCATCTCGTTCCATTTTTTGTCGCGCGGCTTCAACTTCAGCGCGTAAATATTCGGCTTCTTCAATTGCTCGCTGTTTAATCTGTGTTGCTTCTTGCTCTGCCTGCTTTCGAGCTGATTCTGCGGCAGCTGCAGATTGTTTCATTATTTCTTCTGCGCGCTGCATCGCTTCATTGGTTTCTTGTTGTTGTTTAATAGCTTCACTTTCTGCCTGCGCTTTGGCTAATTCCCGTGATGCTTTTTCTGCACGTAAAACTTCAGCTTCTTCAATTGCACGTTGCTTGATAAGAGCCGCTTCTTTTTCAGCTTGTATGCGTGTTTGTTCAGCTTTAGCGGCAGATTGTTTTACTAATTCTTCTGCACGATGTGCTGCTCGATTGGATTTTTCTTTGCGTATTTCAGCGGCTTTAGTTTCAGCTTGTGCTTTAGCTAATTTTTGTGATGCTTCTAGCTGGGCTGTTTCTTTTTGTATAGAAGACGTTTTTTTATTTTTCTGTGCAATGCGAGCTCTTGATTCTTCAAGCTCTTTTTTGTGCTTAATAATATCTAGCTCAGCTTTTTCGCGAGCGGCCTTAATTTGAGCTTGTTGTGCAGCAATTTGTTCAGTTTGTTTTTGGGCTATAGCTGCTTGTTCTTTTGCTTTGGCAGAAGCGACAGTATCAGCATGCGCAGGCTTGGTTGAAGACTTAGCAACGATCTTACCTTTTGAATTATTTACACCGCCTTTAAGTACGCTACATTTCAGGCCGTTTTGAATCATTAAAAATGCAGCAGCGGCACTTTGAGAACCATCATTACAAACAAGTAGATATTCACGTTCCGGGTTTAAGCTATCAAATTTCACTCTTAACATGCTAAGAGGAATATTGACGGAACCTTCAATAGGCTTTTGTTTACTTTCTGTTTCTGAGCGAACATCAATAACAACACAGCCTTCATCTAATTTCTTAGTTGTTTCGCTATGTTCAAAATAGGGAATAAGAGGCGTAATGAGTAATCTTAAGAAGTCTTTTTTCTTCAATCTCATTAATGAGCCATTTTCACGCATTGTGATAGTGGCGTTACGAGTGCCATCGCTAATAAGTGCTTCCTCACCAAAACCACTACCTTTAGGTAAGGTTGCCAATAAAACATTTGCTGAACCTTTATAAGGTTGGCGATGCACATTACACGAGCCAGATTTAATTATGTAATAGTTGTCGTCTGTATCCCCCTGAGTGATGACAACTTGATCTTTTTTCACAGGAATTTCTTCCATGTGGGTCAGAAGTTGTTGAATGTTTTCTGTTGGCAGCTTCAAAAATGCGGGAGATTGCAAGAAGCTGAGCATCCAGTCATCATTGTCATCAGCAGTAATTTCAGTGACTTCGTATGTTGGGTTTAACTCTGGCTCGTCACTCATTAACAATTCAAGCAAATCCGAGTCTATATATAATAGAGTAGATGCCGTTTTTGTTTTGAGAGTCGTAGCACGGGGTGAGCCTTCAGCGATAGGTGTTTTTAGCGCCGATTTGCTCTTAATGAGTTTTGTTTTCTTCTCTCCTGGTGTGACAACTTCAATTTGACCAGAAAGGAGGTAGATTTGGCGTGGGTCAGCTTCGCCATGGCGGCAAATAATGCGATCTGCCGGGACGTCTTCAACGATTGATTTAGCAGCAAGTTCATCCAATAAAATTGGGTTGAGACGATTCAACGGTTCTAGCGTTTTCAGTGTTTTTCGATCGATTTGTTTGGATAAATTTTTCATAGTGTCACTATATATCGTATTTATTGCAGTAATATTTAAAATGAGCGAGATACTCAATTTATCGGTCAACTGACACTATCCTTAGCGACGGTCAAACTTTAGCCTAAATTTTGCACCCAGATTGTGAATTGATTCACAAAGACTGAGATATCCAGCATAAATGTAAGCATTTTGTGAGGAAGATCGATGAGTAACCGTAGAAAAAGAATGCTTTTTATTATAAAAATAGAATCAAAACTCCCTAGAGAAATATAGCCTTGATCCGTTCCTAAATCCAGTAAACCACTCAAATCCGACTATTCCAGTACGGTGAGTCGTGAAATTCAGCCCAAAATGAGTTCCATACTGTTTTTCTGCGTTAAAAGCGGTGATTTGGTTAATTGTACCAGAATCCTGTTGAGAACCATCGATTAAGTGATATTCAGCCGCAAAAGTAAGTCCGATGAGGGAAGTAGGCTGAAATTTCAATTCTGTAGTAAGTAGTGTTTCATTCCATATAAATCGACTTTCCTGATTGGAGCTTGTTCCCTGCGTATCGTTGTAGCGATAGTTCGCATTGAGGGTTAATGAAAACAATTCGGCGTTAATAGGTATAAAGCGTAAAAGTAGCCCTGCATATTGACCTGAAGTGAATTTAGCAGAAGTAAGATTATTATCTATCTGTGTCATGTTTATATAACCCAGCTCTAATCCACCGTGAAAGTATTCAGTAAAGGATTCGTACCAACTTATACCAAGTTGTTCGGATTTTGTTTTATATGTGTATGAAGGAAATTGGAAATATTCTGAAGTGTTTTGAATATCAAGAGAAAAATCGAGTATCTTATTTTTACTTTTTTGTGTGGCGCTAACTAATGTAATGGGCAGAATAATAGAAAGGCATAAAATAAAAATCTGAATTTTTATTTTTTTGTAATTCATATAAGATGGCAATAAATCAATGGGCATTGTAATAGTGTCGGCATGCTATGTTATATATGTATATTATTTTGAATGAAATAATTATTATGAAATATAAAATACTACTATACCTTTTAATTATATTAAGTTCTCTAACTTTCTTATCGTGTGATAAAACAAGTGCGCTTAGCAAACTAAATCAAAAGATTAATGTGCTTGTTAATGCTGTTGAAAAACATCAGGTAGAAAATATTGCTAACGTTTTAGCACAAGATTTTTTAACGGATAAAGCTTTAAATAAACCACAGTTTTTATTTTATATTGATTATCAATTTAAGCGTAATAAAAATATTTCCATTAGTATTCTGGATAAAGAAGTCAGGTTTAATGAAAAAAATGCCGATGTGATATTTAAAGTATTATTGCTTGGTTCAAATGACTGGTTACCCGAGCGGGGCCAAATCTACAATGTAACTTCGCGTTGGAAAAAAGAGAAGGGTGATTGGGTTATAAGCCGTCTTCGTTGGCAGAAAAACTAGCGAATGATATCTTTTTTCTCTCCTAAACGATTACGCCTTGAGATAACACTGGTATGGGTGGGGAAAGTGTTTTGTGTTCTATCTTCAAAATATTGTTTTAAGGTGCGTTCAATAGTTTTGAAAGCCAGTTGTTCCCAGGGAATATCTGCTTCATTAAAAAGCTGTACATCTAAACTTTCAGAGCCAGCATAAAAATCTAAATCCAGAAGTTTGGCGCGATATAAAACATAGATTTGGTTGATGTGTGGGAGACTAATAACCGAGTAAATATTTTGAATATCTAAATTGGCATTGGCTTCTTCACGCGATTCACGTAAGGCCGCTTCTTCGAGAGACTCTTGATTTTCCATAAATCCGGCGGGTAATGTCCAAAGCCCATAACTTGGTTCAATGGCGCGTTTACAAAGTAAAACTTGCTCATTCCAAACAGGTAAGCAACCTACAATTAACTTTGGGTTTTGGTAATGAATAATATCGCAGTGTTCGCAAATGAAGCGGGGCAGGTTGTCCCCCTCAGGAATTCGATGAACGACAGTATTTCCACATTCACTGCAAAATTTCATTTAGAGTACTTCATTTTAGCCAGCTATCCCATTGACCATGATCTGAAACATCTACATTATCTTTGGTTGCCTGAGATTGTAGAAAGCTTTGTAAATCCTGCAATAAATCACTATCCATCAGATCCGGATGTTCAAGAACTTGCGAATGTAATATGGAATAAATTAACTTCAGCTCAGATATAGCATAGGTATCAAGGTTTTTCATGTGAGTAAGAGCTTACTATTTGCCACCTTGGGGAGTAAAACCACTAGGTAATTTACCTTGTTCACCTTCATCAAAAAGGAAACCTATCATATGTTGCTCAATGATTTCGATACTGGCAGGATCTGCTGTATTCAAGCCATTTTCGTTAATAATTGAGGTTAGGCGTTCTAACCATTGTTTCCAGCCTTCATCCGAAATTTCATTAAAAATGCGCTCACCAATTTCTCCTGGGTAAGTGAATGCTTCCAGAGCGGGTGCTTCTTTCTTTAAAACCTTACAAAAAACCATGCGTGACATAATGATATTCCTCTATATCTAACACTAAATATAGCGAGAGTCAGAACCTGTGTTAGAATGTATACAATAAGACTCGGGTATTACGCTATTATCCGATTTTAGTCAGATTGATTCAAGCCTTACAGGGCAGGAGAACGAGTATGAGTTTTAATACCACATTAATGGAGCATGAAGTCCGTTTATCCGACAGTGCTGCCACTCAAATGGCACAAATTGTGAGCGCTGCTGAAGATAATGTTGAAGGTATTCGCATTTTCGTTTCGGGTGGTGGTTGCAGTGGCATGACCTACGGAATGACGTATGCTGAAGCAGCTTTACCAACGGATAAAATTCATGAAGGTGAAGGTTTCAAAATGTTAGTTGATGCTGTGGCACTCGGTTATTTACAAGGCTGTGACATTGATTATGTTGAACAAGGTTTAAATGCTTCTTTCGTTTTTAACAACGTATTCCAAAGCGTCGGAGGTTCAGGTGGCTGTGGGGGTTGTAGTGGTGGTGCATAAGTACATACCCGCGAACAAAAGTTATTAGTATGTTTTCCCGATCCTCCGCGGCTCCTTCAAAGCTGCGGGATCGGGTTTTAGTTATTGCGCCTCACGGTAGTTATCGAACCGCCTCTTTTATAAAAGCTGCAAACAAACTCAATGTTGATGTCTTAATTGCATCACAAGGTGAACATTCCATTGTTTCAGAATATATTCAAGGGTTGCATATTGATTTTAAAAATGAAACACAAGCTATTGAAACAATTTTAACGGAAGCGAGGAAACAGGCTTTTTGCGGCATCATAGGAACAGATGACACAACAACAGAGCTTGCTGCTTTTGTAGCAGAAAAATTATCACTGCCACATAATGAACCACATGCAGTTAAAATTGCACAACGTAAAGATCTGGCTCGATTAAGTTTAAAAAAATCAGATGTTAAAATCCCCGAGTTCGATTTATTAAGCACGACAAAACCAGTTTTAGAACAGAATATTAAAGTAAGTTTTCCCGCAGTTATAAAACCTGTTGCTCTGTCTGCAAGTCGCGGTGTGATTAGAGTTAACAATAGTGAAGAGTTAGAGCAAGCCGTTGAGCGAGTTACTCAAATATTATCGGCAGAAATTTATTTGCACGATGAAGTGAAAAATATTTTATTATTAGAAGAATTTATTCCTGGTAAAGAAGTGGCCATTGAAGGCATGTTACATGAGGGTAGGTTAGATGTGTTGGCTATTTTTGATAAGCCAGATCCTTTAGATGGCCCTTATTTTGAAGAAACCTATTACATCACGCCAACGTCATATTCAGAAGAAATTCAGCAAGAAATCAAACAAACCGTTTTAAAATCCTGTCAGGCATATGGTTTGAAAGAAGGGCCTATCCATGCGGAATGTCGCATTAATGAAAATGGTGTTTGGATTTTAGAAGTTGCAGCACGCACCATTGGTGGGCTATGTGGTCGTTTATTAAGTTTAGGTACCGGATATTCATTAGAAGAACTCGTTTTATTACATGCAATGGGAAAACGGGTTGAAATCAAAAAACTCGACACTGCGGCGGGTGTGTTAATGATTCCCATCCCTGAAGCCGGTATATTAAAAAGAGTAGAAGGCTTATTAACAGCACAACGCATACCTTATATTAATGATGTAACTATTGATGTGCGAGAAGGGTATGAATTAACACCTTTGCCTGAAGGTAATAGTTATCTCGGTTTTATTTTTTCTGAAGCCCCCACAGTAGCCGAAGCAGAACAAGCATTACGTGATGCACATGATTGTTTAAATATTGTTATCGCTCCTATATGGAAAATAACAAACGCGTCATTGCGAGGAACATAGTGACGAAGCAATCTCATAGTAATATAGCTAAATCATGAGATTGCCACGGTTCGCTTTGCTCTCCTCGCAATGACAAGCACTTATTAAGAATGGTTAATAAAATGAAAGAAATTAAAGTTGCCCCGGCAAGCTATCAACTTCAGGAAACGCGCTTACAAGAAAAGTTAGATGACGGCACGACACGTTGTCACTTATGTTTATGGCGTTGCAAATTAAAACATGGTCAACGTGGTTTTTGTCAGGCGCATGTAAACCGTAATGGAATTTTGTATAATTTATCATACGGTATTATTTCAGCCATTGATGTTGGTGCGATTGAAGATAAGCCAGTAAAACATTTTCGACCGGGTACCCGGGTGATGTCAGTGGGCAGCTATGGTTGCAGCTTCCGTTGTGATGGTTGCCATAATTTAGAAATTTCATGGGGTGTAAGTGCGCTTGATGATTTAGCAAAAGGTGAATCAACTTCAGCTTATGTAACACCACAAGAGCTGGTTGATGCTGCTAAACGACTTGGAGTGCAAGGTATTGCCTTTACCTATTCAGAGCCGGCTGTTTGGTTAGAATATGTTATTGATGTTTCTATTTTAGCCAAAGAACAAGGTTTGTATACGCTCTATGTTTCCAATAGTTTTGTTACCGATGATGCTCTAGAGTTAATGGCGCCACATGTAGATGTCTTGTGTTCTGATATTAAAAGCATGGACGATGCTTTTTATTATGATATTTGTAAGTTGGCAACAGTTGATAATGTATTAGCATCTGTGAAGAAAGCGTTTGACCTGGGTATGCATGTTGAAACCCGAACAAATATTATTCCAGGAAAAAATGATGATCCTGAAGGTTATCGAAAAATAGCAACGTGGATAAAAAATAATTTGGGGGAGGATAGCCCCTGGCACATTACGCGATTTTTTCCTGCTTATAAATTAAGTCATATTCCAATGACACCCTCTGAATCACTTTGGCAAGCACATGATATCGCGAAAGAAGTTGGTTTAAAAAATATTTATGTTTATGATGATAAGGGCTGTGATTGTGCTGAATCTAATATGCCGGTAAGTAAATATTTAACGGGTACAGAAGAAGAAATACATGAGATTAAAAAATGTGCGGCTGAATGTTGTGGGGATGAAGGGATACTCATTAAAAAGTTTGAAAAGTAAAAATCCACGTTCTAAGAAGGTGGTTTTGATCTCACCCTATAAGGGTGTATAAAACCGCTCATCCTCTGTAGGTGAGTTCAAGGAGCACTGTAGAACCGCTGCACGTTTTGTGCAGTCCATCAGGTACTTCTTCGCTGCGCTCAGGTCGCTAGTGACGGAACTAACAAAAAGGCTAAAAATGATGGCCCCGTCACGTTGTGACTTGATCCATCCTACAAATTAAACTTGTACTGATAACATGATTTCTTATTTGCAGGCAAGAGCCGTGAACCCGCTCCACGCCCTAAGGACGTGGTTTTATTTTTTAATAAAATATTCAGAGGGTGATATCATTGGTTTTGAGATACAGAGGGGATTGATATTTTAAATACTGCGCCTGAACTAAGGTTTTCTGCATGTATTTTCCCATTGAATTTGTTTTCGGTTAATTGTTTAGCTATATAAAGCCCTATCCCCGAATCATTATTTTGTTTAGCACTAAACCCAAGTTTAAAAATTTCTTTAATTGGTTTAGCTGTTATGCCTCCGGCATTATCCGTTATATCAATACAAACACTGCCTGAAGATTTATATAAATGCATGTGTATATTTGGTGATGTTGTTTTTCGTTCTTTAAAAATATCTCGAGAATTATTTAAAATGCTTAGTAAGATATGGCTAAGTTCTGTAGAGCTCCCATTAATCATTACATTTTCATCGAGTTCTGAAGTGATGGTGATTTGATGAATTCTAAAATTATCTTCTATTAATTGTAACAGTGATTGGATAATTGTTTTTGGGTGAAAGTTTGATTTTTTATTGTTTCTATTTAGTAACTGGCCAAATACATCTACAGTGTTTGCCATGAATTCTAAAATGTTATGGCTTTTATCAATAGTTTTTTTTGTTTTACTCTTATCATCTTCGGTAATAAAATCATTTTCTAATGTTTTTTCTATCAACATCAATTGAATTCCGAGCTCATTTAAAGGTTGTTTCCATTGATGGGATATATTATTAATAGATTCCCCTATATTTGAAAATCTAGAGCGTAAATACAGGAGTTGTAATAATTTTTTATTGAGTATTGAAAATCGGGCATTCACTAAAAGTATGATTAACAATACAAATAATGTTATAGAAAAAACAATATAAAACCAAAAGTAATCTTGAGTTTGTTTTGTGTTATATAAAAAACCATCTAAGGATATATTTTTGGGTAACATCCCCAAATCAGTATAAGTGTTAGCAATATGCCGCCATCTTCCTGTTAGCATATAGCCGATTTCAACCATTCCAGAATGAATCAGTTTTTGCATCTTTTTTGCTTCGTATGCAAGGGCGCCAGGTTCTTTTCTGTCAGGATATTTATTTAGAATGTAATCGATCATTTCTTGTTGATGTTTTAATGCATAACTCCAGCCCTGCAAGCTGGCATAACGAAACTTCCTGGCTCTTTCTGGATGTTGTTTTATTTCCTCTTCAGTTGTAAATAAATTATCTCCATAAAAATCTATACCTACTGATCGAGGAGAAAACAAATTATAAGCTATATTTTTTTTCTCAAGAAAATAGGGTTCGATAGTGGAGTAGGCAGAAATCACATCGACTTTTCCTGCAATGAGTTTCTGGACTTTGTTTTTATATTTTACTAAGTTAAATTTACTCAGTGGTATTCCTTCATGATTAAGGTAAGCAGTAAGTTCATCTGCTAGCGGTTCTATGTGCAGCCTTTTATTTTCAAGATCATGAATGTTTTGCGCAGAATTATTTTTTATTGTTAATAAAATATCGGGAGAGTGTTGGAAAATAACAGCAAGTACAACCAGAGGATCTCCACTATTTCTGTTTAATAATAAACTGGTGTTGCCGACACCGTATTCAGCTTTCCCTTGGGTCACAATCTGTGAAGAATCTTTTCCTTGGCTGCCTTCGATTATTTCTACATCCAGGCCTGCATCTCTGTAGTAGCCTTGTTTTTGTGCAGCGTAATAACCTGCGAATTGAAACTGATGCGTCCATTTAAGTTGTAGCCGTACCGACTCACCTGCGATAGCAGGTAATGCAATAAAATACATAATTGTAAAAACTATATTCAGCAAACTGATTTTGTATGTTTGCATTAGCTTTCCGTATTTAAAACCCAGCCTCTCGCAGGCTGATTTTTAATAATATCGTATTTTAATTTTTTTCTAAGTTCACCCAATAGGTTTTTTAATGCTGATTCACTCATAAGATCATTTGGCCACACTGATTCATGAATTTCCTTTTTACTTACAACCCGATGATTTTTATTAAGTAATATTTCAAGTAGAAGGCATTCCTTGTTGCCGAGACTAACTTCATTCGCATCAACTTCCAGTGTTTTATTTAATGGATGATATATGACTTTACTAGTAATATTTATAGCGTTAACTAAATATTCTAAACGTTCTGCAGATCGCGCAAGTGTGCTTTCAAGCTTTTTAAAGTTTAATGGTTTTATAATGTAACCATCAATTTGTAAATTAGCAGCGCGGAATAAATATTGGTTATCGCTATGTGCGCTTAATATGATAATTGGTATGGAAGTGTTCATTTTTCTAATTTTTTCGACAAAACTCAATCCATCCATTCCAGGCATTTCTATATCGGTAATAATCATATTGATGTTATTTTCTGCATAAAATTTCATTGCTGAGTTAGCATCTTGTGCCAGCGATATTGTTTTAAATATTGTTGAAAATAGGGAATAAATTTCTGCGCTAATGCGTTTATTATCATCAACAAATAGTAAGTTTAGATTTTTTAATATGAGACTAGTATGCATTTTTACTTACTTTAAGATTTACGTAAACCGAGATTACAGGGTTGAGTTAACTATGAATATTACTATATTTATCAATGGTTTGCGATTCATGCTGGGCTAATTAGTAAAATTAAACCGTGGTGATAGCCAAAAATAGACAAAAACTGAATAAATCAGACCAGTTTGAGACCACAAGAAATGTATAGTTGTTAAAATGTTGCCAAACGTGACGAAGTAGGCAGAACCTGTTTTTATTTTCTGCTTTAGGTATAGTTGTCATAAATGAATATCAAGGGTCATTATGTCGTATAAAAAACAAACTTTTATCTCAGTGTGCATATGCATGTTAGTCAGCTCTTCTCATGCAGTAAGTCTACAAGACTTTGTAGCAGATGTTATTCAAAGTAATCCGCAGGTTCTTCAAAGAATTCATAGCTATCGTCAAATAGTTGAAGATGAGAACATCGCAACAAGTGGCTGGCGTCCTACTGTTGATTTAACAGCATCTGCTGGTTCTTATGAGACAAATTCTCCTTTGACTAGTTTTCAGGATAAGAATTATGACAGCGAAAACATTGCGTTAACTCTGACACAAAATTTATTTAATGGTTTTGATACCTCTCATGCTGAAAGTCAGGCTAAGGCACGTGTTCGCTCAGAATTGCATCGCGTCTATGATGAAGCAGACAATATTGCTATCACCGCAATAGGTTACTACGTTGATGCACTTAAACAGCGCCAGTTAGTAAAATTAGCGGAGCGTAATGTTGAATCACATAAAAATATTTTACAAAAAATCCATTTACGTAATGCTTCTGGTGTTGGGCGACGCTCTGAAAAAGAACAAACGATGGGGCGGTTAGCTCAGGCACAGGCTGGTTTGCTTGCTCAAAAGAATAATCTTCAAGATTCATTAACTATGTTGCATTTTATACTTGGTCGTTATGTTTTAGAGGAGGAATTGGAAAATCCAGTGGTACCTGTAATGCCACAAGAAGCATTAAACTTATTATTAGATAAAGCTATTATTCAGCATCCTGCTATGAAGTCAGCAAATTATAATATTGTTGCAGCAGAGTTTGAGCATAAGCGCAGTAAAAGTAGTTTCTACCCTAAAGTTGATCTACAGTTGAAAACAATGTCTGGTAACAACATGGGTGCGTTGGATGGTGCCACAGATGAGAATAGTGTGATGGTTAATC
This sequence comes from Gammaproteobacteria bacterium, assembly GCA_023135195.1. Classification (GTDB taxonomy): domain Bacteria; phylum Pseudomonadota; class Gammaproteobacteria; order UBA6429; family Thiohalophilaceae; genus JAGLTQ01. The sequence continues at coordinate 15,876 of JAGLTQ010000137.1, read as the reverse complement.
TAACTTATAATTTATACAACGGTAATGCAGATAGTGCTGCTCAACGTAAACGCTTAAGTGCAGTTTATGAAAATCGTGATTATGCAGCTAAAGTTCGTCGTCAAATTATTGAGACTCTACGATTAGCATGGATGGCTGGAAATGCTTTGAATGGTCAGTTGAAGTACTTAGATGAATTTGTAGGTAGCGCAACTAAAACATCAAAATATTATCGCAAAGAATTTCGCGTAGGCAAACGTGGGTTGTTAGATATACTCGACGCAGAAGGTGAGTTGAATTCAGCAATGGTAAGCCGTACAAAAGCACATTATGATGCAATTTCTGCTGTATTTCGTATATATGAAGGTACAGGTGAACTCTTTAGTTCTTTAGCTTTAAGTGTGGACATGTCGGGAGATGACCTACGTTTAATCGCCTTAAACGTTAAGGTCATTGATACCCTACCGTTTAATCCTGATGGGGATGTTGATAAAGAAATTGATACGTTTGATCATTGCGATAATACTTTGCCTGAATCTACAGTGAATGAGTATGGTTGCATTGGTTCTTCGAAGGAAAAATTTGAATATGTCAAAGTTGAGCTTGATGAACCTGAAATACGTATGGGTGAAGTACATCTTGAACAATTAAACTTTATTTTCAATTCTAATGAGTTGACTGAAGCTGCAATGAAACGTCTTAATGCTGTGATATCGAGTTTGAAAAAGTTAGTAGTTAATGCAACGGTTGAAGTTTACGCACACACAGATAGTAAAGGTAGCTCAAAATACAATGCTAAATTATCTCAGCGTCGAGCGAACAAGGTTAAAAGTATTCTAATTGAATCAGGCTTTGATGCTTCCTTAATTAATGCAATTGGTCGCGGTGAAGAACACCCAATTGCAGATAATAAAACATCTGAAGGACGAGCAAAAAATCGTCGAGTAGAATTTCTTGTGCAGGAAATAAAACCCGCACAAAAAATTAATACGACAGATAAGCCATCGTTAAATTAAGCATGCTTTATCTCTGGTGTGATATTACATAGAAACGATAGGTTAATTGTCAGGATTAATGAGCTGCGTGGAATATAAAATAAACAGTGAAGTCGAGAAGGCGCTTTCTTTAGATCCGCTACTTTTATCGCTGGTACGTTTTGCAGAGATTTATTCACTGCCGCTAACAATAGACGCTTTGATTGCTGGTTTGCCGGTTAAACCAGGTGAAAGCGGTCCCGAGTTATTTTCTACTCATCATTCAAAAGGCCTCTTCTCTCGTGCGGCTAAACGTGCAGGTTACTCTTCCCGTTTAGTCGAACGAAATCTAAATCAATTTTCTAATTTACTATTACCATGCATCTTAGTTTTAAAAGACCAGGGGGCATGTATTCTTGAAGAAATTGATGAGTCAGGTGAGCAAGCTAAAATTATTTTGCCAGACATTACTGATGGCGAACAATGGGTCAGTTTAGAAAAGTTACAATCTGAATATATTGGTTTCGCTTTTTTATTAAAAAAACAATATACCTTTCAAAGTCGACAACGCCAATTGATGGTAAAGGCCAGCCATCATTGGTTCTGGGGCACGATTGCTAGAGCCAGAAAAATATATATGAGTGTCTTGGTTGCCTCGGTGGTGATCAATTTATTTGTATTAGCGACGCCTATATTCACTATGAATGTTTACGATCGGGTTGTGCCTAATGATGCTATTGAAACATTATGGGTGTTAGCAATTGGTGTAATAATAATTTTTATTATGGATGTAGTGCTGCGTTTTATTCGAAGTTACTTACTCGAAATTGCAGGTAAAAAATCGGATGTCATTATGTCATCCATTTTGTTTGAGCAGGTGATGGGCTTACGTATGTCTGCCTGGCCAAAAAGTGTTGGTGCCTTTGCCAACACGCTGAGAGAGTTTGAATCTATTCGTAATTTTTTCACCTCAGCAACAATTGTTACATTGGTTGATCTGCCATTTACCTTTTTGTTTCTTATAGTGATTGGATATATCGCGGGTGTTGTGGTGGTGGTGCCTTTAGTTATTATATTACTACTGCTCGCTTATAGTTATTTTATGATTGAACCGTTGCGTTCTAGCATTGAAAGCACCTATGAAGCTTCATCTAATAAACACGCTTTACTTGTGGAAAGTTTACATTCAATTCAGACCATTAAGAGTATGGGCGTGTCTCATCATGCGCAATGGGAATGGGAAGAGGTGACAGGTGAAATAGCAGTAAAATCATTAAAGTCTCGAATGCTCTCCAGTTCAATTAGTACCGTAACTCATTTATTGATGCAATTAAGTACGGTGGGTATTTTAGTAGTCGGTATATATCAAGTTCAAGATCTCGAACTTAGTCTTGGTGGTTTAATTGCTGCGGTTATTCTTTCTTCGCGAGCTATTGCACCGATGGGGCAGGTGGCAGGATTAATCTCCAGTTACGAACAGACAAAAACAGCATATACACATCTCGATGAATTAATGCAAAAACCTATTGAGCGTCCTCAAGGTAAGCAATATGTGCGTAAAAAAGCTTTTGATGGTGGATTAAGTTTTTCAAATGTAAATTTTTCTTACCCTGATAATGAATGGAATTCGTTACACGATATTTCTTTCAATATTACTGCCGGCGAACATGTTGGTATTATTGGTAAAGTTGGTTCAGGTAAATCGACTTTAGCGAATTTGTTGATAGGACTTTACCAGCCAGGTTCTGGTTCTATTAGTATGGATGATATTGATCAGCAGCAAATTGATCCGGCGGATCTACGTCGTCACATTTCTTACCTTTCTCAAGAAGCAACATTATTTCGCGGAACGATTCGTGACAATATTGTTTTTAAAGATCCACATATTGATGATGAATCTATGGTGGCTGCTGCAAAAGTAGGTGGTGTTGATCTTTTTCTTAAGCGACATCCTTTAGGTATTGATACTCCTGTCGGTGAGCAAGGTGCGAGGCTTTCTGGTGGTCAACGTCAGTCTGTTTCGATAGCTCGAGCATTATTGTTGGATTCCCCTCTCGTTATTCTTGATGAACCAACAAACTCTCTTGATAGCTCAACTGAAGCCATGGTTAAAAATAGACTACAAAAATATGTCCGCGATAAAACACTTATTTTGGTCACACATAAATCAAGTATGTTAGATCTGGTTGAGCGTCTCATTGTTATGGATGAAGGCCGCATAATTATGGATGGCCCCAAGAAAAAAGTACTTGAGGCATTAAAAGGTGAGTGAGTTAGAAAAAAAATCTTTGATTGCTCAGGTTAAAGAAGTGATCTCGCATTTTCGTCAAGCGCAAGATGAATCCATGGAGTCTCCTACAACGGCTGATTATAAGGAAGAAGACCTTGCTTATATGCAGAGTCTTTCAGCCGCAGTGGTGCAACATGCGCCACGTTACTCCTTGTGGGTAATTGGCTCGATTACTCTCACGTTATTCTTTTTGATTATCTGGATGGCATGGGCTGAACTAGACACACTGGTACGGGCACAAGGCAAGGTTATTCCCTCTAGCTCTGTACAAAAGATACAGAGTTTAGAAGGTGGTGTGATTTCAGAAATTCTTGTGCATGAAGGTGAGGAAGTTAGCGTCAATCAAGCATTGATGAAAATAAGCGACATTCCTTTTCTTAGCTCGTATGAAGAAAATAGAATTAAATATTTAGAATTGAAAGCGCGTATTGTGCGGCTGAAAGCTGAGGCGAATGCAACAGACTTTTCTACTGATACTGACGTGCAACAAAAAATGCCTGCATTATTGATTTCTGAAGAAATGCTGTTTAAAAGTAGTAAAGCAGAACTTGAACAAAATTTGAGTATCTACGTTGAGCAATTAAAACAGGCTAAAAATAAATTACTAGAGACAAAAGTACGAGAGAAACAATTATCTCGTAGCCTTGCACTGCTAAGAAAAGAATTAAAAATCAAGAAGCCATTAGTCGATAACCAAATATTAAGTGAAGTTGATTATCTTCAACTTCAAGGTAAAGAAGCAGAAGCAGAAGGTGAGCTGGATGCGCTTAAAATTTCGATTCCACGTATTCAATCTATTATCGATGAAGCCAAAAATAAATTAGAGCATATTCAGTTAGAGTTCCAAAATCGGGCTAGAAAAGAATTAAATGAAGTCACCGCAGAAGTATCTCGTATTAATGAGACTCAAATAACACTTGCAGATCGTGTTAAACGAACGACGTTACGTTCTCCAGTGAATGGTATTGTAAAACGTATTCTTATAAAAACAATCGGTGGTGTTGTTAAATCAGGTTCTGATATTGTAGAAGTTGTACCTCGTGAAGATACCTTATTAATTGAAGCTAAGATCAAACCCGCAAATATAGGCAACGTCAAAGTAGGTCAAACAGCTCGCATTAAATTTACAGCTTATGACTTTGCGATTTATGGCAGTCTAAAAGGTAAGTTAAGATTTATAAGTGCGGATACGATTACTGATGAAGACGGTAATAGTTTTTATATTGCACGAGTAGAACCACAACAAGATTACTTGGGGCATAAATCCAGTAAGCATTACATAAAAGTTGGAATGACATCTGAAATTGATGTTATTACAGGTAAAAAAACGATCCTAAGTTATCTGTTAAAGCCCATTAATCGTGCGATGGACAGTGCGTTAAGAGAAAAATAATACATGAAAGATGCGTTTTAAATATATCGCATAAATACTATTAAACATTAATACAGTATCGACAATTAAATCACGATGATTTAATTGAAATATAAATGAAGAGGAATATATCGTGGCAGCAAAAATTATTGGACATATAGCTCAAATTGAAGGAACGGTTAATGTACGTTCTGAAAAGGGTGAGCTCAATAAAGTTTCAGCTGGCGATAAGTTGCATGAGGGTGATGTACTTGTTACAGGTGCTGGTGCTGAAGTTTCGGTAAAATTTCTTGACGGACATGAACTTAAAATAGGCAGTAATGCAGAAGTACTTCTTGATGAGACTGTAGGTAATACAAATAATCTTACTGCAGAACAAGCACAGAAAACACCTGTACAAAATGCTGATGCAACAAATAATGAAACATCTCAAAATATATCTACAACAGAAAATTCTTATCCATCATTGCCTTCAAATAACAGTCGAAATTTGATTCCTGAATTTGAAAATATAAGTTCAACAGCTCGAGCAAGGAAATCTATATATGGGCGTGTGGGCGATGAAGGAGGGGTTGATTCAAAAAGCACACCCATATATGAGCGCAGTGGTGAAGAAGGCGGTGTCAATACCCGCAATAGTGAGTTTGGTATAGATACGTCCATACCAGATAGTGATGATAGTAAAACTGTTGATACGCGTGCTACAGAATTCGATATTGTTACATCACCAGATATTTTTGTGCCACCGATTTTTGTGCCGCCAACTCCAGTTACCGATGACACCAATGGTTTCAGCGTGAATGACGTCAGCATCAGTGAAGGCGGATTAATGACTTTTACCGTCACTCGCACGGGCGATGCCGCAGCTGATCAGACGATTGATTTTGCGACCAGTATCGAACTGGGCAATAGCGCCGAGGCGATCGATTTCACGCCGAACAACAATACATTAACGTTTGCGAAAGGCGTAACCAGCCAAACATTCACCGTGCAAACCACGCAAGATGCGATCTACGAAGGTGATGAAACTTTCACTGTGACATTGAGTAATAACAGTGTCGGCAGCACCATTATTGATAGCACGGGTATCGGTACAATTATTGATGATGGCACTGGCCCGGGTCCTTACCCAGCTCCAACGCCGTATCCTGATGACGATCTCACCGGTTTCAGCGTCGATGACGTGAGTATCAGTGAAGGTGGATTAATGACCTTCACCGTGACTCGAACCGGTGATGCCGAAGCCGATCAGACCATTGATTTTGCAACCAGTATCGAACTGGGCAATAGTGCCGAGGCGGTAGATTTCACACCGAACAACAACACATTGACGTTTGCGCAAGGCGTGACTAGCCAAACATTCACCGTACAAACTACCCAAGATGCGACTTATGAAGGTGATGAAACCTTCACCGTCACATTGAGCAATAACAGTGTCGGCAGCACCATTATTGATAGCACGGGTATCGGTACAATTATTGATGATGGCACTGGCCCAGGTCCTTACCCAGCTCCAACGCCGTATCCTGATGACGATCTCACTGGTTTCAGCGTCGATGATGTGAGTATCAGTGAAGGTGGATTAATGACCTTCACCGTGACTCGAACCGGTGATGCCGAAGCCGATCAGACCATTGATTTTGCGACCAGTATTGAAACAGGTGACAGCACCGAGGCGATCGATTTCACGCCGAACAACAATACATTAACGTTTGCGAAAGGCGTGACTAGCCAAACATTCACCGTACAAACCACGCAAGATGCGATCTACGAAGGTGATGAAACTTTCACTGTGACATTGAGTAATAACAGTGTCGGCAGCACCATTATTGATAGCACGGGTATCGGTACAATTATTGATGATGGCACTGGCCCAGGTCCTTACCCAGCTCCAACTCCGTATCCGGATAATGATCTCACCGGTTTCAGCGTCGATGACGTGAGTATCAGTGAAGGTGGATTAATGACCTTCACCGTGACTCGAACTGGTGATGCCGAAGCCGATCAGACCATTGATTTTGCAACCAGCATCGAACTGGGCAATAGTGCCGAGGCGATCGATTTCACCCCGAACAACAACACATTAACGTTTGCGAAAGGCGTAACCAGCCAAACATTCACCGTACAAACTACCCAAGATGCGATTTATGAAGGAGCTGAAACCTTCACCGTCACATTGAGCAACAACAGTGCTGGCAGCAGCATTACTGATGGCACGGGTATCGGTACTATTATTGATGACGGCACCGGTCCGGGTCCATATCCTGCTCCAACGCCGTATCCAGATGATGATAAACCGGTGGTCTCGATCACCTCGAGCAACACCGATGCAGTAGAAGGCACAAGTAATGATACCGTTTCATTCATTGTCTCTCAAAGTAATGAGAGTAACTTTGATACCACCGTTACTGTCACGCTAGACCTTGGCACCGTTGAGGCGGCTGATCTTAACGCGACAGTTACTTATCTGGATGCCACTGGTAACGCCGCAACGACTACAATTACTGATCTGCTGAATGGTTTGGACATCACCATTCCAGCGAACTCGAGTTATGCGCCCGAGTTTATAATCACCGCACTGGATGACACGGTTTTTGAAAAGTCAGAAACTTTGACGATGAGCATTGCTCTCGCTGTGGGTGAGACTGACGCGTCGATTCATGCCACAGATAATTCAGTTGATGCCACGATCTACGATGAAGACTCAACGGTGCCAACAGATCCAATTCCAGGTGATGAGCTGGGTGATAGACCGCTGCTCTCGATTGCCCCAACCTCATTAGGTAGCACCGATGTCACAGAGGGCAATTATGCATATTTCACTCTAACTCGAACGGGTGAAACAGAAATAGCCGGTACAGCAACCGTTTCTATTGTGCATCAAGGTACTAATGTAACGGTAGATGCTGATTTCGGCGATGGCTCAACATACACAATAGAGTATTACGATACGGACACTTCTTCTTGGCGGGATGCCATTAGTGGTGTTCCTGTAGGTACTAGTGGTGCTACAGCGACAGTTGATCTTAGGGTAATGACCAATATTGATGGCTCTTTAGAAGGTGTAGAGAATTTCACTATGGACATCACTGCTGCTACGAATATGACGGTGGACATTGCCAATGACAGTGCTGCGGGTACGATTGATGACAATACGTCGGGTCCTCCAATTATAACTATTCCTGATAACACTGATGATGCTCTTGGTGCTGTTACCGTTGATGATGAAAAAGTTCTTGAAGCTGGCTTAGCGGATGGTACGGATAGTGAAATTCTTACTGATAAAACATTTACCGTGTTTGTGCCTGATGGCGTGAAATCTATCATTATTGGTGGTACAGAGGTTGTGAATAATGCTGGTACATTTACTGCTTCAGTTATTAATACAGGCGAAGGTAGTATCCATGTAACTGCTTATGATCCAGGTACAGGTGTCTTTACTTACACTTATACACTTGGGTCAGCACAAGACCATGGTGATGATACTACTGATGTGATTGATAGTATTACTATTGCAGTAGAAGATGATAACGGTGTAACGGCAAGTGATACTTTGGATATATTGATTGTCGATGACGTACCAACTGCAATAGCAGATACCAACTCTGTTGCTGAGAATTCAGTAAGCATCACTGACAATGTCTTTGATAGTTCGAATAATGCACAAGACGATACTATTGGAGCAGATGTTACCGCGACCCCCGTTACCGCTGTTGAAGAGGCGACCGGTTCTACGCTCGGTGCAGTTAATGGCAATACAATCGGTCTGTACGGTACTTTAGCCCTTAATGATAATGGCACATACATCTATACGCTTGATAACAATAATGTAACTGTTAATGCCTTGGCAGATCTAGACTCTCTAACAGAGACTTTTAACTACACTATTACTGATGCAGATGGAGATACTAGCACTACGACATTGACCATCACCATCACCGGCACCAATGATGCACCAGTGCTAGATCTAGATGCCAACGACTCAACCACGACAGGTTCTGACTTTATAACCGCATATGCACTAGGTGCAACGGGCGTGAGTATTGGTGATGTGGATGTTTCTGTCACAGATGTCGATAGTGATTTTATCGAAAGCGCTACAGTGACGTTAACCAACCAACAGCTCAACGATATTCTTTTTGCTGGTGATATGCCAAGTGGTATTACTGCAACCGTTAATGCTGCAAATAACACGGTGACATTAATCAGTGATGTTGTCGGCACGATGACATTGGCTGACTATGAGACGGCAATTGAAGCGATTAATTTCTACAATGCAGATACCGGCGCGAGTTCTGTTGATAGAACAGTAACGGTTGTAGTGAATGATGGCACTAGCAATTCTAATACAGCGACCACCACCATCACTGTGGCGAGCAATGCTCTTTCTATTTCTGCGCCGGAGACGGTAGAAGAAGGGCGGTCAGCTGTCTTCATCGTTGAATTGGCTGAACCACGATCTATTGATACCGTTATTTCTTTGGATATAAGTGGTGTTGCAACACTTGTTGATGGGGATTACGAGTCAATCTATTATTATGAGAGTGCGCCCGGTGTTTGGGAGCCGGTAGTGGGAGATAGCATCACCATCTTGGCCGGTGAAACGAGCGTTGCTATCAAGATAAGAACAATTTCCGAGGATCCGGCGGTGCCAGATGATGGCGAGAGTCTTATCCTTGAAGGTACTATCACGAACGATCCAAATGCTGATAACAATGCAGACATGGCTAACACTGTTGCCTCTGCAGGGACGATTATTACAGAATATCCTTCGATCTGGGTCTCTGCACCTACATCAATCTCAGAGGGGGATGCTGGAATCTTTGAAGTTGGCTTTACCAGCACGACAGCTAATTCCACAGATGTGGTACTAACGCTAAGTGGTGAGGCAGTCGCTGCCGATTATAATGCCATCATTGAAATCTCATTTAATGATGGCTCTACTTATACTCAGACCATTAGCAATGGCGGAACCGTGACGGTACCTGCTGGCACCGGCACGATTATGGTGAGAGTGACGACCCTCTCTGGAGATGCAATCGAGGGTGACGAATCACTCGTCCTCACTGCGACAACTACCGCTACGCATATCTCCCCTGCAGGTCAGAGTGCCAGTGATGATACTGTTATTGTGGAGCCTTTAGCTCTAACAGCCACTGAAGAGAAAGATACTTTTGGGGACACTAATTATATTGCCCCAGTTACCGATACTGCCACAGCTCCCACTGGTTATATTTACGAAAGGGTGGGTGACGCAGCTAACGGCACGGTGGAACAAAGTGGTGACAACCTAATTTATACCGCCAATACAGATTTCTCTGGACCAGATACCTTCAGCTTTATCAAGATAAATACAGCCACGGGTGAGCGCACTGAAGGGCTGGCTAATGTAACAGTCACAGCGGTGGCTGATACGCCAGATATTACGATGAGTGTGAATAATCAGACATCTAGTAGTGCACCTGATACCACTGTAAATGGAGATTTAAATAGCCCAACTCTTCTAGGTAGTAATGCAACTAATAATGAGCTTACCAATGGAAACTGGTATGCGAAAGCATCACCCGGGAGTTCAGGTAAATTCGCCTCAGCCAGTGATAGTAATGTAGTTACTGAAGCTGATGGTAGTGGAGGAGATAGAGCGGTAATCGCTAATGAGATGCTACTACAGGGATACAATATAACGACAGCATCGGATATAGATTTAACTTTTACGGTGACGGGAACGGGTACCGTAAATATATATTGGAATGCGACAGCAGAAGATGATAATAATGTCTATTTAATTTTAAAAGATGGTACGGCGGTATTAGAAAGTAGCCTTGCAACTAATGACTCGCGCCTTGCAGATAATGCATATTCGGCAGGGACATACACAGTTACTGTACCAGCATCCGTACAATTAAATACTGCAGATGCCTTGCTGGTTGATAGTGGTTTAACAGATCCAGGACTTAATACACTAATCTTTTATGCAGATTCTACAGGCGTAGCCATAGATGATGTAAGTACGATACTCTCTAATTCTACAACGTTCACCTACGATGTAAATATAACCGCGTCGGTAACTGATACAGTTACATATGATGTTAATGATGATGGTGACTTGTTGGATGTAACCGATGAGTATGAATTTCTGCAAGATGCTTATACCCTTACTGGAGCACCCGCTAGTGCGACCTTCACTAATACAGCGGGTGATGTTTTAGATAGTGCTAATCATCTAAGTGGGGGAGTCTGGACATTTACTGAAGCCGAGATATTAGGTCTTAAGATGACAGTATCTCAGTCTGATGCCGGTACTCCTGGATTTACACTAACAGCAGGAACAACTTCAGAAGAAAATGTAGGCGGTTCTACTGCTACAAATACAGCGAGTGTGACAGTACTCGACACTAACGATACTCCGAGCATTGGTGACAACGCTTTGATTATGGCCAATGAGGCAAACTTTAGCGGAGAGTTACTTGCTACGCTAAAGACTCACTTCTCAACTGATCCTGGGACTATTAACACCTTTGCATGGGATGAGACAGCATCTACTTTGCCAGTAATTTATGCAGATGGACAAATTGTTGATATTGTATTTAATGCCGATGGTACGATAACAGGCACAATTGATAATGGTGCTACTGCAATATTTACTGTAACCATTGTATTAATTGATGGCGTGTCTACCGTTCAATATGTGCAAAATGGCGAGCTTCTTGGGGTTAAAGAGACGTTTGATGGCGGCATCGAATTGCCTGGTGGTGGTAATAGTGACTCTATCGTTCTGGGCTTTAATGGAACAAATACGAGTGGGTCAATTTACCTTTCAGATATCGATGCCATTATCGTCGCGCATAACCTTATTGATGATACTGCTGCAGAAATAGCGGATGCAAATGCCGAGCATACAGTCAACACTAATAACATCTACATTGGGGTTGATAGTAATAATATGAACCCGGGTGATCAGTTGATTATGGACTTTGCGACTGCGGGAGTATTCATCAATGGCGTAGACGACACTGATGGGGTAACCCATGCCAATGAAGTTGTTGAGATGGAATTATCCTTATTTAACTTCGGCAGTGAAAAATCGGGTGATGAGTTATTCATTACAGTGATTACACTGGATGCTGCAGGCAATGAGGTGAGAGAAACAATCGTCTTGCTCGGTGATTCCTCCATTACAAACCAGTTATATACCCTCACCGCGCCAAGTGGTGAGATGTTTGTTGGCGTGGAATTCCTTGCCGGAAACGAGAGTTCATTTAAACTTGGAATCAACTCTATCAGTGGTATTGAATATAACTCCGACTTTGATATGACTCTGGGTTATAGCATTACCGACTCAGATGGGGACAGTGACTCTGGTAAAGTTCTAATCAGCATGGATGGTGATGAGAGCATTGTTTACGATTCAAGCAAAACAGCGATTGATGCGGGAGTGGATCTGGCTGATGGTGCGGATGATACCCTGGTCTTTAATAGTGGAGATTCTATCGACTTCTCCTTGGATACAAATCCTGATATTTTGAATTTTGAGATTATTGATTTAACCAATAATGCCGATAATACCGATACCGGTATTCCAGCCGCACATTCACTGACGAACCTTTCATGGCAAGATGTGCTGGATATGACAGATTCAAGTAATGATCTTAAAATATTAGGCGATACTGCTGATAATGTGAGTATTATTAATACTGGTGTGTGGTCTGCATCGGCCTCAGCGTTGAATGCAGATGGAAATACTTATGTCACCTATACCAATACAGCAGATCCGAGTATGAATTTATTGATTGAAAGTACTGTCAATGTCTCTATTATCTAGCATATTTATAATATTGATTCTGTAGACTTAGACTTCTCATTTAATGCTTTTTTGAACTTTTCGGTTCTATTTTTTGAAAGGTATATAATATAAGGGCTTGCCCTACGATAATTAAAATTATCTCGGGCTGTCTCTAAATAATTTATTGTATTCTTGATTTCGTGGGCTGTCATAAATGGCTTTTAATCTCTTCAAACTATTAAAACGACTTCCTTTTATTCCCGAGAAGAAATTTCTTGAATGGTATCCACCGTTCTTTTTTATGCGGATTAAAGTGTTGGAAATGACAGATAATGGTCGGCTTATGCGTCTGAAGCTGCCTCTAACTCTTTTTTCAAAAAACATGGGCAATAGCATGTTTGGTGGTTATCAAGCTGCATTGGCCGATCCTATTCCAGCAATTGTCTGCGCGAGAATTTTTCCAGGCCATGAAGTTTGGACACGTTCACAGCATATTGATTTTCAACATGAAGGAAATTCAGATCTTGAGCTAAGGTTTGAGTTTAGTGCTGAAATCGAACAACAAATTAAAGATGATCTAGCAAAAAAAGGTAGAAGTACGCCTACCTTTGAATACGGTTTTTATCGCAAAGATGGTGTACGCTGTAGCAAAATAGTAAATACCGTTGCAATAAGACCGAAAGGCTATCAACTTCGTCGAGAATCTAACAAGTCAACGAAGTTTAAAAATAAATAAGATATAAGGACAGGTTAGTGAGTAATACCATTCACCCAACAGCATTAGTTTCTGATAAAGCACATATTGGTACAGGTAATGATATTGGCCCCTTTGTGATTATTGAGGCTAATGTGACTATTGGCGACAACAATATTTTATTGAGTGGGGTGGTGTTAAAATCGGGTACAAAGCTCGGTAATGAGAATAAAATCCATGAACATGCAGTTATCGGTGGTTTACCGCAAGACTTAGGTTTTGATACTGCAACTCCTTCTTATGTAAAAATAGGTAACAGGAATACATTTCGTGAATTTGTCACAATTCATCGTGCTAGCCAAAAAAATAAAGCTACAAAATTAGGCAATGAAAATTATTTAATGACCCAGGTTCATCTCGGTCATGATTGCAAGTTAGAAAATAACGTTATTATCGCCCCAAGTACCGGTTTAGGTGGTTTTGTCACCGTTGAAGATAAGGCATTCATATCTGGCGGCGTTATGGTGCATCAGTTTGTTCATATTGGCAGTTTGGCTATGTTGGGTGGTAATGCAAAAATTACTCAGGATGTACTGCCTTTTATGATGGCAGATGGCAACCCCGCGTATATTAGTGGGCTAAACAAAGTCGGGCTTCGCCGGGCGGGTTTTAAAATAGATGATATCAAAGCCTTAAAAAAGGCTTATCAACTGGTGTTTAATCATGAGTCAAAACTTGAGCAGCGCTTAAATGAGCTTTCTCGGTCAGGCCATGACTCTGCTCAGCACCTTGTTTCCTTTATTCAGGCCTCAAAGCGCGGTTTTCACCGAGATAAACCTTAATCCCTTAATTTCAACTTTGTTTTTATGTCGCTTAAAAGGTAAAATACCCGTTTTACTGGGGTCGGAAAGAGCAGGTCATTGAAAATGTCCTCTTTCGTTAGCATCTTGTTATTCGGATGTAACGGCCAAGAATTACAAAATTTTGAGAAAAATATATGTCAGATAAGCAAAACAGCTTTACTCGTGAAGAAATCCTGGAATGTGGTCGGGGCAATTTGTTTGGTAAAGGTAATGCGCAATTACCCTTACCACCTATGTTGATGATGGATCGTATTATTAGCATTACTGAAGATGGTGGTGAATACGGTAAGGGAAAGATTGTTGCTGAGCTCGATATTAATCCTGATTTGTGGTTTTTTGCATGTCATTTTGAAGGTGATCCAGTGATGCCGGGTTGTTTAGGTTTGGATGCGATGTGGCAGTTAGTTGGATTCTATTTAGGTTGGATGGGCGGTCCAGGTAAAGGTCGCGCTTTAGGTTCAGGTGACGTTAAATTTTCAGGCCAGGTATTGCCGACCAATAAAAAGGTCACTTATCATATTGATCTTAAGCGCGTTATAATGCGCAAATTGTTTATGGGAATTGCAGATGCACGCATGGAAGTGGACGGACGCGTAATTTATGAAGCAAAAAATTTACGCGTAGGTTTATTTACTTCGACTGAGGATTTTTAGAACATGGCCGAGCGGCGTGTAGTAGTTACCGGACTGGGCATTGTCTCAAGTATTGGTAATAATAAAGAAGAAGTTGAAGCGTCTTTACGAGAAGGGCGTTCAGGTATTGTTGCCAGTGAAGTTTATGCTGAGATGGGATTTCGTTCTCGCGTACATGGTGCGTTAAATATTGACCTTAAAGAATTAATTGACCGTAAAGTTAAACGCTTTATGGGTGATGGTGCTGCATATAATTATATTGCGATGCAACAAGCGATTGAAGATGCAGGGCTTGAAGAAGACCAAGTTTCTAATGTTCGTACGGGGTTAATCGTTGGTTCTGGTGGCCCTTCAACAGAAAACATTGTTCTTGCTGCAGATACTATGCGTGAGAAAGGCATAAAACGTGTTGGCCCTTATATGGTGACACGCGGCATGTCGAGCACTAACTCTGCGTGTTTAGCCACACCGTTTAAAATTAAAGGTGTGAACTATTCAATTACATCGGCTTGTTCAACCAGTGCACATTGTATTGGTAATGCAATGGAACAAATTCAACTAGGTAAACAGGATATTGTATTTGCCGGTGGTGGCGAAGAACTTCATTGGACACTTTCTGTTTTATTCGATGGTATGGGTGCAATGTCTTCTAAGTATAATGAAACGCCAGAAAAAGCATCTCGTGCTTTTGATGCAAACCGTGATGGCTTTGTTATCTCTGGTGGTGGCGGTGTTTTAGTTATAGAAGAGTATGAGCATGCCAAAGCACGTGGTGCAAAGATTTATGCTGAATTAGTTGGCTATGGTGCAACATCAGATGGCTATGACATGGTCGCGCCATCAGGTGAAGGTGCGCAACGTTGTATGGAACAAGCATTAGCCACTGTGCCAGAAGGTTCAAAAATTACTTACTTAAATGCTCATGGAACAAGTACACCAGTGGGTGATGTTCGTGAATTAGAAGCAATTAAAGAAGTATTTGGTGATGATATGCCATACATTGCATCAACTAAATCTTTAACTGGTCATGCATTAGGTGCTGCGGGTGTTAATGAAGCAATTTATTCTTTGATTATGCAAGAAGGCGGGTTCATTGCTGCTTCTGCAAATATTGAAGAACTTGATCCCGCGGCAGAAGGTTATCCAATCGTACGTGAAGCTATTGACAATGCAGAGTTTGATTGTGTTATGTCAAATAGTTTTGGTTTTGGTGGTACTAACGCAAGTTTAATCTTTAAAAAGATCTAATAAATATAAAAAATCAAAGTCAAAAGACTTGCCACGGACGG
>JAGLTQ010000136.1 GCA_023135195.1 Gammaproteobacteria bacterium | reverse complement strand
AATCTGTTTTATTAATCACTAACCAGCGTTCATATGCTGCAAGTTCAGGACTAAAACGTACCATTTCTTTTTCAATGACACGAATCGCATCTATCGGATCTTCATTTTCATCGGGTGGTGCTATATCAACAAGATGTAACAAAAGTCGTGTACGAGATACATGCTTCAAAAATTGTATACCTAAGCCAGCACCTTCTGCAGCACCTTCGATAATACCGGGAATGTCTGCCATAACAAAACTGCGACTAACACCAACACTAACCACGCCTAAATTAGGATGCAATGTAGTAAATGGATAGTTAGCAACTTTTGGCCTTGCGCCGGAAACCGAACTGATTAATGTTGATTTACCGGCATTGGGTAATCCTAATAATCCCACGTCAGCAAGTACTTTCATTTCCAGCTTGAGTGTTCGTGCTTCACCTAGTGATCCTGATTTTGCCTGGCGCGGCGCACGGTTGGTACTGCTTTTATAACGCACGTTACCGATGCCATGAAAACCACCTTGTGCAACACACAACACTTGCTCGGCCTCAGTTACATCACCGATAAGTTCTTCAGTATCTTCATCGTAAACACTCGTACCGAGTGGCACTTTAATGTAAAGGTCATCACCACCTTTACCGGTCATACGACGACGACCGCCTGTACCACCATTTTCTGCTTTATAACGACGTGAATATCGAAAATCTACAAGTGTATTTAAATTAACATCACCAATTAAATAAACACTGCCTCCATCACCGCCATCACCGCCATCCGGGCCGCCTAACTCAATATATTTTTCACGACGAAAACTAACAATGCCGTTACCGCCCTTGCCTGCTTCTACTTTAATTGTCGCTTCATCAACGAATTTCATTTCATATACCTAAAACTATTTACCACTAAGGACACGAAGAACACCAAAGGAAAGAAGCTTGAACCACGGGGAACACGGGGGTTCACAGGGAAAAGACTTTTATTTTTAGTCCCCGTGCCCCCAGTGTTCCCCGTGGTTTGTATATCTTTAAGGTTTTCTTGGTGTCCTTCGTGGCTATCTTAAATCCTAAAACAAAAAACCCCGTCATAGGACGGGGTATTTCATTTATAAGATTGTTTACTTGATTACTCAGCAGGAACAATACTCACAAATGAACGCATCTTCGGTCCTTTCTTTTGGAAAAGAACAACACCATCTGCTTTAGCAAAAAGTGTATCGTCTTTACCAATACCAACGTTCTTACCAGGATGAACCTTAGTACCACGTTGACGGATTAAAATATTGCCCGCTAATACGAATTCACCACCAAAACGCTTAACACCTAAACGTTTGGAAACCGAATCGCGTCCGTTATTAGTACTACCACCTGCTTTCTTATGAGCCATTGTATTACCTCAATCTTTCTGAATTCTGGATTCTAAATTATTTAGCAGCGATGCCAGTAATTAGAATTTCTGTATAGGACTGACGGTGCCCTTGTGTTGTACGAGAATGCTTACGACGACGGAACTTGATGATGCGGATTTTCTTACCACGACCAACACTCTTTACTGTAGCAGTCACTTTGCCACCAGCAACATAAGGCGCGCCGATTTTAACATCATCGCCATTAGCAACCATCAGTACTTTATCTATCTCAAGTGAAGCACCTTCTTCAAGACCGAGTTTCTCTACTTTAAGATACTGGCCTTCAGTAACTCGATATTGTTTACCACCGGTTTCAATTACCGCGTACATGTCTTTCTCCAAACTCTAATGATATTTACTTGAATTTAAACGCAAAAAACTAAAATAACCGCGCTTAAATCTCTAAATCTATGGCTGTACCTGAAGTTTCCAAATGTCATCAAATACAGGGACGCGAATTTTAGCCGTTCCCCCTCTGCGGGTCAAAGGATATTTACTGATATCTCATCTATTTGCCAATAATTTTAGCCTTTCTTTATGCTTGACAGTATTAAGTGTGCCCCCTAGCATGCACGCTGTTTATTCTTTTTCGACAAAACCCCATGACTATTACGACAATTGACGAAATTAACCAGCTAATTGCAGAAGATATGGACAAGCTCAATGCTTGTATTCAGACCCGCCTGCATTCTGAAGTCGTACTGATTAATCAAATTGGTGGTCACATTATCAATAGTGGTGGCAAGCGTTTACGCCCGATAATTCATCTTTTAAGTGCCAAAGCCTTTGCTTATAATGGCTCACAACATGTTGATTTATCAGCAATTATTGAGTTTATTCACACCGCCACTCTATTGCATGATGATGTTGTCGACAACTCAGATTTACGCCGTGGTGAAGACACTGCCAATGCTTTATGGGGCAATGCAGTCAGCGTCTTAGTGGGTGATTTCCTCTATTCTCGGGCTTTTGAAATGATGGTCGAAATCGACCGAATGCAGGTCATGTCCATTTTATCCAAAGCCACCAACACCATTGCCGAAGGTGAAGTCCTGCAGTTGCTCAATTGTCATGATCCAGACACCACTGAAGAACGCTATCTCGAAGTTATTCACAGTAAAACGGCCAAATTATTTGAGGCCGCCTCAGAATTAGGTGCCGTTATTTGTGACCGCCCGATAGAGGAACAGCAAGCCATGGCAAAATATGGCATGCATTTAGGCTGCGCCTTTCAGTTAATTGATGACGTACTGGACTACACTTCATCTGCTGAAGATATGGGCAAAAATCTTGGTGATGATTTAGCTGAAGGCAAACCCACCTTACCGCTTATTTATGCCATGCGAAATGGAACCAGTGAACAAGCCAACATGATTCGAGAAGCGATCGAAGAAGGGGGGTTAGATAAAATAGACCAAATTCATGAGGCAATTCATAGCTCCGGTGCCATTAATTACACGTCTGATTGTGCCAAAAATGAAGCAAAGCTGGCCATTGCTGCGCTCGATTTCCTGAGCGATTCAAACTACAAAGAGGCATTAATTTTTCTTGCCAACTTCTCAGTTAACCGCAATCACTAATTCAGCATCTCAAAACAATCATTTATCTTTAGTGCGTGTTAACTACTGCTAAATCAATGATTTAAACTTATTGATAAATTAAATTTATCTAAACTCTTTTCCCAGAAAGCCGATACATTCTATATTCCCTGGATATTGATAATGTAACAATGGACGGCACAAAATGAATAGCAACATTTACCTCTTCTCTGTATTACTCTTCTCTTCTTTGTTCTCATTAAATGCTCACGCGGAAAAAAAACAAATATATACCATAGGCATTGTTCCCCAGTTTGAAATTCGGCATATCCGCAAAATATGGAACCCCATTATAAAAGAGATTGAAAAAAATACCGGTTACAAACTTAAGCTCATTGGTTCTCCTACCATTCCTGATTTTGAGCGTGAATTTAATACCGGGCGTTTTGATTTTGCCTATATGAATCCTTACCATATATTACTGGCGAGAGATTCTCAGGGTTATATTCCCTTGATTCGTGATAACGGTAGAAAACTTCATGGCATTCTTGTGGTCAGGCAAGATAGTGGAATAAATTCGGTAAAAGATCTTAATGGTGAAAAAATTGCTTTCCCTGCACCCAATGCATTAGGTGCATCATTACTGATGCGAGCCAATCTCACAAATGACTATAAAGTTAAATTCAAACCGATTTATGTAAAAACACATAGTTCAGTTTATCTTAATGTTATCGTTAAACAAACGTCAGCCGGTGGTGGAGTACAAAAAACCTTAAATCAACAAAGAGATAATATTAAAGGTGCGTTAAAAATATTGCACCGAACTCCTGAGGTTGCTCCACATCCCCTCGCGGTCCATCCACGCGTTCCCGTTGAAGTAAGAGAACAAATTAAAAATACATTTTTGTCCTTAGGTAAAAATGCCATTGGCCGTTCTTTACTTGCAAAAATCCCCATGAAAAAAGTTGGCGAGGCCAGTATGGCTGATTACACCCCACTTAAAAAATTCAACCTTGAAAAATTTTACGTAAAATAAAAACATGCAGTTAAAATTTGGAATTCGTGAAAAATCATTGCTCCCTCTTCTTTTGGGGTTAGCAGCCATCATCTTTGTACTATTATTTATATGGCAACCAACTCAATTAGAAAAAGCAAAACAGGATTTCATTCAAGACCAAACTAATATACTTAAAACACTTAACCCAAGTATTATTCAAAACATATTAGCTAATGATTTATCAGAGTTACATCGTGTTTTTGAAAACTCATTACTCATTCACAAAAATGAATGGCATTATATACAACTCAATAATCCTGATCACAAACAACTATATCCTATTTTCTCCAGCAAACCAGAAGACACTAGCACCTTAGTTAAAATAAATCTCATCATTGAAGAAAATGATGAGATTTTTGGTTACATTACTTTATATACTGATTGGGAAAGTGCAAAAAATAAAGAACTAAAAAACATTTATCAATTAAGTCTTTTCTCTATTTTTCTTTTCAGCATTATCGCAACATTCAACTTTATATTACAAACATCATGGATATTTGCACCGATTACAAAACTTAAAAATATAACATCTCAAATTTCAAAAGGAAACTACGCAATAACATTCCCGGCCATTAGCTCAAACGATGAAATTGGTGAGCTTAGCCATGCATTCAAACTGATGCATAAAAATATAAAAGCCTATCAAAGTAATCTTGAACAAACACTCGATGTGCTTGCCAATGAAGGAAAAAGATTGCGCGCCATTCTTGATACCGCTCCCGACGCCATTATTACACTTAATAAACACGGTATCATTCAATCATTTAATCATGGAGCAGAAAATATATTTGGATATGTCGCGGATGAAATTATTAGTAAGTCTATAAAAATACTGATATCTGAAGATATTACTAAGTCACATGATCATTACATGTCAGGTTTTAAAAATACCGATAAAGCTATAATCATCGGTAAAAACCGTGAGCTTTCTGGAAAAAAGAAAAATGGTGACACATTCCTAATTGATTTATCAATTAATGCAAAAACAATTAATGGTGAACTTTTATTTACCGGAGTCATTCGTGATATTACTGAACGTAAAAAAGTCGACCGACTAAAAAGTGAGTTTGTTGCAACAGTGAGTCACGAACTTCGTACACCTTTGACTGCAATCAAAGGCTCATTAGACCTTATAACAAAAGGTTTTAACCTTGAGCTTCCCGAACAAGCTTCAACAATGCTTGATGTTGCCAATCGTAACGTCGAACGTTTATTAAAATTAATCAATGATATTCTTGATGTCTCTAAACTTGAATCAGGTGAAATTAATTTTTTAATAGAAACTATTGAACTCGCTCCATTCATTAAAAACATCACCGAGATGAACCAGGAATATGCGAAAAAATACAACACTACATTTAAATGTATTAACTGCAACAATGACGTTAATGTTAACGTAGATAAAGATCGTCTTGAACAGGTAATGAGTAACCTGTTATCAAATGCCGCTAAGTATTCTCCTGAGAATGTACCCGTTGAAATTTTTACCTCGGTCAAAAATGGAATAGTTCGTATTAGTGTAAAAGATTATGGCCCCGGGATTCCTGAAGATTTTCAAGACACATTATTTGAAAAGTTTACCCAATCTGATAATGGTAATACCCGACAGGTTGGTGGAACAGGGCTTGGCCTGAATATTTCAAAAATGATAATTGAAAAACTTGGTGGAAAACTTGGGTTTGAAACCATTATAGACAAAGAAACAACGTTCTATTTTGAATTGCCAATCGTAAAAAACATTTAGCCACCAAGAACACCAAGAAAAGAAAAAGATAAGATTTAACCACGGGGAACACTGGGCACACAGGGAAAACATTTAAAACTATATTTTATATTCCCCGTGTTCCCTGTGCCCCCAGTGGTTAATATCTTTTTAATCTTGCTGTTCTTTGTGTCCTTGGTGGCTAATTTCCTAAAAAGGTATATCGTCATCAAAATCATTATTTACAGGTGCCGGTGCTGCTTGAGAAGGAGCCGACTGTGGTGCTGATTGTGCTGGCGCTCCTTGGTTTTGGTTTTGGTTCTGATTAAAATCACTACTGCCACCGCCACGTGAATCTAACATTTGCATTTCATTGGCAATAATTTCCGTAGTCCAGTTGTCTTTACCGTTTTTATCCTGCCACTTACGCGTTTGCAATTTGCCTTCGATATAAACTTTAGAACCTTTCTTTAGGTACTCACCTGCAATTTCAGCTAAACGACGAAAGAACACAACACGATGCCATTCTGTTTTATCGACCTGCTCACCTGTATTTTTATCTTTCCAGCTTTC
>JAGLTQ010000135.1 GCA_023135195.1 Gammaproteobacteria bacterium | reverse complement strand
ACAAAAATGAATTGTTGGCTCCGCTGCGCTCGGTAACTGCTCGGTCTTCGTTCCTGACGCGACTCTACCAATTCCATCCATGGAATTGTCCTGCATTACTCTCGACAATTGCTCCTGCATTGTTCTCGGCAACTGCGTCCTGCGTTGCTCTACCTCCTCCATCCATGGAGTCGTACCTTCAGCCATCCTTGGCTTCGTACCTCCTGCTTCCCTGCAGTCGTTGAGCCAACCTACCTTTTTATAAAATATTTCTTTGTCCTCTTCGTGCCCTTCGTGGTTATAATCAATTATATGAAGCCATTCTCTAACACACTCATAGTTCGTGATCTTGCCTTACAAGAGTACGAACCCATCTGGCAAGCTATGCAGGACTTCACCGCAAAACGCGATGACACAACACCTGACGAATTATGGTGCCTTGAACACCCACCTGTTTTCACTATGGGACTCAACGGTAAAAAAGAACATTTATTAAATATTCAAAACATACCTGTCATTGATATAGATCGAGGCGGTCAGGTTACCTACCACGGTCCTGGCCAGCTGGTAATCTATACCTTAATCGATCTAAAACGATTAAACATAGGAGTTAAAGATCTTGTGAACGCCATTGAACAATCGATTA
Organism: Gammaproteobacteria bacterium; assembly: GCA_023135195.1. Classification (GTDB taxonomy): domain Bacteria; phylum Pseudomonadota; class Gammaproteobacteria; order UBA6429; family Thiohalophilaceae; genus JAGLTQ01. The sequence continues at coordinate 16,894 of JAGLTQ010000135.1, read as the reverse complement.
TTCAATTACTTAAACAACATGGAATTAATGCGCAGGGAAAAGTAAATGCTCCTGGTGTCTATGTCAATAATGCAAAAATTGCGGCATTGGGTTTGCGCATTAAACGGAATAAAAGTTATCACGGTTTGTCATTGAATATTGATATGGATTTAACACCCTTCAAACAAATCAACCCCTGTGGTTATGAAGGGTTGGCAGTCACGCAATTAAAAGATTTAAAACCTACACTTAATTTAAGTCATATTAAAACAGACTTAATTTTCCATTTAAGCCAACTTCTCGGCTACAATAAAGATACCGTTATTTACGCAGAACAAATAAAAGATGCATAAGCAACAATGAAAACAACATTGATGAATTTGACCTCGTTCGATTAATTCAAAAAGATGAACTTTGATAACGTTACGAGTGGTTCAATGGTACATTTTTCATATCACACAGATTTATAAGCAACAGAAAATAACAGAATCTAAAGTTAATGATTAAATATAACTATTATCCAGAAAATAATTTTATTTTAACCGTAGTTTATGGGAAAACCAATCCAGAAGAACTTCATAACCTCGTCGATAAGCTATTAACAATTAAACATAACACAGGTGGAATGCGTGGACTCACCATCTTATCTAAAAACAGCACGTTTAAAGATATAAGAGCAAGTGACATTATGGGTGCTGGAGATAAAATGAGGCAGGCAAAATTCAGAAAAGACGGTAAAAACGCGATTATCGCTGAAACATTACTAAGTTATGGATTGTCACGTATGTATAAAGTTGCTACCGATATTATGAATCTGGACGAACTAAATATTTATAAAGAAAATAGATTAGATGATGCAATTGAATGGTTAGAGCTAGGTATATTAAGAGATCAAATCATAGAAGTAATCGAACGTTGCAGATATAGCGAATCAAACCCATAAAACTAAACATAAAACCTTTTATACCTAACGCCCTTCGTAAAGAATTTTCCAGTCATTATCTTTTTTAGTTAAGTACAACCGTTTATACATTTTGCTGCTAAAATTATTCGACTTGTAATTCTGACGTAATCGTACAACGGCAATTTCTTTTTCATCTGTTGGTTTTTTTGGATAAACAAGTACAGACATATCAGAAAGATTCACTGACTGAAACGTTTTGCTACGAGCAAGAAGACGTTTACGTGCAGACCAGCTTTTTAAATTATGTGATGCAGACCAAAAGCTTTCACTGTAATGTGATAAATATTTATTTACATTCATACTTTCCCAGTCAAGACGCCAGTCTTCAATAGCCTGCAAAATGGTTTCACGTTCTTTTTTCCATGCAGCATAGTCAATCCATTCAACCTTATCTGTAATCACGACAGGTGTAAGGCCGGGTACAATTTCACTTTTAAGGGCCTCAAGATCTATATTTGTTAGTACAACACAGCCTTCACTATCTCGTGGCGGACGACTGTAATACCCTTTATCTGTGCCGTGTAACCAAATACCATAACCTGTTTTGCCATTATGTTTATCCAGTTCGTTAGGATAATTTACCGGAAACGCACCAATGCCATATTTTGAAGGTAATTTATCGGGACTGATCCATGAAGTGACAAAGTAAACACCCTCGGGCGTACGTAAATCCCCTTTCACTGACTTGTCGCCGACCAGCTTACCCGTGGTAATATAATAATCAGTCACTTCCTCAAACAAGCCGCCTGATTCTTGTCGACTAAAAATATACATTCGATTTGCTTTCTTATCAATCAATAATGCTTTTTTCACAGACTTACCTAATGCAAGGATCTGTCTGGGCAGGGTATTTCTTTTTTTAGTTGTTAATAATGCGCGTAGTCGAAGTTGCGCCTCTTCGCGTAAAAAATTTAGCTGCTGCTTTTTATTCTTATCCAGGTTTGGAAGGAGTGAAGCTAATAACGTTGTTTGGCCTAGATCATTAGTAGCTGCATATTTAGATAACAACATATCACCTTTAAGCAAATAAGCTAACTGAAAACCCGGAACTTTTTTAATCAGTTTATCTAATTCATCTAAAGCGAGCTCTATTTTACCAGACCTGAAATATAAAATAGCTTTTAAAAGTTCTGCTTCATGATCCTTTGGATAAACTCGCAATCTGTTTTCAAGCTTATCTAATACTGATGAGATTTTTGCTATCGCGGGAAATGTTGAATATTGATGATCAAAACTTGATAGTTTGGCGAGTTGAATATTTTCGGCAGCAGATACCGACAGGCTCAAGCTTAAACACAATAAAAGAGAAGTACGTTTTACTATCATAATTTATTAAAGACTCTTTTCGCGAAAAATTCGCCAACCATCATTAGTATAGAGCAATACCATTTGTTTTTTACTTATGTCGCTAAAACTATTTGACTGGTAAGACTGTTTAAAGTTCACAATCGCCTGTTTACCGGTATTTTTTTCGACTTTAAAATCTGATAAAGCAATTTTAATCCAACGTGGCTTTTTTAATCGGTATCGACGTGACTGCATCCAGCCATTAAGTGACATTCCATTCGAGGGCTTATATTGTTTATGATAAAAAGATAAATACATATTCGCCGCTTGAGCAGACCATGCTGCTGACCAGGCGTGAAGTACCGTCTCTATGGTTTCTGTATTTTCAATTTTTCTGGCCAGTACGCGTTCAACATTTGCGTCACTAATTTCATCTAAAAATTTTGATTCCGTTTTCGATTCAACTATGGATTTAAATTCAACAATAGATTTAACGTCAACAATCGACTTTGTAGCCTGCTCTGTACTCACTAAGACAGGACTCTCTACTTTAGATATGATGATAGCTTTACGATTTTGTTTGTTGTCATTAAAGGCAAGTGAAGCAATGGTAATATCTGAAGGATTAAGCTCAATTTGTAATGCTTTGCTGTATGCTTCTCTTGCTAATGCAACATTAATAGCGGTAAGGCCTTCATACAAAACACCATAGCCTTTATGCGCATATAATCCTTTTTCTAAAATATGTTTCGCTTGCTTGGTATTCTTTTGTTTCAGGTAAAGAGCTGCAAGATTATTGTAAGCTTCTGGAAGTTGCGGATTTGATTCAATCAATGCAGTGTAAGCATATATAGCTTGTTTAATTTCACCTTTCTGCGCCAGGCTCTGCGCCTGAGCAAACTTTGTAGCTAAATCAGTATCGGTAGCAGAAAAACTGATATTTGAAAAAAGGAACAATAAAAAAATGCTTAAAAAACTTTGACGGACCATATGTCGCAACATCTGTAATACCCTGACTAATTATAGAAATAATTCCCAATGATTATAACAACCTGCATAAAAGGTACAAATCAAAATCAGCCAGGCAAATCCGGAAAATAACCGGGTTACTTCAATTTGTGATAATCCAGACGTTCCATCAAATAACACAGGCAATCCTGACGGATAATTTGCTCATCCAAAGTTAACATGGACGGCATCAGTGGCACCGAAAAACGCAAAACACCCTTTTCACAGGAAAAATACTGTTCCATCACATCATCCCCCTCTTCATTAATAGCTTGTAAACAGGCCTCATTGTCACACTTACTGTGTGCCAAAATCGTTCCTGCTGATAATTCCTGAAAATTTAAGCGATCCATATTGCCTATAAAATTTAGCCTGGCCTCTGGATTTTCTATTCCAAAATCAATCTCTTCCGGCACTTTAACTATTGCAACGGTATGAAAAATATCAATATCATGCTCCGCAACGTTATGTGTTGGAAAGGCCTGTAAATGCAGGCAGGCATTAATAAATTCTTTGGCATGCTCTCTACCTTGTACATCTTCTGATTTCCCACATTCAATTGTAGTTGCAGGACACAATTCTGATAAAGCGAGAGATAAAACACTGTCCGGCCGTCTGAAATACACCACGGTTCGACTGAATAAAGTGGCAAGGTGTAAAAAAGGAGAATCCAGTTCATTAATACAAGCGTAGTGCGGATTGATCCCGGTGTTATTGTGAATATCGACCGCCGCAAATAATGTTACACCCGTAATAATATCTAATACCTCGGCAGCAATTTTTCCTTCTGCTGTCTTATTATCTTTCTTCCAGATTCGATTATAGTCTTGTTGACCATCAAGAACCCGAAGTCCTTCGGCAGCTGCGGCAACATTGCCGATAAAAAGATATAAACTTCGAGGCAAGGTTGCTTCAGCCGACTCTATTAACAATTCTCGAACAGCATCCCAACCACTGGTTTCGTTGCCATGCAGCAATACTGAAACAAATAACACATCTTTACGCTTACCTTGTAAACGAATTAACGTGGGGCCCGAAAAATGGTTATGTAAATCACGAGCCTTAACGTGTAACAGGCCTTCTGGTATTTCATCAAGAATCGTTAACCCCAGCGTTTGCTCATCAACTTTTTGATGATGCCATCGATGTACCGGCTCACCACTATTTTGATTTTTAATATAGGCTTTTGTTAATGCTGTCATATCTCTACCATGTTTTTTAACAAAGGAACGTTGCCATGCTGTCCCATTCTGTCCAGAGCTCACTCGATCATGAATAATGCCCAAATATTTATCACTGTCTTCAATTGTGATACCTAACAATGTTAAACCTTGATGTGCTAATGGCAATAATTTATCAAGAATTAAATCCCGGACATGAATATCTTCACCGTTTGTCCAACGTTGTGAACTACGTAAGCCAAAACGTGCAGCAGCATAAAAGTTATCACGAGTAAAACTATGTGGAATTTGATTTTCAATCGGTTCATCAAGCTCAGCTATTGCTGTGACGGCACCATAATAAAATGCCGCATTGGCAATAGCATCTTGTGTCGTAGGTCCCGCAGGTACAACACGCTGTTCAATTCGCATATGTGGTAAACCCGAATCATCAAACCCGATTAAGGGTCTGTTCCAGCGCCAAATGGTGCCATTGTGTAAACGTAAATGCGGTAAGGGTTCTTTACTGTCAAGATCAACAGGCAATAAAACAGGATAGTGTTCAAGGTTTTCCTTGAAACATTCAAACAGTGACTCACGAATATAAGTATCACCAAAAGTGACACGTCTTATAGGACCAAATGCAGCACCATCATACCCTCCCACTGCAACGGCCTGTTCAAAAACGGGAATGCGCGTTTCATCCCAAAGATCTTTTCCAAACAAGTATGGAGAATTTGCACTTAGTGCAAGCAATGGTCCGGTGATAGCGATGCTGGCATTAAAAAGACGAACAGCATTGTCCTGGTTGACTTGAAGATGAATTTGAAATGAAGTTGCTGCAGCCTCCATCATGACATCCCTATGCGTCACCTTAAGATGTTCAACACCATTAATATCAAAAACCAGTGGTTTGCCTTTACGACGATGCAATACTTCGCGGTTTAATGCGCGATAGCGTTTCATTTTAGACATGTTAGCAAGATTCAACACATCATTATCCAATGTTGGCAATATACCAACCATAACAATGTCGCTATGTAATTCTTTGGCTATCTCTTTACATTCTTGCCATGTTTTATCCAGCTCATGTTGCATCTGCGTTAAAACATCACCGCTTAAATCACAAGGAGTGCTATTTAATTCAACATTAAAATTTGCAAGCTCCGGGCTGGCAAGGGGGCTGTTTAATTTTTCCAGGAAGTCTTCATTTATTGAGGCGGGATAAAGTTGTTCATCAACAAGCCAGGATTCTATTTCAAAGCCTGCGCGATTAGATAAAGAAGAAAACTTTTTTTCTTTAAACCATGATTCAAGTAATGCGGTTTCTTCTTTTAATGCTTTTTTAAACCGCTCAAAATCTTCATCTCTAAAACTGCTGGTACGAATTTCCTCACCCATTTTAAATCCTTCAGATCAAATTTAAAGTAAACAAATAATAAACCATGCTATTAAACGCAAAGTTCGCAAAGGTACTCCAAGAGTACCTTTGCGATAATTTATAAATATTTATAAGGAGCATGAAATCATGACTATTCATTTAAGTATAAATCAAGCTCGCTTAATCTTTCAGGAGTACCAATATCATGCCAGCTACCGGAATAAAACTCACCCGTGACCTGTTTTTGATCCATCGCTTTACGTAATACAGGTGCTAATGCCAGCTTACCCTTTGGATAATCTTTGAATAAGTCAGGATGATAAACCCCAATACCGCTGAATGTTTTTTTATTATCACCGACCTGTTCAACCATAGCTGCATCGGTTAACTCAAAATCACCGTCTGGATTATGCTCAGGATTTTCAACCAATACCAAATGGGCTAACCCTGATAATGAAGAAGGTAATTTTGAAATATCATAATCACAGAAAATATCGCCATTGATAACAATAAATGCTTCTGATTTATTATCTGCATCCGTTAATAAAGGCAATGCATTAAGAATACCGCCCGCCGTTTCTAATGCTTCAGCTTCCACTGAATACTGAATATTCAAACCATAACGAGAGCCATCACCTAACGCCTGCTCAATTTTTTCACCTAACCAGGCATGGTTAATGATCACGTCAGTAATGTTTGCCGCTTTTAATTTTTCAAGATGATATTCAATTAACATCTTACCGCCCACCTTTAACAATGGTTTGGGTAAGTTATCCGTTAAAGGTCGCATACGTTCTCCACGACCAGCTGCTAATATCATTGCTTTCAAAGGATGTCGCTCAGTAATTTTTGTAACGGTTTAAATTCAGGATAACGTTCTAACACATCAAATACGTAGTCCATGGTACGGGGAATATCTTTAAGATAACCCGTTTTACCATCTCGATGTTTTAGTCGCGAGAAAATCCCGGCAACTTTTAAATGACGTTGTAAACCCATTAAATCAAACCAGCGCAGAAACGCATCAAAACTAACATCATTAATAATTCCTGATGAATCAGCTTCCGTATAAAAATATTTAACCCAACTTTCAACCTTTTTCCGCGGCCAGCATATATAACAATCTTTTAATAATGACACCAGGTCATAAGTAATGGCACCAATAACAGCATCCTGAAAATCAATCACACCGGGGTAATCTGGGTTATCTTTATTCACCATCAAATTGCGTGAATGAAAATCCCGATGGACACAAACCTGGGGCTGTACTAATGCATTTTTTATCAGGACTTCAAAAGTCTGTTCCAGTATTTTTTTTTGCTCTGCAGATAAAGTAATATCTAATTGTTTAGCCAAATACCAATCTGGAAATAAATCCAGTTCATTGTGTAACAAACTTTCATCATAAGCAGGTAAATCAGGTTTTTTATGTTTTTGTAAGTGCAGCAAAGCATTCATAGCCGAAACATACATATCATCGACCGTATCATTATTTAATTCAGACAAAAAAACAGTTTTCCCTAAGTCATTCAATAAAAGAAAACCTTGTTCTAAATCCTGCTTTAATATCTGTGGTACATTTAAGCCAAAATCAAATAATATTGTCGCAATACGGATAAAGGGTTTGCAATCTTCCTTTTCAGGAGGCGCATCCATAATAATGTAGCTACTTTCATTATTAGTAATACGAAAATAACGACGAAAACTTGCATCAGCCGAAGCAGGTGCAATATCCTGATAAGTTATTCCACTATCATTTAGCCAAACTTTCAGTTGTTCTAATCGTTGATCCACATTATTCTCCAGTTGAAGACATATTATACATTTATAAAACAAAGTCTAAAGCCTGAAAAACATGTTAAAACAAAGCAATAATAAAAAGCACTTTGATATTCTTGATGTCGCTCGCGGCTTTGCCATATTACTGATGTTTATTTATCACTTTAGTTATGATTTAGATTATTACGAATTTATAAAAATAGACTTTGCTATTGATAGCTTCTGGCTGAATTTTCGTACCCTCATCATTACTTTATTTTTAACCATTATGGGAATCAGCTTATACCTGGCATGTTACCGTGGATTGAATATAAAGCCTTTTCGAAAACGTATATTACTTCTCCTTATCTACTCATCATTAGTCAGCATTAGTAGCTGGGTGATGTTCCCGACAGCAATGATTTTTTTCGGTATTTTACATTTCATTACGGTCGCAAGTGTTCTGGGACTATTGTTTGTTCGACTAAAAATTATTAATTTACTCCTCGGAATATCTTTTATCCTTATTGGACAGTTCATTGAGTACTCCATTTTTAATCAGCCTTATCTGCAGTGGTTTGGTCTTATGACAATGTTGCCCATCACCGTTGATTACGTGCCTCTGTTACCCTGGTTTGGTGTGGTTTTAATCGGGATGTATCTGGGGCAGATTTTGGCTCAACAACCAACAAACTCATTTTTACGCCGCTGGCAAAGCAATCATCCAGTAAGCAACGTATTGGCACTGGGGGGACGGCATAGTTTGCATATTTATATGCTACATCAACCCCTATTTCTCGGATTTCTCTATATAATTAGTCTCATTATTGGGTAAAGTAAATATAAGCATCATCCGTGAAAAAGAAGAATAAAAAATATCATTTGCCAGTCTCAGGCGCGACGAATAAGATTTCTGCGGGTCTCTTGACTGTCTTTTTATTCAACTTGCCATCTACTCACACCCTTTTAGCTAGTGAAAGTCTTTGTGAAATTCAACCTTCATCCATTATCAAAAAAGATACTTTTTCAGCTGATGGTAAAACCCATCTGCAATCAGATAAAGTTGAGCTCAGTCAGGAAAACATCTCGCGTTTTACCGGTAATGTTGTTATTCAACAAAATGATAAACGCATTGAAACTGATCAAGCTGAATATATTAAAGAAACTGAACAAGTTGAAGCGGAAGGTAATGTTCGTTTCATCGCGGCCGATATTCAAATTAAAAGTGAATCTGCCAGTTTCAATCTAAAATCAAATCAAGCTGTACTAAAAAATGCAGAATATCAAAGTTTAACCAGCCGTGCCCGCGGTCAGGCATCAACCATAGAAATTAAAGATCAAAGTACGACTAAGCTCAGTGATGCTACCTATACAACTTGTGATCCAGATAATACCGACTGGTTACTAAGTGCAAGCACCATTACGCTAGACAATAAATCTCATCAAGGTCACGCCAGCAATGTTGTGCTTCGATTTAAAGATGTGCCTTTCTTTTACTTCCCGTATTTGCGTTTCCCTATAGGCGAAGATCGTTTATCCGGGTTTTTGTTTCCTTATTTTGGCCATTCGAATGAACATGGTGATGAGTTAAAAATTCCTTATTACTGGAATATTCATCCTCAGGTTGATGCCACCATTACTCCCTGGTATATGTCGAAACGTGGAACCTTATTACATACAGAATTCCGTTATCTAACTGAAAATAACAGTGGCATACTGGATGCAGAGTATTTAAGTAATGATAAATTATTTAAAGACACGCGTGAACGCTTGCATTGGAAACATGAATCAAAACCAGGTTTAGGCTGGCAGGCAAAGGCTGACTACAACTATGTTGCTGATGTTAACCACCTTACCGACTTCAGTGATAATTTAAATAGCACAAGCACCACGTACCTAATTAGAACAGCGGATGCTATATATAACAGTAAAAGCTGGTTGTTTAATATTAATGCCGAAGATCACCAGATATTAAGTGGTGAAAATCCTTATAAACGTTTACCACAAATAATTTTAAACTCACGCTACGCCATTAAAAACAACGCCTTAAATTATTCTCTAAAAAGTGAAGCGGTTCGTTTTGAGCATGTTGATTACAAAGTAATTGGTGAACGACTACATGTAAAACCTGAACTTTCATATCCAATACGATCTTCTGCTGGTTTTTTCGAACCCAGGTTAGCAGTACAACATACTATTTATAATTTACAACAAACAACGGGCGAGTCTGAACTTTCTCGCACCATACCAACCTTTAGTTTTAATAGTGGTTTATTTTTTGAACGTGATAGCCAGATTTTTAGCCATAACTATCTGCAAACTCTTGAGCCACAATTATTTTATGTTTATGCACCCTATAAAGATCAATCAGATTTACCTGTTTTTGATACCTCGGCTTACGCCTTCAATGTAAATCAATCTTTTGCCGATTATCGTTTTAATGGTATTGATCGCATTGGTGACGACAATCGCGTTACCGCTGCACTTGCTACCCGTTTTATTGATCAGGAAAACGGCAAAGAAATGTTCATGGCCAGAGTTGGACAGATTTATTATTTTTCTGACCGTAAAGTACAGTTGCCAGACGTAACCATTGATAGCACTTCACGCTCAAATATTATTGCTGAGGTTAAAGCACACCCCGGCAACTGGAATGTTTCATCGCAACTGGAATGGGATCCTGAATTAAAAGTTAACATCAGCAGTAGCAATCAACTAGGTTATAAATATCAAAAATTTAACTTTGACCTGGCACACCGTTATCAACGAAATACGCTTGAAACACGTGAAATGAAATTGAACTGGGAACTCAACGCACGCTGGAACCTTCATGCGACGCACCTTTACGATCTGCGCAATGATCATATTGTCGAGAACCTGTTTGCTATTAATTACGAAAGCTGCTGTTGGGGGCTAAGGTTAAGCACCAAAGAACGTTACCTCAGCAGTACACAAACAGATCGGGGTATTTATCTTGAGCTAATACTCAAAGGCCTCGGTGGTTTCGGAATTCAACAGTAAATTTTAAAGATTGAGCCACGGGGAACATGGAATTCACGGGGAAATAGAATTTAAGAACAATACTGGCTCTCCTTGTATTCCCCGTGGTCAATTTTATGAACTCATCCTTAGGAGTAATTCCTCATATTCTGGTATAATTCGCGGTTAAATTATTCAGGTTTCAGGACACTTTTCGGGATTCACTACATGCGCAGTTTTTCATTTTTAGGCTTACTCATCTTACTTTTGCCAGCATCTCAGCTTTTGGCAAAATCGGCCGTTATTCCACTCGACAAAATTATTGCCATTGTTGATGACAATATCATCACCCAAATTGAGCTGGATGAACGCGTTAAACTCATCAGCCAGCAATTAAGACAAAAAGGTAATCAGCTTCCTTCGCTCGAAAATCTTCGTAAACAGATACTGGAACGCCTCATTCTGGAAAAGTTACAGTTAGAAATGGCGAAAAAAACCGGTATCCGGATTAATGATGAAATGGTTAACCGCATTATCTTAAATATTGCAAAAGAAAACCGCCTTTCAATGGAACAGTTTCGTAAAGTTTTAGCTAAAGACGGCTATAAATTCAGTGATTTCCGCGAGAATATTCGTCGTGAAGTGACTATTTCCCGATTACGCAAGATGCGTGTCGAAAACAAGGTCAATGTCTCAGAGCAAGAAATTGATAATTTCCTGGATCAGCACTTAAAAAGCAAATCGGCTAATGACGAGTACCATCTAAGCCATATTTTGATCGCAACACCAGAAGCTGCGACACCAGAACAAATTGAAAAAGCACGAAAAAAAGCAGAAAAAGTACTAGCCGATTTGGCAAAAGGCGATAATTTTAGCCAAAAAGCCGTTGCCGTCTCTAATGATGAACTTGCTCTAAAAGGCGGTGATTTAGGCTGGCGTAAATCAGCTCAACTTCCCACGCTTTTTACATCTGTAGTAAGGAAAATGCGTAGAAATGAAGTACAAGGTCCACTACGTAGTGCCAGTGGTTTTCACATCATCAAGCTAAAAGATAAGCGCAGCGACAATCAAAAATATATTGTTAACCAAACCATGGCCAGACATATTTTGATTCGCCCAACCCAGGTACTCACCCGGGAAGATGCTCGCTTACGTTTAGAGGGCATACTGCAGCGTATTAAAAGTGGCGCTGACTTTGCAAGTATTGCTCGAGCCAGTTCTGATGATAAAGCCGCAGCGGCAGAAGGTGGCAGTTTAGGTTGGGTAACGCCGGGCTCAATGGTTCCTGCCTTTGAAGATGTAATGAATAAACTCAAACCCGGTGAAATTAGTGAGCCCTTTTTGACAAAATTTGGCTGGCATATCGTGCAGGTTTTATCGCGTCGTAAACATGATAATACCCAGCAGTTTCTACGTAGCCAGGCCATCAAACTCATCCGTAAACGAAAAACTGAAGAAGCCGTTCAAGACTGGCTACGTCGTTTACGTGCTGAGGCATATGTCGACTATCGCACCAACAAATAAAAACCAATACACGAATGCTGCGAAACCAGATAACTACGTTGCAACCTCTTCAAAATGCTCATGTATTTGAACATGGATGTTCTTATGCCTTGAAGCACAAGGAAGTGCTAGAAAGGCCTATCGTACATTCCGCTTTTTCATCGGTTGCGCCTTGTTCTCTGACTTCTCGCTATCCGTGTAACTGATTTTACGAGTTAATATAAATGCGCTTTGCTATAACACCAGGTGAACCGGCAGGCATCGGGCCTGATCTGATTATTCAACATGTACAAACAATTCAGCCTCATGAGCTTGTTTGTATTGCAGATCCGATAATGTTGCAACAACGTGCAGAAAAATTAGGTCTGCCCCTTCATATCAATATCTATGATGCTAATAAAACGCAATCACAAACAGCAGGCTCTTTAACCGTTCTCGAAGAACCTTTAAACAACCCATCTGTCTGTGGTGTAGCGGATAAAGTAAATGCTCAAAGTCAGTTGAATGCTTTGCAGCGTGCAGTACAAGGCTGCATGAGTGGAGAATTTTCTGCACTCATAACGGGCCCCATGCATAAAAGCATTATCAATGAAGCCGGTATCCCTTTTACTGGCCATACCGAATATCTGGCCGAACTGAGCGAAACAAAAAAAGTTGTTATGATGCTCGCAGCACCCGAATCTACACATCAACTCCGTGTTGCACTTGCTACTACGCACTTACCACTGGCAAAAGTAAGTGAAGCGATTACGCAAGATAGTTTAAAAGAAGTTATTAGCATTTTGCATCAAGACTTGAAAAAACACTTCGGGATATCACAGCCTCGTATTCTCATTTGTGGTCTAAATCCCCATGCCGGTGAAGATGGTCATCTTGGCATGGAAGAAATCGAAACCATTACCCCGGTAATAAATGAATTAAAAAAGAAGGGTTTCAACCTGGTAGGCCCATTACCTGCAGATACTTTATTCACACAACCCTATCTACAAGATGCAGATGCCGTACTCGCTATGTATCATGATCAAGGGCTCCCTGTTTTAAAACACGTTGGCTTTGGTGAAGCGGTAAATGTTACTTTAGGATTACCTTTTATTCGCACATCCGTTGATCACGGCACTGCTCTTGATCTTGCCGGAAGCGGAAAAGCCAAAAATGGCAGTTTAAAGGCAGCTTTAAATATGGCCATTCAAATGGCGGAAAATACAGGATAAAACATCAGCATGTCCCAGAAATCACATAAACCACGCAAACGATTTGGACAAAATTTTCTGCATGACAAAATGATCATCCAGCGTATCGTTAACAGTATTAACCCACGTCAGGGAGAGAAAATTGTTGAAATAGGTCCCGGTGAAGGTGCATTAACTGAATTGGTGCTCGATAAAATTGATGTCATGAATGTAGTAGAGCTTGATCGAGATTTAATCCCACTATTAAAAATCCGTTTTGTGATGTATGACGGCTTAACTATTCATCAGGCTGATGCACTAAAGTTTGATTTTTGTCAGTTACAGACGGATGAAAAGAAAATACGCATCATTGGTAATCTTCCTTATAATATTTCTACACCTTTGTTATTTCATTTACTTGATAGTAATCACTGCATTCAGGATATGCACTTTATGTTACAAAAAGAAGTAGTAGATCGTATTGTTGCAAAGCCAGGGGATTCTGCCTATGGCCGACTCGGCATCATGATGCAATATTTCTGTCGCTCAGAATATGTATTTACCGTTAAGCCTGGCGCCTTTCGGCCTGCACCAAAAGTTGATTCAGCCATTGTGCGTTTAATCCCTCATGAAAAACCACCTGTTGAAATTGATGACTTTGATGAGTTTTCCAAACTGGTAAATTTTAGTTTTACCCAACGTCGAAAAACCTTACGCAATATATTAAAAGGCAAACTTGAAATTCCACAAATAGAAGCACTCGGTATTGAACCGACAATACGGCCAGAACGTTTATCATTAGAAGATTTTACAAAACTGGCAAATACAATTACTGCAAGCAAGAAATAAAAAAGGTTAAGTAACGAATGAAGATTTCATTACCGCAATCCCTCACAAGAATACAAAAAACTTTATTATTACTCAGCATCGCTATGGTTGTGTTCTCTATAGTACGTTTTATTTTCTGGCTAAGCTATCCTGACGCTTTTTCTCAATTGAGTGTGTATGAAACTATTAGTGCTTTTGTAAATGGTTTACGTTTTGATGGCTCCGTATTTGCCAGATTTATTATTCTTCCATTTATACTTATGGCTTTTCCTTTAGCCTGGCTGGACAAACGCGCCTGGTTTGATATATGGGCATGGCTTTTCTTTATTGTTCTTATTGGCTCAACACTACTACTGCTTGCTGATATTATTTATTTTGAACATGTAAAACGTCACCTGGCATATGAATTAATACTCATTAAAGATGACATTAATTTTGTTTTTGATTTTATGCGCCATGGTTATATTGGTGCACTAGTACTCTTTGCCTTGTTTACTCTTGCTCTGGGCTGGGTATGGCTAACCATTCTAAGACGACCAATAAAGAAATCTAACTGGGCACCGGTTAAATACATTGCTACTTTTTTATTCATCCTCATTATTGGCCGAGGTGGTGTTAGCGGTAAGTTAATAGAAATTATCGACGCCTATGGTACTGGTAATTCAGCATATGGACATTTAAGTTTAAATGGTGTCTTCACTACCATGGCCTTTGCACTCAACATGGATAACACCAACCATCATTTTTTCTCTGAAGAAGAAGCCATCGCTACACTTGGAAAACACCGAACCATTATCGATCCTGAATATCCGTTAATGAAAAAGAACGAAGGCAAAGCAACGGGGTACAATGTTGTATTTGTTTTATTAGAAAGCTGGAACTTTGATCATGTCGATAGCTTTGGTAACAATGGTTACAAGGTGACACCTAACTTTGATGCACTCGCTGCCGAAGGTATACGTTTTACTCATTTTTATGCTGCAGGGCAACGCAGCATTGAAGGTGTGCAAACAACCCTAACCGGCATTCCTGCGCTAAAAGGTTTACCACGGCTTGACGCCGGAATAGGTGTTTCCAACTTCACTCGCTTAGGCAGCATCGCTAAAGATAACGGTTACGAAACATTATTTGTGCAAAGCTCAAACCGTGACTCATTTAAAATTTCAGGCATTACTGCAGCGGCGGGTTTTGAATATTTTTATGGCCGGGAAGATATTCCTCTCATCGGTGAATATCCTGATCCGGAAGAAGCCACCTTTGGTTGGGACTACGACACGCTTATGTTTTTTAAATCTAAACTTGATGGTTTAAAGGAACCCTTCTTAGCGTACACCTTTACCGGAACAACTCATGAGCCCTATGCTGATCCGGGTAAAAAGTTTCACGTTCAACCACATAATGCTCAAGGTGAAGCCGGTTTTCTTAACACAGTTAAATATGCTGATTGGAGTTTAGGTCAATTTATTGCCGCAGCTAAAAAACAACCCTGGTTTGATAACACTATTTTTATATTTACAGCTGATCATGCTAATCATTTACAAAAAGGTGGTTTTTTAAAAAGCTTTCATACACCTTTACTTATTTATTCTCCAAAATTATTTAAAGCAAAAGAAGATAAAACAATTTCATCTCAACTTGACATTATGCCTACTATCATTGAGCTGTTAGGTTTTACGACTGAATACACTTCAGTCGGTGAATCTATCTTTAATAAAAAATCAGGATATGCTTTTACCACGATGGGAGGCACTGCTATCGCGATAATCAATGACAAGGCTTATTTAAAACACAGCCTGAAAAACAGACTTGAGGCAGAAATTTACGCGCCTGAAAAAGGAACCGTGGACTTTGATGCAATGGAAAAACACTTATTAAGTCTCGATCAAATGAGTTATGAATTATTAAGAGATAATCGTTGGTCGCGTTAAATTTAAAATAAACGGGTAACAAATAATTCATGAAAAATATAATCGCTATTTTTATCATTTTATTTTTTTCGGTTACAGCGTCAGGTTCTGAAAACAATAGAACATTAAACATGACTTGTCAGGACTATAACTGGTCAGATGTAGAAACATTAGTTCAACCGTATCTTGATAATGTGCTTTTTACTGCATTGGTTATGCAAGGACAAAGTTCTAATTACAATGTGTCGGCAGCGGCCGAACAAGCGATGGACAAATCTCTACCCGATACCATCAAACGTATTTTAAGAGCATTAATTAAGGCCGGCTGTTAATAATATTAATACGTTATTTTAACACTTTAATTTTTTCTAATAGAGCCAGCTAAAAACCCCTAGTTTTTTGTAATTTTTCCCGCACAGCACACTTTTCCCCTTTAAAATATCTAAATTTAGCCGCTATAGTACTACGATGACGATATATACGTTTGTTGAAAATGAATATTGATAGCAAGGATCATTCGCTGCTTACTTTCCGGGTTGGCCCGGTGCTTTGCTGTGCGCCAAGTTTTCCGGTACAAAGCATTATTACGCCACCAAGACTCACTCATCCACCGGGAAGTCATACATCTCAACCGGGAATTTTTAAGCACGGCTCACATATTGTAAAAGTCCTCGACCTGCGACAAAAATTTGGCATTGATGCGGCAGATCAAAGCCACCCGGGCAACCTTATAATTACTATTTTTGAAAAAGAGAGTTTCGCATTTTGGGTTGATCAAATCCTGGATGTTTTTAACTTTCCATCCGAAGGCTGGGGTAATTTACCCCCGGCTTTTCCGCGCGGCATTTTTACTCGCACATTATTATTAAACAAAAAAATTCACCTTTATTCCGAATTTGAAAAGCTAGCTACAATAAATGATCTTGGATATTTAAAACACTATATTCAACATTTAAAAGAACAAGAACAGA
>JAGLTQ010000134.1 GCA_023135195.1 Gammaproteobacteria bacterium | reverse complement strand
CCGTTTTACGGGGTACAGGTCAGTTATGTAGCCATCCAAAATGGAAACAACAGATAAAAATATCTTTATGATTGAATGGGGAGTTATTCAAAATGTTGGGACACATTACAAGTAAATTAATAAGAATAAAGCGAAACCTTTTTAATCTCGATGAACAATCAATTGGAAAGGCATCATTAAGCGTAATAATATTTCTCGATCTTTTTATCCTCATTTCAATATTTAATGGTCTTGATGACCATACAAGACAATTAACCCGTCCTGATCAGCTTGTTCCTCAGTTTTGTCGAGATATAATTATTGATGAGGATTGGAATAAAACTAACCAGCTCACTCGACTAGCTCGGGTTGTTTCAAATGCGCGTAGTTATTATTACTACAGAGATGAAAGAGAAAGGACTCATGAGAGACACGCTGTTTGTGCACCCATTTCCAAACTATTTTTATCAATTGAAGATGATCGTAGCGTGGCTAGTAATTTAAAAGACTTCCTGGGTGCTAAAACTGAAATAAAAGATCTTACTTCAGAATTAGGACGTACAAAGGGGGCTTATGATACTTCGCTTCTGGAAAGAATCGCTGATAAGAAAGTACAGCAAACTAATGTAGACTCTTTGAAAAAAGAAATATCAGAAAAAACAGGTTCGTTGAACAAATTGCTTCGTAAGCAGAAGTTATTAGAATCATCGCTTCAAGAAGATAATAGAATACAAAAGTTATTTGCCATCGTTGAAAATATATCTGAAGAACAAAAAATAGCTCTCAGGGATGATTTGCGCGAGTTGAATTTCTGGTTCCCTGTAAAACGATTAGGGATGGAAATGTTATTTCTGTTGCCTCTTTTATTTGTTTTCTATCTTTGGAATTCGAAAAGTATATCGAGAAATCGTCCTTTCCAAACACTTGTTTCATCACACCTTTTGGTGGTCGCGTTTATACCGGTGTTTTTTAAAATACTCGATTTGATATATGACATCATTCCCAAAAAGCTTCTGAAGCATATTATAGAGTTACTTGAGTCCCTTAATCTTGTCGCCATTTGGCACTACCTGTTAATGGCAGTAGGTATACTTGTTGCCCTGGCATTAATTTATCTATTCCAGAAGAAATTATTTTCGAGAGAGAAAGTAATTGAAAAATTAATTGCAAAAGGTTCATGCCAGAACTGTAGTAAACATTTACCCCCGAATATATCTTCGTGTCCTTTTTGTGGGTTTGAACAATTTAAAGAATGCAGTCATTGCCATAAGCCAACCTATGTTTATGGGAAGTTTTGTAAAGAATGTGGTGTTAAAGTTGAATAGGCAGGTGAGGAGTATCTGCTGTCAGAAATGAAGATGGTCATTCACTAAATATCTCTGCAACTTTTAACAGGCGATTTCTGTCTGTTTCTGGTAACTCTGAAAAAATCATCATGAGTCGTTGCATATCTTCAGGGAAAGACGCACAGATGGGATCGGTTTCAATGTGTTGCGAATCAATCCAACCGACGGTTTTTTTATAAAACTTTTCACACTTTCGCGCAATGCGATCAGGAATACTCTGAAAGGGATTGTTGAGGTATTCATCTACTTTTTTTCGTGAGAGGCCAATGGCTTTCAAGAACTTTGTAATTGCACCTTTCCTGGTTTTACAATTTTCAAAAATATAAACAAAGTTTTGATGTCGTATTGCCTGGATATCGCGTCCTGTTGATCGTATTGGTCCATGGCCAAACATGATCCAACAAGGCGATGAATCTGTAACACTAGCAATGGTTTTAATATCATCGGGTGATGGTATGGATATGCCTGCTTCATAATTACCCAATCTACCCGTCCCCCAATCATTAATATTTTCTAATAGTTGTGCAGCCGTATCATACCCCGCCATTTTTCTTGCTTGTTTAATACGTTGCCCTATTTGTACTGCTGTTGGATTTTTGTTATCTGACATCTTTGTATCTCCACAATATTAGCTAAAACTAATAATACAAGATACTTGAAAATATTTCTTGCATTCTTGAATCGAATAACTATACTAGCCGACATTGAATTACAGGAAAAAACATTTAGGAACATTAATGACATTTTTTAACACATACAGTTTAAATAATTTAACGCCCACACGGAGGAAGAGTGATCTATTGTCGCTCATAAACCCATGTGCCGGTAAGTTGCTATCTGATGTTTCTGTTAAACAGATTCATGAACAGGATAGAAATTATTTCGGTATGACATAATCTTCTACTAACAGTGTTCGTGGAAGGATTAAGTAAAGCCTTCCACGGAAATTCCTAATAAGAAACCCCGTGAGGCATTGACCTAACGGGGTTTTTTTATGCTCTGTATTTATCCCATAGCGGGATATGCCCATAGAGGCGTGCTCTTTAACAATTTGGAAAGTAATAGTCGTTAACGACTTTGGATCTGTAGCTTAACTGGCAGAGCTCTTGCCTCATAAGCGAGAAGGTGTTGGATCATACCCAACCAGATCCACAAAACATAAATGTAATCATCATTAAATATTTTTGATTTCATTTTAATGGTTTCACTGTGAACTCTGGTGAGAGTTGGATGTGTCTCATACCTGTTTGTTATGTATTCGCATATCACCAACATAACAAAAGGTAAGTGAAGTGAGATGATCTTGTATGTACAGGATCTGATTGGGTGTCGAGATGGGGTACTCGGCCACAGTGATCTTTTTAATATTACGCAACGATAGCTCAGCAGGTAGAGCACTAGACTGAAAATCTGGGTTGCACAGGTTCAATTCCTGTTCGTTGCACCAAATTTATTCTTAAGTGCGCCATTGGTAGGCGGATTGCCTGTTAAGCAATTGTATGTCAGTTCGAGTCTGACCTTAAGAGCCAAATTTATTTTTTATTGTATGAGCTGGGCATTGGCGAGCCCCGCTGGCTGTAACCCAGTTGTCTCTGACTGTGTAGGTTCAACTCCTACCTCATGCACCAAATTTTAATCTTAACTTTTATAAAGGAGTGTAGAGATGATTAATAAAAATTTGTTTATTCGAAATGCGTGGATTGCAAATAAGAACCACAGTGATTTTTCTAATGCAAGAGAAGCCGCGCTAAGAATTGCGAGCTCTCATTAACAACAGGGGCTGCTGTATGGGACAGGCTTAAGATTTGCAATCTTGATGGCTCGGATCGTTACCGAGTAGCTCCACCAAATTATGGGCGCATCATCTAACGGTATGATACCGGACTTTTAATCCGGCGCTTAATTGCATTGAAGGTTCGATTCCTTCTGCGCCCACCAATTTTTTTAAACATCATTGGAGAGAACAGTGAAAATAAAAGCGAAACGTTTAAAGGAACGTAATCCTTTATTCAATCATCCTTTAATGCGTAAGGGTGGCATTCATGAAAAGTCTAAACGCGAGAAACGTCATATTGCTAAACAGCAATTAAAAAACGGTGAGTGGTATAAACAAAGTAATCAAACTATTTTGTTTATACCATTCAATTAAGGATAGGTAGCTAAATTGGTAAAGCCCTTGATTGTCGATCAAGTCACTCTGCGAGTTCGAATCTCGTCCTATCCGCCAAACATGAACCGGTAGTTCAATGGCAGATCACCTGGCTTTCAACCAGAAGACGCGGGATCGTTACCCGTCCGGTTGAAATACATGGATGTATGAATGTCACGAGAGCACAGGGATGTGCGAAGTGACCACCATTTAATGCTTAATAGCTCAGTGGTAGAGAACACCCCTGATAAGGGTGGGGTCACTGGTTCAAGCCTAGTTTAAGCAACCAATATTTTTATACGTGTGAATCGTTTATTCACCGGATCACCACCTCCAATTATAAGGTGTGGTAGTGCTTATGTACCGCTAACTATTAGTTAGTGTTTATCTGGATGTAGCTCAGTCTGATCAGAGCCCTCCGCTTGGAACGGAGAGGTCGCAAGTTTAAATCCGACGTACATGGAGGTACTAGTGTCGCGAGAGGGCACAACTGTATGGACGCAGGAGGTAGAGTAACGCATGGAGCAGTTACCGAGGACGCCCGAAGCGACCAACATCCAGACCAATTTGAATTGCCCCTTGGTGTAGTTGGTAACACAACAGACTTTGACTCTGTTATCGCAGGTTTGAACCCTGCAGGGGTAGCCAGTTCAAAGGCAACAATAAGTAAGTTTTATGGCGGTACTAGCTTAATCGGTGAAAGCCCTTGTTTGTGAAACAAGAAAATATCAGTTCAAGTCTGATGTATCGCCCCAATTTTTTTGCACCTCTGGCGCAACTGGCAGACGCGGCTGGCTTAGACCCAGTTTGATCCGAGTTCGAATCTCGGGAGGTGTACCAATATTAATAATTTCTCTCCCTTTAGCTTAGTTGGATAAAGCGCTTGTCTACGAAACAAGAGATCGCATGTTCGAGTCATGCAGGGGAGGCCAATTTATTTTTGCGCTGGTAGCCCAATTGGAAGAGGCATGAGGTTTAAGCCCTCACAAGTGAGAGTTCGAATCTGAAATACATGGATGTATGAATGTCGCGAGAGCACAAGGAAGTGCGAAGCGACCTCCCAGCGTACCAATACAGACTATTACTTTTCAATTTGTTAAAAGATTTTTTTAATGATAAAGGAAATAACAATGACTGCGTTAATTTTAAAATTAGATATTGGTGGACAACCGATGTCATGGATCTCCTGGGAAGATGCAGCAGTGCATTACGCAAAAGATCAGGTTGCGTGGACTCTGGGTGAAAAACCACAGCGATTTTTTGGTGGTGTTAATCGTATGCGAAATGAACGTAGTTATTTAGATATTCATCCGGTGATTGCGGTACGTGGAAACATGAAACATTCAAAGTTTACTGCAGTACCACCAATGAATAATCGTGAGCTGTTTAGACGTGATCGACATACATGTCTGTACTGCTTAAAAGAATATTCAGATAAAAAACTGACTCGTGATCATGTTATTCCTGCATCACGGGGTGGCATGGATGTTTGGACTAACCTGGTAACCGCATGTCGTAGGTGTAATCAACATAAGGCGGCACGTACACCAGAAGAAGCCAATATGACATTGCATGCAGTGCCATATACACCAAATTATGCGGAATGGTTAATTTTAAAAAACCGCAAAATTTTGGCTGATCAAATGTCATTTTTGCAATCACTATGTCCAGAACGGACACAGTGGTGGAAGTAAGAGAGAGTGAGCCGTAAAGGGACGGCTCACTTATAAAAGAATTGTGATGATGAATTTTAAGAAGACATCATTCAGAGGCACTTGTAAAACATTTATATTTTTAACGGTTCAGGTTCGGTATGCCTGTCCTGTGCACTAAAGCTGAAATTGCAAAGTGTATACAAAACTTATAAATGACAGTTGCACCATGTGGATATAGCTCAGATGGGTAGAGCGATTGACTGATAATCAATTTGTCGTAGGTTCGATTCCTACTATCACACTCACAGCCTATGAAGCTGACATGGCAAAGGCGAAAGCCCTGCGGTTCGAGTCCGCATAATCGGTGGGTAAAACCACCACAAACGGGAAATGCTCCCGTGAGTTAAATGCAAATCACTTATCACGACTTTTGGTTTTGATGAGAGAGGCGTATTTAATGTCACAGCATGTTTTTTGCTTGCGACATAACAACGTATTGTTACCAGTGATAAGTAACAAACTGGGCGAAGCAAATCATAATCATAACGATTCATTGTTATGAAAAGGGTTTGTAACGACCAGGGGATTACTTAAAACACGTAACAGTATCCAGTTTTGTCCCGCTCAAAGTGTGTGGAGTCTTTCTCAATACTTTAATAAAGGAGAAGTAGTAATGTTCGGATTAAAACGTATTGTTATCGCACAACACGAACGTGGTGTGTATTTGAAAGATCGTAGCATCGTTAAGATTCTTGAACCGGGCATCTACCGTGTATTTGACCTGTTAGGTCGTGTTGCGGTTGAGGTTCATAACTTGACTGTGCCGGAATTTAATCACCCTTACTTAGATGTTTTGGTGAAAGAAAATCGTGAATTAGTAGATAAATACTTTCAGTTCATTGAACTGGGTGAGTATGAAGTTGGACTGGTTTACAAAAACGGTAAGCTGAACGGTGTCCTTTCACCAGGAACTCGTCAACTGTACTGGAAAGGTTTAGTTGATGTGAAAGTCGAGGTACTGAATATTGAACAGGACTATGCAGTACCAAAGGCGAAAGTTGGTTTGATTGCGCATGCACGTATGGATGCGATGCCGCGTGAAGTTATCAACTACGTTTACATTAGCGAAGTGGCCGATAACCATATTGGTCTATTGATTGTTGACGGGGAGTTAGTACAAAACCTAAAACCAGGTTTGTATGTTTACTGGAAGTTTAACCGTAACGTGAAAGTTGAACAGGTTGAACTACGTATGCAAGTGATGGAAGTACAAGGTCAGGAAATTCTGACTAAAGACAAAGTGAGCTTGCGTGTAAATTTGTCTGCGCAATACCAGATCGCTGATCCGGTTACTGCGCGTAGCAAGTTAGTAAACATGACTGACTATGTTTACCGTGAACTGCAGTTTGCGTTGCGTCAGGCAGTAGGTGCTCGTACTTTAGATGCTCTACTGGCTAACAAAGATGAACTGGATAAAGAAATCTTTGCTGAAGTTAAAGTGAAGGTAACTGAATATGGAATTCAGGTTCGTAGCGTAGGTGTTAAAGATGTGATTCTGCCAGGTGACATGAAGGATATCCTGAACCAGGTGGTTGAGGCTGAAAAAGTGGCGCAGGCAAATGTGATCAAACGCCGTGAAGAAACTGCGGCAACTCGTTCACTGTTAAACACTGCACGTTTAATGGATGACAACCCTACTTTGATGCGTTTAAAAGAACTGGAAGTTCTGGAAAAGATCACTGAAAAAGTCGACAAACTAACTGTATTCGGTGGTTTGGAAGGTGTTTTAAAAGATACCGTTCAAATCAAAGTGAATGCAAATTGATTAACAGGAGAAACTGATAAGTCCCTCTAATGAGGAAATGTAGTTTATTTTAGGTGAAATGTTTATTCCCCCTCCCTAACCCTCCCCCTCCCCTTGAAGGGGAGGGGATTATATTTATCTTAAATAATGCTTCTTGTGAGGGACTTATTTTAAAGGTGTAAAGATATGGCACGCAAGAAAAACAAATTAAATGAGAAACGCTGTGATCGTAATGCGCTAATCATGATATATGCACGTGCCTATCATTTACACTCAATTGATGAGTACAAACAATGGTGTGTGGAAAATGGTTTTAGCACAAGTTTAAATAAAACACGCGCTCAGCTTGATCGTGAATATCAAGATTATAGATTACAGATAGCAACAAAAAAGTTAAAGAAACACAAATGTGAAGGAAACATGCATCACCTTATTCAAAAAATATATACGAATGAGGTTCGCCATAAAGATTTAAATAGTGAAGTGTTAAAATCTATTAGTCATGGATTTAAAACAGTTCAAAATAAACGTTTTTTACGTGACGTGTTATTTAAGTTAGATGAGAACACTAAACTCCTGACACATGTTGATTTTGTGAAAGGTGTGATTAGTTTTGTAGCACATTTTTCTGTGTGGATACGTCC
>JAGLTQ010000133.1 GCA_023135195.1 Gammaproteobacteria bacterium | reverse complement strand
CTAGTAAACGACATTTCCCTCGAAACAATAAAAATGAACAAGTCAAAATTACTATTGGTTTAAGTGCTGCACATCAATTCATTTCTCGAAAAGCCCAAACTATGGATAGTGGTCAGTACAGCAATAAATACAATGATCGTGCGCATTTTGAAAGTACTGAGTTAAAAATTAACTTAAAGGATCCTAATGCAGCTTCAGATGATGTTTGGGGACTCATTTACCCTTCAGCTTCAAAAGGGCTAGAACCCCTGGTTGAGCATGAACTTAGTTTACAAGACGAAAACCGTATTAGCGTAGAAGAAATTAAAACTGAAGAGAAACAATACCAAACAGACAATTGGCTTATTGTTAATGAAAGTGCCAAAGGTATGAAGATTAACAATGAAGATGAACTTAAAAACAAAGCTCAAGTGGGTGAGCTGGTTAGTATTCGTCGTAAAATGAATGGTCATGCTGAAAGGTGGAGCATTGGCATTATTCGTTGGTTAAAATTCAACCACGATAAAACCCTGCAAATGGGCATCGAAACTCTTAATCCTAACAGTGCCGCAGTCGGTATTAGAGCGACCAGTACACCTGATGCGCCATTGCAGCGAGTTTTAATGCTGCCTGAGTTAAAGAATCTCAAACAGCCAGCGTGTTTAATTACAAACCCGGTGCCATGGCGAGAAGGCAACAAAATCACAATCAATATGTTGGGTAAGGAAATTCCGGCGACATTGACCAAATCGGTACAAAATACAGGTTTGTTTGCTCAGTTCCAGTTTGAGATTATCCAGCAAAATCCCCCTGCAGAAAAAACTAAAAACGTAATAAAAGAGCAAGACTTTAGCAACATCTGGTCTTCTATTTAATAGTGGATTTAAGCCCAATATAAACCTCATTTTTGTCAAAAATTCATTTAAGTCAAAGAGTTGCATGCCGATATGTTTTATAAGCATAATAGCCGCTTAAATAGGCGTTTGAGCCACAACATAAGGAATGCAAGTGAGTAACGAAAAACTGTTACGTGTTTTAACCATATTCGATTCATCAGAAGAAGCTGAAGTCCTGGTAAATGTCTTGCGTAAAGCAGGCTATATTATTCGTGATATTCGTGTTGAAGATGATGAAGATATGGAAACCGCTATCGAAGAAAATCCTCTTGATATCATTCTAGCAAAACAAACTATGCCTATTTTTAACGCAAAACAAGCCATTAAACTTATGGTCACATCCGGCCGTGATATTCCGCTGATTGTTGTTACCCCCAAAAGTCAGGAAGCAACAGCTATTGAAGTATTGAATATGGGCGCACGCGATGCCGTTGCCAGCGATCAAGGTGAACGTCTTAAGTTTATTGTGCAACGTGAATTAAATGACTTACAAAACCGTCGAGCCTTAAGACGAAATGAAAAACTTTTACATGAAACCGAAAAGCGCACGCGAAACTTAATTGATAGTTCACGTGATGCTATAGCATACGTACATGATGGTGCTCATATTTATGCTAATAATGCTTATTTAAAAATGTTTGGTTATGCCGATCTCGAAGATATAGAGGGTATGCCAATACTCGACATGGTAACGAGTGATCAACATGTAAAACTAAAAGAGTTTTTGCGTGGTTATGCAAAAGGACAAATCACTGATGATAACCTCGACGTTGTTGGGCAACATACAGAAGGTAAAACTTTTAATATAACAATGGAATTTTCCAGTGCAAGTATGGAAGGTGAATCTTGCAGCCAGATTATCATTAGAGATCAAGCGCAAAGTAAAGAACTCGAAAAACAACTCAATGTCCTTAGCAAACAAGACCTTTTAACAGGTTTATATAATCATACTTATTTTATCGAACAAGCTGATAAAATGATTTCTCGTGCTGTTGATGGGCAAGCTAAAGGCTCTTTACTTTATATTATGCTCGATAAATATGAAGATATTAAAAATAACGTTGGCATATCAGGACGTGACCTTGTATTAACTGATATCGCAACAGTACTTAAAGAAAAAGTATCAAACCTTGGCTTACTTGCACGCTTTGAAGGTGCAGTCTTTACCTTGTTACTCAACAATGCAGATCAAGCACAGGCGGAAAAAGTAGCGGGTGGCATATGCAAGTTAGTTCATAACCATATTTCTGAAGTGAATCAAAAATCAATTGCAACTACCTGTAGTATTGGTATCACCACTATCAATGAAACAACCAGTAATTTACATGACTGTCTATCCCGAGCAGAAAAAGGTGCATTAGCTGCAGAAAAATCTGGTGGAGACCAATTTAGTATATTTAATCCTGCTATTGAAGAAATGGCAGAAAAAGAACAATTTAGTGTTTGGGCAACTAAAATTAAGGTTGCACTAAAAGAAAATAAATTCCACCTGCTTTATCAACCGGTTGTAAGTTTGCGCGGTGAACCTGGTGCACATTATGAAGTTCTGGTACGAATGACAGATGATGATGGTAAAGATATTTTACCGAGTGAGTTTTTACCTGCGGCAGAAGAGATGGGATTAATCAATTACGTTGATCGATGGATTATTGCACACGTATTTATGCTACTTGCAGAACGCATGAAGCAAGGCACAAGCACTCGTTTCTTCATCAAGCTCTCCACTGGTTCATTAACCGACCTTGAGTTTTTACCCTGGATTACAGAACGCCTTAAATCATTACGTCTTGATGC
>JAGLTQ010000132.1 GCA_023135195.1 Gammaproteobacteria bacterium | reverse complement strand
TCCATCCATGGAATCGTCCTGCGTCCTTGCAGTCGTAGCCTTCTCCCAAAGGGAGAAGGAATCACTCCGTATACAGTGGTGTGCGATCTCATGTCTTCAATATCATTGAGTAGGTAGAGTGTTCACAAAATCAGTAACTTACCATGCGTTACTAATATGTTAGCGGGACAGCAGTGATTTGAGTTATAAGTATTAATGAAGACCTTTTTGGAGAAAACTCATGAATCTATGGATCACATCTTATGATTGAATTATTTATAGCTATTGCCGTTTTAGTTATCGCAACTATCTGGATTTATAACCTTTTGGTTAAGGATAGGAATCAGGTGCTTGCTGCATGGAGTGATATTGACGTGCAGCTTAAACGGCGTCATGAATTGATTCCACAGCTTGTGACTACTGTAAAAGCTTATGCCGCTTTTGAGAAGGCGACGATGACGGCGGTGACAGAGCTACGTTCTCGTAGTCGATCGGAATCGCATCTTCCGCAAAAGTCGGCAATTGAAGCGGCTATGGGTTCGGCGATTGGTCAGCTTATGATTATCGCAGAAGATTACCCGGATTTAAAAGCGGATGGTAATTTCCGTCAACTGCAAACTGAACTCACTGAGATTGAAGATCATGTTCAATATTCTCGGCGTTTTTATAACGGTGCTGTACGTATTTTTAATACACGTATAGAGTCTTTCCCTAATTTTATTATCGCACGCCTTTTTTCTTTTAAAATTGCTGAGTACTTTGAAGTGAATAGTAATAATGAAAGAAAAGCATCTGTTATTAAGTTGAACGATTAAATCAGTACAATGGAGTTGTTTAAATGATTCTTATCTATAGTAAACGTTTTATTTTAGCTTCTATTATTTTTTTATTTTTTATTTCTCTTTCTGTGTTTGGGCAAGAACGGATTTTGTCTTATGACAGTTATATTGATATCGAAAAAGATGGCAGCATGATTGTGACTGAGGTTATTCGAGTTCGTGCTGAGGGGAAAGAAATTCGTCGAGGTATTTATCGTGACTTCCCTACTTACTATACAAATTCTCTAGGAATGATGCGTATTGTTGGGTTTGATGTGCTGGATGTGAAGCGTGATAATAAAACTGAACCGTTTCATATTAAAAGAATAAAAAATGGTATACGTGTATACATTGGCAATGCAAATGTGCGGCTGCAAAAAGGTGATTATTCGTATTCTATTCGTTATAAAACAACAAACCAGATCGGTTTCTTTTCTGATCATGATGAACTTTACTGGAATGTAACAGGGAATGGCTGGTCTTTTCCTATCGACAAGGCATGGGCTAAGGTGAAGTTGCCTGTCAACGTAAGTAAAAAAGATATGACGATGGAGGGATATACCGGTAAGTTAGGTTCAACTGAAAAAAATATCATCGCTACTGTAATGGATGATGGAGGGATGATTAAAATTACGACCAATTTGGGTAGAAATGAAGGTTTAACGCTGGTTCTAACCTGGCCTAAGGGAATCATAACTGAGCCTAGTGTGGCTCAAAGTATTAAAAGTTTTTTATTAGATAACAGCAGTTTATTAATGTCGATAATGACGTTGATTACGGTGTTTATCTTTTTATACCGAACATGGTCAAAGGTGGGGCGAGATTTAAAGCCGGGAGTTATTTTTCCACATTACAATCCCCCTAAAGGTTATTCACCTGCTGCTTCTCGTTATATATCTGAAATGGGGTACGATGATGGTGCATTAACGGCAGCAGTAATTAATCTTGCTGTTAAAGGACATATTAGCATTGCAAAAGAAGATGATAATTATATTTTAACAAAGACACCTTCTGACAAAGAACTTGCGCCGGGTGAAACCGTCTTACTTGAAAAATTATTTCATGTTAGCTCGACTCTTGAGCTTGATGTGTCGAACCGACTAAAATTAAACGAAGTAACAGTAGCGCATGAGGAAAGCCTGGAGAAGAATTACCACGACATTTATTTCTCGCGTAATTCAGGGTTGATGTGGCGTGCTGGTTTGCTGGTCTTTCTCATGTTTATTATTACGAATATTGTTGGTGGTATAACAGGATCAAGTATGTCAGCTTATTTCTTAATACCTTATCCACTGATTCTTATTCTTTTTATCGTTTTTAAATTGATCATGAAGGCACCGTCAAAAAAAGGCCGACTACTCATGGATAAATTAGAAGGCTTTAAAAAATATCTTGAAGTGGCAGAGATGGATGATTTGAATCTAAGAAATCCTCCAGATAAGACACCTGAATTATTTGAACGTTACTTAGCCTTTGCTATTGCTTTGGGTGTAGAGCAAGCATGGTCAGATCAGTTTAAAAGTGTATTTGCTGCATTGAATGCACGTGAAGGTACTGCTTATCATCCTGTTTGGTATGTTGGAACATTTAGTGCTGCTAACCTTAGTGGCTTCACTGCTGATGTGAGTAGTGATATTACAAGTGCTATTTCATCTGCTTCTGCCGCACCAAGTTCTTCCTCCGGCTCTGGCGGCGGTGGTTCATCCGGTGGTGGTGGAGGAGGCGGCGGCGGTGGAGGCTGGTAATCCATATGAAAATTCTTATTAATCCCATTAAATAAGCAAAAACAAATGAGTTAATTATGAGAAAAACATTTGGAAATGTTTTATTGGTTATTTTAATTTTTATAGGCAGTATTTTCTTTACTGGGTTTGTGAATGGTCGTTTAGGAATATTTATTTCGTGTTTGCTATTTGTGTTTTTTGTGTCAAGGTTTTATACATTAATTATGAGTAAATATAAATCACCAGTATATAAAATTGTCTCTGGAACTTTTATTGCTTATACGATTAGTTTGTTGTTTTATATTCTTTTTACTCATGCAAACAATGATTTTAATTATAGTAAGTTTTTAATTTTCTTTTTGAATATGGGTTCAGTAACTATTTTACTGGTAACTGCAGGTTTTATGTTGATGAGCTATACATTCGTAAAAAAACGCATTGAAAAATCAAATGAGTCTGAGTAAAAGAATTTAAATATATTGAAATCAAGCGGGCAGAGCTCTTGATTGTAGGTTAGAGTTCATGAGGGAGAATATTTGAAATATGGAAAATATGATGGGTAAAAAATTCATGATCTCTGGAATGGTTATTGAGATTGTTTCTGATGACGGTGATAGATGGGAAACGCGTAATATCACAACAAAAGAAACCATCTGTATGAATAAAATAGTTCTTCAAAATGCTATTAAGCTTGCTAAGGCTGAAGAAGTTACAGAATAAATGAGAACAGTAAATAATTATGGCTCATAATTACGTATTTATAATTCACCGAGTATTACCTTATGAAAACTGACTCAATGACAAATCTTTTAAAACAAAATAATGCCGAAATATCTGTCGTTAAAGCGAATAAAATTTTAGTGGCAATTGAACTGCTTGAAAACAAAGAGCGCCCAAGTTCAAAATATGAGGGTAAAATTAAAAAATACAAAGCACTAACGTCGAAGGGATTAGCTTACGGAATAAATAAAGAGAATCCAAGCAGTCCCGGGCAGACAACACCGCATTACTATGTAGAAAAATTTGATGAACTGTTTTCGCTTATCCAAAAAGAAGTGTCTTAATTAAAAAAATCAGAGCCTTTTTACACCTTTAATACTAAAAATAAGGAAATAATGAGTGCCGCATATTATTATTGAATACTCAGAAGAACTTTTATCTGATGCTGAAGTTCATACGATGTTGAAAACAGTACACCGTTCTATTGCGGATAGTGGGTTGTTTAAAGAAAACCAAATTAAAACACGGGCTTATCCTTTTAAAGAATTTACTAACGCTGGTGAGAGTAAGCCATATATTCATATTTAAGCGCGGATTAAAGTCGGTCGGGATGCTGATAATAAGAAACGTTTAGCTGAAGTGATTCTAGCGGGTTTTGCAACGTTGAACATACAAGCTTCAGTGGTTACGGTTGAAATCATTGATATGGATCGAGATTCATATGGAAAAAATGTTCCAGAATGATAGAGAGTACTAAATATAAAATAATAGGGGATCCATCAGGCTCAGAGTCGTTGATATTTTCAATATCCCACCTAACTTTTCAGTATTAAAAGACAAATAAGCCATTAAAAACAACAAGTTATACAATCAGCTTAAAGTGTAGCACTTAGTGCTATACTTGCTATGATAATAAGGACATTACATTGGCAATCTATAAAACCAAATGGTTTGGTAAATGGGCATCGAAAAAAGGTCTTTCAGATGCCGTACTTTTACTGTTGTGCAGAATTGGATAACAATCTTTATGACGCGAACTTAGGTGGTGATGTTTATAAGAAGCGTGTAGGTATTGCTAATGAGGGAAAACGAGGTGGAGCTCGAACACTTATAGCTTTTAAAAAGGATGGTAATGTATTTTTTATGTATGGCTTTGCAAAGAATAAGCAAGCCAATATTAAAGCTGATGAATTAAAAGCATTAAAATTATTGGCAAAACAATTGTTAGGTTATAGCGAACAAGAACTAAGCAAAGCTGTGAATGCTGCTGAATTGATAGAGGTAGTTCAAGATGGATAAGTCAATATTAGATGTAGTACATGATACAGCCAAGGGGCTCAAAGAGACGGGATTACTGGATACAAAAACAATGCGTGAGTTTGATGTTTTGTGTTTACCTCCTGTAAAAGTTTATAGTGCAGTTCAAATTAAACGCATTCGCGTTGAGAATAAAGCGAGCCAGGCGGTATTTGCTGCTTATTTAAATCTGAGTCTTTCTACTGTGCAAAAATGGGAACGTGGTCAGAAAAAACCAAATGGTCCATCGCTTAAGTTATTGAATCTTGTTGATCAGAAAGGTATCGAAGCTCTGGAATAAAACAGGAATCAAGAGAGCAGAGAACTTAATTCAATTTTCAGATATTAAGGACAACACATGAGTACAACGATAAAAGGTCCCGACGGTAAACCACGTTGTAAGTGGTGCGAAGCTGCTCCGGAGTTTTTTGATTATCACGATACTGAATGGGGATTTCCAGTCGGTGATGATCGGTATTTGTTTGAGAAAATATGTCTGGAGAGTTTTCAATGTGGGCTGAGTTGGCGCACTATTCTTGCTAAGCGTGAGAACTTCCGCACGGCATTTAATAACTTTGATTTCAACAAGGTAGCAAAATTTACGCAACGTGATGTTAACCGCCTGCTGAAGGATAAAGGTATTGTTCGTCATCGTGGAAAAATTGAGGCGACCATTAATAACGCAAAACGGGCGCTGGAACTTATTAAACTAGAAGGTTCTTTGGCGGCCTTTATCTGGTCTTATGAACCTGAGGCAAAAAAGCTGGCTATGCCACAAACTGTATCGACCTCTGATGAATCGATTGCTTTGTCGAAAGATTTAAAAAAACGCGGTTGGAAGTTTGTTGGGCCGACGACGGCGTATGCCTTTATGCAGGCGATGGGGCTGGTTAATGACCATGTTAAGAACTGTGTGATTAGAGATAAGGTTGAACGTGCGCGTAAACGCTTTAAGCGTCCATGCAATAAATGAGGTTTGAGTACAAAACTTTGTAAATTCCGGTAAGCTTAAATTTTTGTGAATTATAAAAAATAAATAAACTATTTAGGGGTTCGAGATGGCGAAAATTTCAAAATCATCAATTAAAACAGCGAGCATTGCTTTAATCGCTGTCGGTGCGGGTCTTGTATTCTGGGGCTATCAAAAATCAGGTGGTTTAGAGTCTAAACTAACCAGCGCCTTAACGGGATCTCATTCTGATAATGTAATGATGCTCTATATCAGCGGTGCGGCTTGTCTTGCTGTGGGGATATATCTTTATATTAAAAAATAAAAAGTGAGCTCTTTATTACCATAATCACCATAGTAGTTGTATGAGACATTACTTATAAGTAAAAACACAGGTTCAATTAAATATCTTTGTTGGCTCATTTCATTTTTTTTAGATATAAATAAATTAACCCTGATAATGGTTTTTGGGCTAATTGGAGAAGTGTAAATATGATTGTTAAAGATATAATGACCCAGTCAGTGAAAACTGCGAATAGCGATACGCTAATTAAAGATATTGCATCGGTGATGTGTTTAAACAAGATTTCGGGTGTCCCGGTGGTTGATGAAAACAATGCACTGGTTGGTATTCTTTCTGAAAAAGACATACTCAAGGTTATGTTTCCGGATGTTGCGCGAGTGATGGAAGATGGTGTTAAACCTGACTTTGAATCTATGGAAGCGGATTACAAAAATATTCTGGGCAAAAAAGCCTGTGATTTGATGACACAGTCAGTCGCTTCGGTAACACCGGATATGCCTTTGCTTAAGGCTGCATCAATGATGTGTTTGAAAAATATTCGTCGTATACCTGTGACAGATGAAAATAAAAAGCTTATCGGTATTATTAGTATTGGCGATGTGCATAAAGCGATATTCCAGGAAAGTTTACTTAATTAAAGATGAGTTAGATTCCTGATAATTGGGGGCAAAGTTATCATTCTGCACGCTGTGTGAAGTCATTTAATTTTGCCCCTGATTTAGCCCCTTCATATCTTACCCCGTTTTAAGTGCGAATAATTGGGTTCAGAGCATATTGTTCTTTACTCTATCTTTATAACCACCTGAAAATATAACTATTTTACATTGCTAGTTACTTATTCTTACTTTAGATTTGTAATAAAATTACTGGCAGTGCACAGTATATTTCTAATATGTAGAAAACTTTAAGAATAATAAGAAAAGGCTATTTATATGAGCTGGATTAGCAGTGTTTTAATTGCAATAGATCAGTTAGGCAATGCCGTTGTAGGGGGTAATCCTGATGCTACCATCTCCGCTCGAACGGGTTATTTTGCGAATGAAGTGGATAGCTTGTTTAAATTGTACTGGCAAACAATGGAGCTGATTATCAATTTTGCTTTTTATCCGATTGATGGCCCCGATCATTGTCATCAGGAATATTTAAAAGATAAAGATCAACACAATGAAGCCGGTAGTGATGTTTTGCGTGGTGTTTTGGGAATAATTGTTATCGTATTTTGTATTCCTATTGCTGTTATAACTCGATTGTATGTTTTAGTCTTTCCTGAAGCCAGGTTTGACTATGCAGTGTTAAAAAATGAATGAGGGTAGTTTCAGTGGAGCAGCGTAAATAAATGGAGCACTTAGTATTGACGTTATTGCTGGTGATATACTGAATGGGTCGGGCCGTATCATCGGGGCAAAGGACGAAAACAATGATAATACCCAAATATCTTATGAATACCGTTGTACCCAGTTAAAAAATGAACGCCTCTCATTGAAAACAGGACTGTTGGTCGTAATGGACAATGTCCTTGCGGAAGCGGGAAAAAATATAAAAAATGTTGTATGCATTAAGTTAAACGATTAAAGGCGATGATAGCGTAGATTAATTATAATAATAAAATATTAAGGTTGAGTTATAGTGGATAAAAAACATTACCCTACTGCATTTTTAGTGGTTATTGCGGTTGCCTTGTATTTTATGTATGGCGATCAATTTTCGTTGAAGAATGTGGATTTTGAGGCGTATAAGGAAGTTTGTCTTAAGTATCAGATGGCAAAGTCGGGAACTTATACAAAAGAAGAGATACAGAGCCTGGTTAACAAGGTGAATTATCTTTTGCCGGGAACAGTAGACGAGATAAAAGAACCGCTTAAAAAAGAAATAAAAACGTGCGCTAATGAACTTTCAAAAAGAATAAGCCACTAAAAGACTAAATATAATAATTAAACGGAGTTAATTTTAACATGTCATTTTTATTTGAAACATTCGAAATTCCCTTGTGGCTTCTCGTTTTTGCATTTGCTTGTGCAGCACCGCTATGGATTAAGTGGTACCAGATGTTCTATCGGAAATTTATTGTAACCGGCGTTTTACAAAAGAACATTAAAAAAGCAGGTGATGCGGTAGAAGAGAAAGCAAATATTTTAAAAAAAGCAACAGATAACTGGAATTCAAGTTCAGAACATGAGCTTAATACGGCGAGTACAGAAAAAAAGAAACGTGAACATTTAGTAACTGAAGCGGAACAACCTTACGTAAAAATTGTTTTAAAAATATTAGCAATAAATGGTGATGCCGGTATGCTGATACAGTCCATTGCAGATAAATTAGAAATAAACAGTAATGAAATAAAAAACTCACTGCTTTATTTAGAGAGGAATGAGTTTGTAGACGTTATCGCAGCGGGGAATGGTACAAAATATTACTTGTCCGCGCGCGGAAAAAAATACTGTGTTAAACGTGGTTATATAACAGAATAATTTTAAGCCGTTAGTTAATATAGGGAGTTAATTCTATATGTCTTTTTTCTTTGAAACGATTGCGATTCCTTTCTGGTTTATTGTATTTATTTTTGGAAGTGCCTCGCCGCTTTGGATTAAGTGGTATAAAAATTTTATTGTTACCGGCGTTTTTCTTAAAAAGCTCAAGCGAGAAAAACGAGAAAAATCTGTTGCAGAAATGAAGGTAGATATATTAAGGAAAGCGACTGATAACTGGAATGAAAACAGTGAAGCTCCAGGTTTCTCTGAAAATAATGTGCAAAAGAAACCGCGCGTTAAAAAGAGCGTTGATCAGGTTAAAAAACATAATATCAAAAGTGTATTGAAAATATTAGCAGAGCACGGTGAAGCGGGTGTTTTACCTCGATCAATTTCAGATATCGCAGGTATTACTAACATAGATACAAAGAGTGCTTTGACATATTTGATTGATAAAAATTATGTAGAAGAAATTAATAGTACAAATGGAACGAAATATTATTTAACGACTTTGGGTCGTAAATATTGTATCAATAAGAAATATATTGGTAGTTAAGATAATGCCAGAACATGAAAAGAAACAGTGTCCACGTTGTGCTGTAGAGTTTGAATGCAAAACAGGTTCAATACTCTTGTGTCAGTGCTCAAAAATTGAAATGACACAAGAACAGCTTGAATATAGTAATAGTCAATATAATGACTGTTTATGCCTGTCGTGTTTAAAAGAGTTGCAAACGGAATTCAATGTGTTGTCATACAATGAAAATATTAAAAATATTCTTTTAGGTCGTTCTTAAATTTGTAATATCTGAGTATAATTTCATTTTATATTCTTATCCCTAATTCTTAAGTGAACCAATAATGTTAATAGTAATATCCCCTGCAAAAACACTTGATTATGAAACACCACCTAAGACCAAGGTCTTTACTACTCCTGACTACCTGGATCATTCACAGCGACTCATTAATCGCTTAAGGAATTTTTCCTCCCTTGATATTTCCGATCTTATGAAGGTGAGCGCAAAAATTGCCAACTTGAATTTTGATCGTTATGAGTCATGGAAAAAGCCCTTTACGCAAAAAAATGCTAAACAGGCTGTCCTGGCGTTTAAAGGCGATGTGTATACTGGTCTGGATGCTGAGACATTTAATGCCGCTGACTTTAAATTTGCACAGAATCATCTACGTGTTCTTTCCGGGCTTTATGGCTTATTACGGCCTTTAGATCTTATGCAGCCTTATCGGCTTGAAATGGGAACAAGGTTGAAAACGGATGAAGGTAAAAACTTATACGAATTTTGGGGCTCGGATATTACAGAAGGCCTGAATAAGCAGTTGAAAAAAATAAAATCGGACACATTAATTAATTTAGCATCGAATGAATATTTTAAATCAGTAAAACCTAAAGAGTTGAATGCTGAAATAATCACGCCTGCATTTAAAGAATTTAAAAATGGTGATTATAAAATGATCGGGATTTACGCGAAAAAAGCGCGTGGTTTATTAAGTCGCTACATTATCCAGAACAAATTGAGCGATCCTGAAGATATTAAATTATTTAATGAAGATGGTTATAAGTTCAATAAAAAATTATCTAAAGGCACTAACTGGGTCTTTACGCGTAAACAATAACTATAAGTTTGGAGAAAGATAATGGATGAAGAATTAAAACAAAATATCAAAGAACGTAAAACATGGTTGCGTGGCTTGTACATGTTATTGTTTTTAGTTTTTTACAGTGTCGCAAAGGTGATTATTTTTGCTGTTATTGCATTTCAGTTTTTACTGACTTTGTTTACAGGAAAAACCAATGACAGGCTGGTGAAGTTAGGGTTAGGTCTCAGTACTTATATTTATCAAATATTAACGTTTCTTACTTTTAATAGTAATGAGCACCCTTATCCCTTTGGGGCATGGCCTAAAGGTGCACCTGCTGTAAAAAAACAACCTAAGAAAATTAAAGAAGAAAGCCAGGAAGAGAAAAAGGATTAACTTCTCTTATGAAACTTTACTATTCAACGACGTCACCGTTTGTTCGCAAGGTAAATGTTTTAGCGATTGAGGTTGGATTAGATACGCAAATTGAGTGGGTTACAACTGACCCATGGCAAGCGGAAGATAATTTAACGGCTGAAAATCCACTGTCTAAAATTCCGACGTTAATTACAGACGATGAACAAATTATTTATGATTCAAGAGTAATTTGTGAATATCTTGATTCATTGCATAATGGCAGCAAGATGATTCCTGCAGAGGGTGAGAGTCGCTGGCAGGTTTTACGTTTACAAGCACTGGCAGATGGCATTCTGGAAGCGGGTATTTTACGCTTTCTGGAAAGAAAACGTTCTACCGAACAGCAATCAGAAGACTTTGACAATATGCAAAAAAATTCTGTTGAGCGCGGATTAAACTATTTGGAAAATACAGTATCTGATTGGGGATCTAATTTAGATCTTGGCGTGTTGAGTGTTGCTTGCACATTGGGTTGGCTGGACTTTCGTTTTGCCGATGATAACTGGCGAGCTAGCCGTTCAAAATTGATGGATTGGTATGAGTCATTTTCAAAACGCCCCTCAATGATAAATACAATACCAACCAATCCAGCTTAATTTATCGATTCTTGCTTACGCACACTAATCTAGTGGTGTGTATTGCAGGCCCGCGCATTCGACTCTGGCAGCATTACTGGTTTTAATTAAATCAAGAAATACGGTGGCTTCATTTTGAGAATCAAAGGGGCCATCAAATCCCATCGGTGTTTCAACATACCAGCCATTATTCTTAATTTTAACGATTTGTGAATTTCTATCCTGCATACATCGCCCATTTTGATTTTAGATTGAGTATAAATATGGAGCGAAATTTGCTGTCGTTAATTGATCTGGATCAATTAATATTAAAACGACAAAAAGTATGGTTTAAATAAGGATTGCTCATTAAAATCATTGGATAAAATGATGATTTTGTAGATCCGTCTATAATTACAGAACAAAGTAGAGGTGATCACTATGGATGAACGTCGATTTGAAACTCGAAGACTCGTTAGTACCCCTGTACGGCTATATCACTCAGAGATTGGTCGCGTGGATGGGGTGATCAATGATATTTCAGATGGTGGAGCCGCTATAAAGTTAAACTCATTTAAGAATTTGAATGTTGATACAACGGAAAACGCCTTGTTCTTACGGCCAATAAATCTGGATGTTTTATTTCCTGTATCTTATCTCAGGCAAACTGAATCAGAGCTTGTCGTAAAATTTTTAGAGTAATCATCGCTGAAATTCAGTTATTCAATATTCTGTTAATCTCATTTTTAATCTGGAGGAATGGCGAGGTTCATTTCAAGCGCTTCAAACCAGTCTGAAAAGTACTGCGCATCGTCACTTTTAAATAGAGGCCCACATCATGCGGTAGTACCATTATCTGGACGTACTCGATTGCTCCTATCATTTTTGACCAATTAGAAGGCATCCAGAACTGCTCTGATATCAGCACTCATTAATGCTTTACTTAATTTAGAGGTATCGGGTACGTGGCTGTTTATTTATACACTTTAGAGTTAGGATGGGTATATGAATTTATTCTAATTAGCTGACGAAATTGCTTTCTGAAAGTCCGACTTTTGGATGATTACAGAATGATTAAATAACATTAATATGAAGGTAACAAGTTTTAAAAGCGTGATGCCAAACAAATTATAATCATATGATTGCCGGTATACTTAGCAAAATAATTAAAAGCAGTGAAGTAGCATTATCAATGAAAAATAAAAGGGGACAATTGCGCAAAATAGTGAATGCTTCAGTAATACTGAGTCATTCAGTTTTTGGAGAAATTAAAGCTGTTACTGGCAATATTTCTAATACGGGTGTGTTTGTTCGTCTTGATAACAAACCGACATTGCCCAAAGGTGCGCATATTAAGTTGCAAT
The DNA here is from genome assembly GCA_023135195.1 of Gammaproteobacteria bacterium. Lineage (GTDB taxonomy): Bacteria > Pseudomonadota > Gammaproteobacteria > UBA6429 > Thiohalophilaceae > JAGLTQ01. Next base: position 16,215 of record JAGLTQ010000132.1, on the reverse strand, counting down.
TTTTGAGCTCGGCCTATCCAAGTGTGAGTTTTAACACGCGTGTTGCACGTGTGGCGGATGAGGGTTTTGGGCTCGTATTTGTTGATTATGAGTATGATGGTGATCGTTTCTCTATGGATAATTTAAAAGATATCTGGAGTCAGGAAGTCTGATTTCATAACACATCATTTCAGCGGTTTAGGCGTACTTCATTTCCCTCTTATATTCATTTTTATTATTATAAAGTTCATATAAAGCATTTATTTCTTTTGTATTCAATTAAATACTTTTATGTTTGAAAACGGGGTATTTTAATCAGGAATAAATGTTGGACCTATTTGACAAGATAGATAACAATAACTGACCGGACAAACCTGCATGCTGTTTTTCCCTTTTCGCGTAGATCTTAATTTTAATCGTATCCCTTTGCTTACGATTTTAATTTGCGTTGTCTGTTTGTTTACTTATATAAGTCAAGAAGCCAGTTTTGATGAAATGCAAAAAGCATCAAAAGAATACTGCCAGAAAGATCATGAAAGAATGTTCTGGTTAGTGATTGAGAAAGTCTATGGTGAACGTGATGTAGAAGCGTGTAGCAGTATTTTTTATCATATCCATTCATATAAAAATCCAGACCAAAGAATTAATGAACTGGTAGAGCAAGCTGATAAATTTAACAGTCGTTCAGAAGTATCAAGTCGAATTATTATTCGCGGCATGCTGGAAGAAAAATATCGCGAATTCAGACTAGGTGGTGTTGCAAAAGATTTAACAACTGAACTGATGTATGAACCGCATTCTTATAATTTGAAAAATATGATTACGGCAGCTTTTGCTCATGGTAGCTGGGATCACTTACTGGGTAATTTATTCTTCTTTTTTGCTTTTGCCGCATCCATTGAAATGATTTTAGGCATGTTGCGATATGCGCTTATTTTTGCTTCGCTGGCAATAGGGACACATTTATCGTACTCGCTGGCGATGGTGAATATCAATGATGCATTACCCACATTAGGTTTATCTGGAGTGGTAATGGGAATGATTGGCGTTTTTGTTTACTTAATGCCCAAAATAAATATTCGTTGTTTTCTATGGTTTTTTATTATTTTTCGAATAGTTAAAGTTCCTGCCTGGGTATTAGCGGCATGGTATGTCAGCTGGGATATCTATGCGCTTTATGTCTCAGAAGATCAGTCAGCCATCAATTTTATTGCGCATGTTAGCGGGGCAACAATAGGTTTTGGATTAGGTCTCATTTTCCTGGTTGAACGTAAAGAAGAAATTGAAAAGGAAATAAGGCTGCACCAGCAAGCAGAAGAACTACGCTTAGAGGAAGAGGAGTAGTTATTTAAACTCGTTATTTCATTAATTTAACATTAGTTTTCTGGTGTATGAGGGGGCTGGAAGCTTTAATCAGGTTTAAGGAGAAATCTATGAGCAGCAAGGAGAAAAGAAAACATCGTCGAACGGTATTCCACAGAGATATTTTATTAGACTCTGTTGATGGTAAGAAGACCGTTATAAAAGCGAATGATATTTCAACCTCGGGTATAGGCTTGTATGCAGACATGCCTCGAATTAAGGGGGAATTACTTCGTTTAACGTTCAACCTTGTTCAAAATGGTTTAAAACGGAAAATTAATATTGCCGGTGAAGTGAAGCATGTAGAGCTGGCAAAGCATGGTTATAACTTTGGCGTAAGATTTCTTTAAGTTATTTAGTTTAAGCTATAATTTTTATTCTGTGCAAGTTCATCTGTTGGTAAAATTCGTTCTTGAGTAACACGCCACTTTCCATCATCTTCACGTGTGATAACAATCACCACATCTGTCGCGTTCTGTGTTTTATCTTTTGTTTCAATATGTTCAATGGTTTTAAACATAATGACGGACTCAGTTGAATCTATAATGTCTATATTTTCATAGCTCACTGCCTTAATGAGTTTTTCGCTAAATTCATTCTCACATTGCTTAAACCAATCATCATAACTAATTGATTCAAATCCTGGCACGCCAAATACTTCTACCTTTTTTGAAATTAAGTTCATGTGTTTTTCAAAATCATGCTGGCTAGCTGTTTTTGCCATGTCACTAAGAAATGTCTTAATAATTTCTTGTTTTGATTTTATATTTTCTACCGACATACTCTTACTCCAGCCATAAAATTTCACGCGCAGTGTGGTTACCAATGATAACTTGATGTAACCCTCCAGGTACAATGGATTGGGTTTCAGATTCAGGAATTTTACCCCCCATTATTTCAGCCGTTTCCTGGGGATAAAGCGGCTCAAGTGTTGCCTCTGCATAGCCATTTGGAAAAATTGGCTGTCCTGTACTCAAATCATATTTATCTGTCGCACCTAAGGTGTGCAGGATTTCGTGGGTGATTACCACTGCATTGCTATTCGTCATTTTTCTTTCCGCAAAGGCATTCACAATACCGAGCATGCCTTGTTGCAGCCCTAATGAATGTGCCAGCGGCTGCCTGTCTTTGATAGTAAAATATTTCACGAACATACGGATATGTGGTGCGGGGCCCTGATAGGTATTTGCCTGGTAAGCCCAATAACGTAGCTGGAGACTCCACAGCATAATTTCCCACACCGCGCCTGACTTGGGTGGTTCAGGCGGTAAAGATTTCACCTGGGGGGCGAGCTTGAGGGTGAAGGGGTGTTGTAATGACAGGTTGAATTCTTGAGCTTCTTCGTTGAAAAATTCTTCTATCGACTGAAAATCCTCTATATCCAGCTGATCGATGTAGATTTGAGTGCTTTGGCTATTATCTGCATTGATGGGATAAATAGCGACCCAGAGAGGCTGTTCCCAGCTTGTGCTTCTTTTGCTGGTGAGCCAGCTACCCAGTGCAACACCAATTAAAATCATCGAGAGAATGAATATTCGCACAAATTTAAAGAGCTTTCTTGCAGACACGTTGCACAGTCTCCTGTTGAAATACGGTGGATTTATGCCCTGAGAGTATCCCGCAAAGCCTGTTTTGAAAAGGTGTGATTTAACAGTTATTTAAACTTTGCACATGGTAATCCACATTTTTCTTGATTAAACTTCAAATAGTTAAATAAAAGGGTTATTTTAAATAGAGTTAAAGGGGTATCTGGAATGGAACGTCGATTTGGAGAAACAGGCCTGCTGCCATTTAGAACCGGTCGAGTATTTAATGTCGGTACGCAGTGGTTTTTTGCTATTCGCGATGGGAAGGATTATGGGCCCTTTGAAACTCAGCAGGATGCGACAAATGAGTTGAATCTGTTTTTAAATAATTTTGCGGCCAAAAAAACCGCGTTAATGAATCAAATCTAAATCAACGCGGTTTCATCAAATCCTTTTCTATATTGATAAGCGGCTAATGATTGCCGTTTGCCGTCCATTTAAATAATCCTGAGCACGCCTCACCTTTTCAAGACAGCCAGGGTATTCAGCGAATTGGTGCTGAACCTGAGCCGCCTCTAATAGAGAATTAGCTCGACTTAAATTAGTTTGGTGAATATTGTGAGAGCGACTGCTTAAATGCAGGTTAAGGCTTTCTATGCCTTGTTCACAGGCAGAGGCTACCTTATTCGTTTGCATTGTATTACAGCCAGAAAGCGCGCTAGCGGCGAGTAGGGCGAATAAAACTGTCAGTGGTGATTTCATAATGAATACCTGCTTGGGATTACTTATAAATATAGCTGCCAAAAGTAAATTAAACTTTGAACTAGTCCTCACTTTCTGTGCACCTTACCTTCTAATTCACAAAGTGTGATATTGATCGGATAATGTGTTTCCAGCTAGTAAGCTCAGAGTTAATTTAGGATTCTGCATTTATCATGCCTAGCTGAGAAAGTGTTCGTATTTTTAGAAATAGTAGGGGAGTGTGTCCATGCCATCTTTTGACGTGGTTTCAGAGGTCGATTTTCATGAAGTAACCAATGCGGTTGATCAGGCAAATCGGGAATTAAGTACACGGTTTGATTTTCGTGGTGTTGAGGCAACGTTTGAGCGTGCCGATGACACCATAACGATGACTGCAGATGCGGATATTCAATTACAGCAAATGCTGGATATTTTGCAGAATAAACTCCATCGTCGCGGTATTGATATTGCCTGTTTAAAGGTAGCGGATGTGACAAAGCTGGGTAAAAAAGCAAAGCAAAGAGTGACCATTAAGCAGGGTTTAGACTCTGATACTGCAAGAAAAATTGTAAAATTAATTAAGACAAAAAAATTGAAAGTTCAGGCGGCTATTCAGGGTGAAAAGGTTCGAGTCACCGGGAAAAAACGGGATGATCTACAGCAGACGATTGCCGTGTTGAAAGCAGAAGAATTTGATTTGCCTTTGCAGTATGACAATTTCCGCGATTAATCTGGTTGTGGTCATACCCGGCATAATCCACCCTGGACGAATCGACCCTGGGTGGAAAAGGCTCGAAGTCGTGAAAAAATTCTCGGAACCGAGCTTAACTGCAAGAAGTGTGATGTGCCTGATTAATAAATTTAATCATAAATAGTGTCAAAAAATTTGAAAGGTACGTTTTGTACTACTAGATTTAGATATGCTGCATCTTTTATAGAATACGTTCTGTCTTCAATATACTGTATGTTTTTAAATTAATTAATATTCAGTGTTGCCACGTATTCTTTGCACACAAAAATAAAGGATTCTTTCATGCCTGTTTAGCATGACCTTCCCCCGTTGAGCGCTGAGGAAGGTTTTTTTTTGCCTCAAAATAAAATGTTAAGGTGTCATCCCCTTCACCAGAGGAGCGGATTTGATTTTGCCATATTCTGACATTGAGCCATCATAAATTTTTACGTTTTTGAAGCCCAGTTGGCGCAAGGTGAAATAGCTGTGCGATGCACGATGTGCTGATTGGCAATAAAGAGTAATCGGTGTGTCTGACTTGCTGATGCCAATTTGCATTAATTGATTAGTTAATGCATTTTTATTTTTCATTTTGAATGCATTATCGAAATTTACTGCCTGAGACCATTCCAACCATTTTGCGCCCGGAATATGCCCGCTTCGAGGATAACGCGGGTGACCGTTGTATTCTTCTTTACTGCGCACATCCAGTAAGATGTTTTTATTATTGAACTTACTGCCAAGTATTTCTTTAATGTCAGCGGTATTATTTCGTGCAGATTTTGCAGCAGAATGATATTGAGTCGATTTTATATTTTGGGAATCGGCAGTCACTTTATTGCCCGCAAGGATCCACTTTACCAGGCCACCATTTAGCAGCGAAATATTTTTGTGGCCGACTTTTTCCAGTTCCCAGAAAAGGCGGCTTGCATGTAAGCCACCCATATCATCATAAATAACAACATGGTGTTTGGATTGAATACCTAACAAACCTAAAATTTTAATTATTTGTTTTTTTCCAGCACTGAAACTTACGTCACTTTTATTACGTGTATTAATCGCCTCGTATGGAAGGTGTGTTGCGCCGGGTATATGAAAGCGCTGATATTGTGTGCTTTCTGACATATCAATAAGACGAATGGATGAAGAGTTTATATTTTTTTTCAGCCAGTTAATATCAACCAGTAAGGGTTGCGCAGAAAAAGCAAAACTTGAGTTAAGAAATAAGAATAAGAAAAGTATTTTTTTTAGCATAATTTTTGTATTTGTATTCTCGGTAGTTTAAAGGAGTTCATTTCAGTATTATATAAAATTTAGCCTGCAATACACCTGATTTAATTAAATTATCAATAATTTGTGATTTGTTTCCAGTTTATTTTTTATGAGAGTTATTAAACTAAGCGCACCCCTCGCCCCAAGGAAAATAGAGTTATGAATGAAAATGAAAAAATTTACGAAGTCATAGAAAAAGCAATTGATAATCAAACTGCTTTTGGCGACTTGTTATTAGCTGAAGAAAAGCAAACATTAATTGATTACGGCACTGTTCATTCTGCAGTAATAGGTGAAGTGTTGTGTAAGCAAGGAGAAAGTGATCGTCGCATTTTTATTATCGTCATGGGTGAAGTGGAAATTAGTGAGGGTAATGATGAAAACCTGGTTGTCTTAGCTCATTTAAAACGAGGAGAAGTTTTTGGTGAGATTTCCGCTTTGTTTAATTCTCCACGAATTTCAAACGTGACGGTAATCAAGCCCAGCGTATTACTCATTATTCCTGGTGACTTGTTTGAAAAAGTGATTACAGATCGTTCAGAATTATATAGCGCGATACTGGAACGTTATAAGAACCGCTTAAGTGAAACCGCTTTACGCAGTGTTGATTTATTTCGGCACCTGGATAAGGCTGCGCTACAACCCTTGATCGATGCATCTTCAATTGCGGGCGTTCCTGAAGGAGGCGTTATTGTTAATGAAGGTGAAGCGGGTGATTATTTCTATATTATTATTAGTGGTACCGCACGGGTATCACATCATTTAGGCGACAGCACGATCAACCTTGCGCTAATGCATTCGGGTGATTATTTTGGCGAATGGTCTGTATTAACCGGTGCACCTCGTGCGGCAACCGTCTCGGCAATGAACCGGGTGGATATGTTACGTGTTGAACGTAGTGCAATACTGGATTTTATTCAAAAACAACCTGAAGTTGGTGAAAGGATTGATTTAGTTGCGCATAACCGGCGTGAGATGATATTCGGTTCGGGTGTTCCCGATTCACCTGAACAATTGAAACAGCTGGTAAAAAATATTCATGATGTTATTCGAAAAGGTCTGGATGAATAAAGTAATCATTACGCCTGTACTTTTTCTTTATATCTACGTTAATCCGGGATAGGGATAACTGAATGCCTTGCCAGGCATTAATATCAAAAATAAAAGCAGAATATGATGGTCATGCTGAGTTAATTTGGGCAAGCAGACTTCAGTCTGGATACACTGTATACCTTGGCACGGCTTTCGCATAAAATAAATAAAATGAAATTTTGATTTAATTTAGCCCGTTTGTTGCTTAGAGGAAAATGTATATGTACCCACGAATTATTTTGTTAGTAACGGCATTATTTATCAGTAGTGTCACTTCTGCCGAAGAAGTGAATATTCAGCTAGGTAGCGATACAGCAAGATTCATGTATTTAACAGAAGCTTTTGGTCAGGATTTTGGTCGCCTTGAGTTAGAGGCTGGATTTTTGTACAACGAGAATGACGATTGGTTGATTAATGCAGGCTTACTGGTTCGTGGTGAGAGCATTTCTGTTCCACTAATTGTATCTATCGGGGCTCGAGGCTATTACGCAAAGATAGCTAACTATGATGTAGGTGCGCTTGCTATTGGTGGTGATTTATTACTGGTACCCGATTCCTGGGGTGGCTTTGGTGCAGGGATTTATTACTATGCTGCACCTGGTGTAGTTGCTTTTGGTGATGCTGAAGGTTTAACTGAATATGGTGCTTATGTGAATTTTCAAATAACTCCTCAAGCAAGAATAGCCCTTGGTTATCAGGAAATTAATGTATCAATTATAAATGCTGCCGATGAAACTCTGGATAAAGGTGCTTATTTCAGGCTTAATTTAAGTTTTTAAGTTTGGTGTAGCGATGCGATGCTGTAAATAGAATAAAAAAAAGGGGACATAAATGTCCCCTTTTTTATTGTTCTTTAATTTATAAGGAATTAAAAATCTTAAAGAGCCATATCTTTCAATGCTTTTAAAGGCTGAACCTTTACAACGTTACGAGCTGGTTTAGCTTTGAAGATGGTTTCTTCCCCAGTGAAAGGGTTGATACCAGGACGCGCTTTTGTAGCTGGTTTACGAACAACTTTAACTTTCATTAAACCTGGCATAGTAAATACGCCTGCGCCATTTTTGCGAACGTGACCGTTGATGATATCTGCTAACTCTTCAAAAACAGTAACAATTTCTTTTTTCTTCAATTCTGTACGTTCTGCAAGTTCAGTGTACAACGCTGATTTAGTCATAGGTTCTTTGATTGCTTTGATTTTCTTAGCAGGTGCTACTGATTTCTTAGCAGTTTTTTTCTTAGCAGTTTTTTTCTTTGCTTTTTTCTTAGCGGCCATGTTCAGCTCCTAAATAATAGATTAAGTTAATTTTTAGTTATTAAATACAGTGCTTCATATACATTAAAGAAGCTTTAACACTACTATACCTGTATTTACGTGCAAAAAACAATTTTTGTGAAATGTTTTTATTAATATTTTTCTTACAAGGCAAGGCAGCTTCTATGAGACAAAAAATTTGTGATTTGAAAGACCTCGCCGAACTGTCAGGTAAGGAATTTATTGTGAAAAATGATGCCTTTAAGAAAGAGGAAGCTTTCCTGATTTACTATATGGGCAATTGTTATGCCTATGAAAATAGCTGCCCACACACAGGGGTAAATCTTAATTGGCAGGATGAGCAGTTCTTTAGTTTTGATGGTCGCTTTTTGCAATGCAGCTTGCACGGTGCATTATTTGAACCTACGACAGGAGCTTGTGTTCGAGGTCCCTGCCAGGGGCAGGAGTTAAAACGCATTCGTTTTATTATTGAAAATGGTGGTGTGTATACGCTTTAGTAACACTATTTTTGTAAAATGTACCGGATTAAGCATAATGCCGTTCACTTAATGTATTATTTGTTTTTCGTAGGTTCGACTTTATTCGAATGCGGTGTATATACTAACCTTTGTGGCTGATTTTCACCTCGGTGTTCGAATAAATTCGAACCTGCATCCTTAACTGATCGGCATTAGGATTAAACCGCCTTTTAATAATAAATGGTTGTAGTTAGCCTGTTAATTACATATCTTTAATTAAAGCTAATAAAGGGATGGACGATAATATTACTGTCTTTAATAAAAGAAATTAATATCACACACGTAACATATGCATATGCAAAAAAATAAAAAAAGAGCCGTTTATAACTTTCTTCCAGGTTATTTTTTATCATCAATAATCAGTTTAATCGCGTTGAGTTATTCTGTAACAGTGAATGCTGCTGAGTATGTTTACATTAGTGATAATTTACGTGTCGGAGTGAGAACAGAGCCAGTAAGTGGTATCCCCCCTATTAGTGTAGTTTTTACCGGAATGCGTTTAGAAGTACATGAAAAAGTTGACGGTTATGTAAAAATCACCACGGACAAGGGTGTAACAGGTTGGATCAAAGATATTTATGTCACCAGGAAAGCGCCGGCTATTATTCAATTAAATGCTTTGCGTAAGAAGTATGACAATTTAAAAAAAGAACTTTCTCAAGGAAGCGATACAAGCAGCATACTTGAAAAAGCAAATATGGCATTAACCGAAGAGGTTGATGAGCTTAAAGCAGAACGTCGCGAATGGTCCCAGGATCGGGCAAAAATTATGGCGAGTCAGTATAAGGAATCTTCCTGGCTTTGGTTGGTTGAGATATTAGTTTTGATTGCCTTGAGTTTTGCCGCAGGTGTATTTTGGTACAAAAAGCAGGTTATGAAGCGCCTGGGTGGACTAAAAGTCTAAAAGACCTTTGCACGAATGCTGCGAAGCTAAATATCTGCGTTTACCCTATTATATATTTATAAATGTTGGGCATGGCGAAAACTTCTCGCTATCCGTGCAAAGGTCTTTAACTTAGTTTAAGCACAAAGTGTATCGGCCATGGCATCTAAAGCCGTATTTTCTCCCATAATGGCGGCGAGCGCATCTTCAACATCGGCTTCAGATAATCCAAGCCGCAGACATAATTCTTCAGAAATAACTTTTTCATCAGAATCAGATAAACCGTGAGCAGACAATGCTTGTCCGGCAAGCTGTGTTAACCAGACATAAGTTGCCTGTTTGCCGTTGTAATGAATATTGTGGTGCTCAGCCACAACAGCGGTAATTTCTTCTGGCATATTCCAGTGCTGCATCAGGTGCTGACCAATGGTTGCGTGAGTACAACCAAATAAATTTTGTTCTGTTGTTATCAAGGACTGCTCTGGACGACTAGTGAGCATTTTATTGAGCCAGTCAAATTCTGTTTGAAATAAATTACCCATGATCACGAGGCCAATATTATGTAATAAACCGGTGATATAAGTGATGGCGGCGGGTGGTCGAGATTGAATGGGCATATGTAGTGCAAGTTGCTGACACAATGCCGCGGTATATGTCGCTTCCTTCCAAAAGGTGCTCATGCCCAGCCGACCTGTTTGTGGAAGTTTGAAAGCGCGACCAAGTGCCGCACCAAAAGACATGTAAAGCACGGTTTCATAGCTGAGTACTCTAAAAATAGCATCTTGAAGATTGTTTATCTGGCCGCTGAAGCCAAATAATGCAGAGTTCGCATAGCGTAAAATTTGTGCTGTTAATGCTGGATCATGGGAAATTATACGCACCATGTCATCAACAGTGCCTTCAGGCTTTGCATGTAACTCGAGTAACTTTGCCGCGATAGTCGGCATAACAGGCAGATGATCAATGTTTTTTAATTGTTCGAGTAAATTACTGTTCATATTTCCTGCTAGTGAGTTTTTATCATTATTTTTATGTGAAAAAATACCACCAATCAGGGCGTTTTCTATCATTATTTGCATATCCCATATATCGACCTGAATGCGCCGGGCAGGATCATCGGTGACTAATAAGACCGTTGACTGGCTACTCATGGGGTCATCAATAATTAACTGGATATTACTGTCTTTGTGCTTGCTGGCGGATGTTTTATCGAAGGGTTTTGATTTTATATTTTTCAGTGATAGCAATGTTTCTTCAAGTTCTTCAATACTCATAAACCTCAGTGCGGGACGTTCTATCAGCGCCTTTAAAGTGAGTAAATCAAATTGATGACCATTGTTGTATATAGCGACAACAATGCCTAACGGGTCTTTTAGAAAGCTCATGGAGGCATGGGTTTGAGCCAGATTTTCAGGATTTGCAGAATCTACCAGGCGATAGGGAACATCTTGATTGGAGAGCAAAGACTGGATAATCGAAGAAAGCAACATATGACGTTTTTTTTGCTCATAAGTTATGAATATTCAGGTACGTTTTATCGACAATTCACAGATATTCTTTATTGTTTATGATGAAGATGTGAGCTATTTAACAAACTGTTTTCATTCTCCTTCTATTTGTGGGAGAAAGGGATGACGGAAATGACATATCATGGGGCTGCTGTTAAAAGAGGGCTAAAAGTGATAAAAATAACAACAAACTTCGTGCCAATATCATCCTGACTCCGTTCTACTTTTCAACATGCACGCGCATGGATTCTCGCCAATCGAGATAGCTTAAATTAAGGTATATCGTGATATGAGTAAAAAACAAAAAATAACAATCGAACAACTTAAAGCTTTTGAACCTATCTCCGTTTTATCTGTAGAACGTTTAGAAGAGCTGCAAGGTCTTGTTGATGTTGAGGTATTAGGTGTCGGCGTCACTATTTTTCGAGAGGGTGATGTTGACGATCAAAGTATTTATTTGCTCGAGGGTGATGTGCAAATGACTTCTGTTTCAAACCCGGAGCTTGATACTTTTATGACGCATAAGGTTGAAGATGCTAAACATCCTCTTGCAGAAGGGCAGCCGCGGCAAGTAACCTGTACTGCGATGACGCTTGCTAAAGTATTGCGTGTTGATAATAGTATTGTGGATTATATGTTGACCTGGGATCAGCTTGCGGTGGCAGAGGAAAAGGAAAACGTTGTTGAAGAAAATGAAGAACCTGCACTGGATAAAACTGTAATCATTAACGCCGAGGACATTTCCTCCAGAGAAGTGATTAAAGAAAGCGCCAGTGATGAGAATAAAAATTCCAATCCTGAAAGTGATAACCCAAGTGAAGAAGATGGACGAAACTGGATTCGGCGTATGCGCCATATTATGGCATTTAAAAATATGCCGCAGGCAAATATAAAGACCCTGTTACAAAGAATGGAAACAATCCCGGTTGAAGAAAATGAAGTTATTATTCAACAAGGAACGCCTGGCGACTATTACTATGTTTTAACGGAAGGTGAAGCGCTCGTTACCAGGACAGTTGTTAAATGCAGGTGCAAGCTTTGGTGAAGAAGCATTGCTGTCTGGCTCTAAACGAAATGCCTCGGTAACGATGAAGACTCCAGGACAAATGATGCGTTTGGCAAAAGCTGATTTTAATGAATTATTAAAGGAGCCATTACTTGATCGCGTTACCTCGGATGAAGCCCATGTACGTGTTGCTAAGGGAAATATCTGGTTAGATGTTCGTCATGTTACCGAGTTTAATCGTAGTCACTTACAAAATGCGATAAATATTCCGTTACATGAATTACGTATGCGCATGAAAGAACTGGGCAAGGAAAAAGAGTACATTTGCTATTGTGGTACCGGTCGTCGCAGTTCCGCTGCGGCTTTTTTATTGGTGCAAAATGGCTTTAAGGTTGTTGTCTTAATCGGTGGAGTACAAAAAATACCGCAGTTTTTGGTTAAAGGTTAAGTAATCCTTTTCAGCTTATAAAAAAACAGTCAATACTCCAGTGTATCCATAGAGCTGGTTTCCAGCAATTTCTCCATTCGCATAAAAACCGGCAATGGGCAGTTCTCCCAACACGTTGGCGATCATTTTTAGTTCTTCTGAATCATCACCAAATAAATTTTTACCGCGACCTATACAAGAGATATAAATCGCACCTTTAGCTTGTTGCGTACCTAAACGTTTTTTTATGTCACTTAACATGCGTTGCATATCTTGAATTGCAGTTTGCCCATCGCGTTTACAAAATATAATCTGACTATCGACTTTCATATTATCAGCAATGGCAAGGTGGCGGTTTTCGGTATCAATGCCGATAATATCCCTGACTAAATAATTAGCGGTATCACTTCCTTTGATCGGGAAGCCAACAAAAATATATCCCGCTGCTCGATCAATGTTCCGTGCCAGCACATCACCAATTTCTTCTTTAAATACATCCAGTGCGGGACGGTTATCAATACTCATCGCAATATGATGATCGCATTGCGATAAGGTATGCGTTTCACCAATGGGAGTGCAGCCTTGAGTAAGGCTTGTAATAACTTGTGTGCTTTCATCAAAGACAATGCCTGAAATATCACCCTCGGTAACATCATTGGCAACTTGAAAAAAATGGTTGCTTGATGAAGTAATACCACCTACAAGATATCCATTGCCAATCTTTTCAGGCAAGTTATTTATATGTTCCGATACCAAACCATTGCGCGGATCGCCATGAACGAGGGCAAAGTTCAGGCTTACGTTATTTTCTTTGGACTCAGGAGCATTTTCCATACCATTAAAAATAGTAAAAGAGTTTTCAGGGAAATCGGCAAGCATAACCGTGACAGCAGGCTTGTCATAAACCTCCAGGTTATTACTACAAATACCTTTACCAACACTGCCAACCCAGTTCTGGATATTTGTTTTTTGTTTCAGCTCATCAAGCAAGCGGCTAAGTTCAATTGCAAAAGTATCTGTGGCATAAATAAATGCAACATTGGCTTCAGCCGGTATATCGCCTAGCTGTTGTAAAATATCATCAGCAGCACTTTGCCAATCATTTTTTATACTTGTTGCGTTTAGAAAAGTCTTCATGGGTTAAGTGTATCTCGAATTGTTGTTAAGTTAGTAATAAAATTATTATGGGAATATTTTTCAAGAGCGAAGCGTGTCCGCAGGGTAGGGTACAGGGATATGCCACACAAAAAAGCCGGAACCAAATTAATCGGTTCCGGCTCTTTAAAGTTTAATCTTATTTTAGATTAAGCTTTTTTCTTTTTCTCAATCAAGTTGTGAATAACCGGATTAAGAATGAGTTCCATTGCAAAGCCCATTTTACTACCTGGTACAACAATAGTGTTTGGACGAGACATGAATGCATCCTGAATCATGTTTTGCAAGTACGGGAAATCAACCCCGGCAGGATCACGGAAACGAATAACAATCATACTTTCATCAGGTGTTGGGATATCGCGTGCAATGAAAGGATTAGAAGTATCAACCGTTGGTACACGTTGGAAGTTAATATCTGTTTTTGAGAATTGTGGCGTGATGTAATTAACGTAATCTTCCATACGACGCAAAATTGTATCAACAATCGCTTCAGCAGAGTAACCACGTTGCGCGTTATCGCGATGAATTTTTTGAATCCACTCAAGGTTTACGATTGGTGTTACACCAACCAATAAGTCTACAAATTTAGAAACGTCAGATTTATCATCAGATGCACCGCCATGTAGACCTTCATAAAATAAAAGATCAGATTTTTCTTTAATGTCTTCCCAGGGCGTGAACTGGCCTGGTGTTAAGCTGGTGCTTAAACGAGCATTATGTTCAGTCGCTTCTTCTTCACTGTGTAAGTAATAACGACGTTTACACGTACCTGTATCACCGTATGCTTTAAAAGTATCGGCTAAAATATCAAAATGATTTGCATCAGGACCAAAGTGACTAAGGTTTTTACCTTCTTTAGCAAAAACTTCAATTTGTTCTTTCATTTCAGCACGATCAAACCTGTGATAGCTATCGCCTTCAATGACAAGAGGGCTAATTTGTTCACGGAAGAAAATATGCTCAAATGCATTTTTAACTGTAGTTGTACCGGCGCCTGATGAGCCAGTTACCGCAATGACGGGATGTTTAGCAGACATGAATGCTCCTTAAAAGGTCTTTTAAATTGTTATAATTTCTGTTTTTTTACGCAAATTCGTTTCTGCGTGCGGCGGCTCAAAAACGTTAATTAGAGCTACGCCGGAAAAGTCGCATATTTTATGCAAAAATAGCCTGGATGTCGAAGCTTATCTTCGATTTATCTTGGCGAAAATAGGAACAATTAAGGTTGTTTTACCGACGTATTTACGACTTTTCGCGTGAGATAGCGCGGTGACCAATATCTCTACGGAAGCTCATGCCATTCCAGCTAATTTTATCCACCAGTTGGTAGGCTTTTTCCTGTGCTTCGCCGACCGTTTTGCCTAAACCAACGGCACATAATACCCGGCCACCACTGGTGACGGTCTGACCGTCTTTTTCTGCAGTACCCGCATGGAAGACTTTACTGTCTGCTGTTGCCGCAGGAATATCTGAAATAACATCACCTTTAGCGTAGTCAGCAGGGTATCCACCGGCCGCTAAGACAACACCTAATGCTGGGCGCGAGTCCCATTTAATAGAGGTTTGATCGAGTTTTTTATCTAGCGCCGCATTACATAACGCCACTAAATCTGAGTTCAGGCGCATCATAATGGGCTGGGTTTCCGGATCACCAAAACGACAGTTATATTCGATAACTTTCGGTGTGCCATCAGCCGCAATCATCAATCCGGCGTACAAGAAACCAACATAGGGATTGCCTTCAGCCGCCATACCTTTAACCGTTGGCTCAATCACTTCAGCCATAATGCGGGCATCTATTTCAGGCGTGACAACCGGAGCAGGCGAGTATGCGCCCATGCCACCGGTATTAGGGCCCTTATCACCTTCGAGTGCTGCTTTATGATCTTGAGACGTCGCCATCGGTAAAATGTGCTCACCATCGACCATAACAATGTAGCTAGCTTCTTCACCGGCCAAAAATTCTTCAATCACCACACGATGGCCAGCATCACCAAAAGCATTACCGGCTAACATATCCTTAACCGCAGTAATCGCCTCGTCTTCCGTCATCGCAACAATCACACCTTTACCTGCCGCTAAGCCATCAGCTTTAACAACAATCGGTGCGCCTTGTTCTTTGATATAAGCAACAGCCGCATCAATCTCGGTAAAATTACCGTAGCTACCCGTAGGAATGTCATGCCGGGCAAGAAAATCTTTAGTGAAAGATTTGGAACCTTCTAGTTGAGCGGCACCCTTAGAAGGGCCAAAACAACGTAAACCAGCTTCAGTGAATGTATCCACAATGCCTTCAACCAAAGGCGCTTCTGGACCAACAATCGTTAATTCAATATTTTCATTTTGAGCAAACGCCTTTAAAGCGGCAATATCATCTGCGGCAATCGCAATATTTTCTAATTTTTCTTCAAGTGCAGTTCCTGCATTACCAGGAGCAACAAAAACCTTAGATACATCTTTAGATTGAGCTGCTTTCCATGCCAAAGCATGTTCGCGGCCACCGCCGCCAATAACGAGAACTTTCATAATATTGCCTGATATTTGGTGTTTTATTGAGGGAGCGAGCTTAGAGGATTGGGAGTGAATTTTCAATTGTAGAGGTGCCCGTCATTCCCGTGGAAACGGGAATCTAGAGTTTTTAAGCCTGTCATTGCGAGGGAACAACGTGACCGCGGCAATCTTTATGTTGTCACTGCGTGGCTGGGATCTTATGTCCGGTTTCGGCCCAGACTGTGTGAAAACT